>NZ_SJPO01000013.1 GCF_007859935.1 Posidoniimonas polymericola | reverse complement strand
TGCCGGCTACGCTGCGCGATTCTTAACCGCTTCACGCAACTCGGCACGCCTCAGTTCGTCTGGAGTTAGTCGACAAGGCCGTCGTGCTTTATCAAATTCTTCGTCTGTGAGGAAGTCTTCGATGTCAATGTCATATGTAAGGCAGATGCGACCCGCTGCCCGATCCGCCATTGTCGATGTACATCGGGAGTACTCGTGGAAAATCTGGGCGTCTTCTGTGTATCCAATAAATTCTCGATAGTATCGAGTTGTGCGTTGGGGTCCCTCGGCGAGTTCGTCACCGAGTCGCAAGATAGCCGCAATCGACCGTTGCTTTATCGGGCCGAAGGGGGAGTGTGCTTGGTCATCCAATTCGATGAGCGTGTTCTCGTTGCCGGCCGACGATTTTCCAGAGTGAGCGCGGGCTGTTCTCACAACCAAGTCTCTTTCTCTGCGCAGCTCGTCTCCGTTTCCACGCGCACTGATGAACATGTTGCCAATTTGCTCATTGTGCCTGCGCCTTCCGTGCAGGTTTCCGACGTCGTGGAATAGGATCGACTGGAGCAAGATGTAGAGGTCGCGAGCCTCAAGGCCATGGTCAGATTTGTCTGATCCAATGATGGAAAAGACCTTTCGCATGACATCGGCTATGTGTCGTGGGCCATGGTCAGTTAGGTTAGGTTCGGTCTGCGCGATTCTCTCGATTTCTTGGAGCACTTTCGGCCGAGCGTCTACGTAGCCGCTGTAGAGCTGACGAGCTTCCTCTGCCGGAAAAGAGTCTACTAGCTCTTGTTCGACGTAGTTCTCAAATTCAGTAGTGGTCCAGGTCATAGTGAATCAGAGCCCTTCTCGGCACTTCGCGACAAGTCGGAACACCCCCTTAGCAAGCAGCGGTGGAACAGCGTTGCCAACTTGCTGTTGCTGAAAACCAATCGATCCCTTGAATTCATACTTGTCGGGGAAGGACTGCAGGCGAGCCGCCTCGCGAACACTGAGTCCACGATCCTCTGTCGGATGGATGAGCATGTTTTTGCGGAAATTGCCAATCACAATCGAAGGCTTTGAAGGCTTGAGTCGGTGATAGATTCCCGTGTGGCACCGCGAGCGATCTGCGTAGTTGTCCATCTGATTCTCAGGTATGTCTTCCCAGTTGCCTCCTTGGGGGACGTAGGAGTATCGTTCAAGGACAAAACCCGCATTTCTCGTCACGAGGTTGTTGCAGCAACTTTTCTGATTTCGTCGCATTGCCCGACCGTAAGGAGAGGGTTTCTTGCGGCCGTAAGCCTGCCGGCATTCCGCTTCGCCGTTCTTAAGTTTTGGGAGATCACGAATCGCCTCATCCACGCTAATCAATCTGGAGGACGGCTTGGGGTATTGGAAGGCTACGCCGTCACGGCTTGCAACGAGAAAGAAGCGAGTTCGATCTTGAGGAACACCGTAGTGCATCGCATTCAGCTTGGCAGAATGCGTTGTGTAACCCAGCTGTTCAAACTCAGACCTAACGGCTTCGGCAAAGAGCCCCCCCCTCGTGTTGGTAAAGCCCTGCACGTTCTCGAAAACAATCCACTCCGGGGTTAGCAACCTGGCAATGCGAATGAATTCAAGAAAGAGCCAGTTGTTCTTGTTGCTCTCGCTTCGGGTCCGCAGGTTTGACCACGAGAAACCTTGGCAAGGTGGTCCACCGAATAGGACGATTCCGTCACCATCAGCGATCCAGGGGCGAAGCTGGCGTCGATTTAGTTTTCGGATGTCGCCGGAGAACAGGAGGGTCGACGAGTGATTGTGGCGATAGGTAGCACACGCCCACGGATCGTTCTCGACGGCGAATTGGACGTCGATTCCGGCTAGCCGGGCACCCAGACTCATCCCCCCTGCACCGGCAAACAAATCAATGCCAATTAGAGGAGTACGCATGCTGCCTGCCCTATTGGAAATCTGCTGCTGCCCTATTGGAAATCTGCCATCTTACCAGATAGTTCGAACCCAAGGAATCGCCCTGTAGAATCTGCCCAATCGGCTTTGTCGTCGGGACTGCTACGATCTTTCGACGATTGCGTCAGTAGGCCCGATGGATTTGGACGTGACCCAGTCAGCGGACAAATTGCGACAAGCTGAGGCTGGTAGGATGTGTCGACCTGGGCCTACGGAAGTAGGACTTCGGGCTTCGCATGATCTCCTCGTACGTAATCCGCCGCCCGCTGCCCCTGCCCGGCGGCTTGAACGACGAGCTTTTTGTCGTCCTTCAGCTTCTTCCGCCAACCGTCGATGTAGGCGGCCGACTGCTCGATCGTCGGCGGGCTGATCCCGGCCGCGGCGCAGAGAAACGCCGATCCCATCTCGGCGACCAGTTCCTCCTTGGAGTAGTCGGGTGATCCGAACGGGCTCACCTTCTCCCCAAGATCACGAGCCAAACGCGACTTGTGCCCAGTCGAATGCGCCAGCTCATGAAATAGCGTGGCGTAGTAGGATTCCCGGCTCTCGAACCGCTCGGGCGGAGCGATCTGGACCTTGTCGAGCCCCGGCAGGTAATAGGCCGAGTTGCCGCCCCAGGCGATCTCCGGCGGCCGAGGGTACCCGGTGACAATCCGCTCCGCCTCGTCGATCGGCACGAACGGCTCCGACGGAGCCTCTTCCTTAACGAGATCAGGCGCCGCCAGGCCCTCGCACTGCAGGGCGTTGAAGACGTTGTAGTGCCGCAGCACCGGGATGCTCTGCTCCGCGCCCGTCTCGCGGTCTTCCTTGGTGTACTGCTTCCAGAACACTACGAGCGTCGACTTTTCGCCTTTACGGACCTGCGCGCCCTGCTGCTTCACTTGGTTGAACGTCGCCCAGTAGCTCGACTCGTAGTTCTTCGCCCAGGCGGTCATCGCCAGCAGAAACGTGTTGATCCCTCGGTAAGGCTTGCCGGTCGACAGGCTCTTCGGCATTCCGTCGGAGTTGCCTCGGCGTTTGATCGGCTGCCGCCAGGGCGCCACGCCCCCGTCGAGCAGCTCCAGGATGCGGTCGGTCACCTCTTGGTAGATGTCCCTCCGAGGCTTCGGACTGGTTTTTCGTTTCGCCATGCCGCCCTACCTGACTGGGCGGGCGGTCTTGTCGTTGCGTGCTCGTTCCATGCGGCGGCCCTTCTCTTGCTGGTTATGAAAACCCAGCCATCTTGCTGGTTATGAAAACCCAGCCATGCCACAGCTCGACGAGCGATGTCAAGCAATATCGACGGCCGCCAGGCGGAGCACCTCACCATTCCTTAGAGAAGTGATCTCGAAGCCCCCTTCCGTCGCCGCCTTCGCATCGACCCTCACCCCCAGCTGGGGTCGATCGAGGGCAAGTAAGGAAGGGCGGCGCGTGCCCCCTTTTGTTGCTGTCGGAGCAGAAGACCCCCGCCGTCGGACGCTACTGCTTGGGACGCGACAGCGGGCTGCGATGAGCGTTCGCCGATGAGAGCCAGGCTCGCCGGAATGAAGAACGCCTCAGCCAACTCTGGCGGAACGACCGGGACCGCTTCAGCCGCTTCTCGACCCAAACCGCACTGGCCCGATCGAAGTAGCACTCCGCGGCTGCCAATCGCCACCGCCTCCCCCGCGTCCAGCCGCGGTTCTCGGCCGAGTTGTGCTCCCGCAGGCGACGACGCAGGTCGGACGTGTAACCGGCGTAGGTCTCCCCCCGATCGGAGAGCAGCAGGTAGGTCCAGTAGCGTGGCAGGCGGGTCATCCGCGGACTCTGGCACAGCAGCCTGACCGAAGCAAGCGATCACGCGACGCTCCGGTCGCGCTCCAACAGCCCAAACAACGACCGGTGCAGCCGCAGCTCGCCCCGCTCCGCCCGGTGGACCATGCCGCGGAAGTAGGCGGCCGGGCGTTCGACCGGGTCCTCGCTGCGGAGCGTCGCCCGGTCGGTCACCAGCAGGCAGAGCGCCGCCCCGGTCCGGCCGAGCACCGCACACGCCTCTCCCCAGCTCGCCTGCGAGACGCCCAGCTCTGGCCGTAACTGGTAAGCTGCCTCGACAACGTCCCGCCATTCGGGGGTATGCCTTAGCCGGGCCGCCAGCCGGTCGCTCGCTGCACCGACCGCCATCGCGAGTGTCACGTGCGTCAGCCCCGAGCAAGCCACCAGGTCGTTGGTCGCCGGCGCCTCCGCTACGCTTTCCTGCAAGCCGCTGTCGGGACGACTACCAGTAGCTTTGGAAGATTGGGTGGTAGATTTGTAGTGCACGAACTCCGGTTCGCTCGTGGATGAACCTTTTGCTGTTTTCGCGGGCGTAGAAGCACGCTGAGCCAAGTCGCCGATCTCGGCAGCCTCAACCTCCATCGCGTCGAGCAACGCGCTCAGCAGGCTTTCATGGGCCTCCAGGAGCAAACGTATAGCCGCCAAGTCCAGATGCGTGCGTAGCTGCACGGCGATCTCGTCGTACCGAGCAACAAACTCAAGGGTCCGATGCACCTCCTCGGCCGACCACTCGGCCAAATGAGCCCGCAGCTGCCGCCGACACGCCGAGATGGCCCGCTTCGTCGCCATCCAGGCGTCGTCGTAGAGCCGCTTCTCGGCCAGCTTGGTTTCAAGCTCTTCTCGCAGATAAGCAAGCGGCGTCAGATCGACGCCGTAGGCCCACAGCAGGCGGCCGGTCTCTTGGCAACGCTGCCCGTACCGTTTGTGGTTGCCGCTGTCGTTCCAGCCGATCGCCCCGGCTTCGAACAATGCTTTCTCCAGGTTCTGCACCTGGCGTTCGCTGACGCCGAGGTCGAGGGCGGTCCGCGAGAGCGACTGATATACGACAGGCCGGCTCCCCTCCTCCCAGTCGATGTCCCGCGTGAACGCCAGGTAGTAGTCGAGCAGGTGGATCATCCGCGGCGTAAAGCCGGCCTGCTTGCCGACCTTCTTGACGAGCAAGAGCAGAGCGTAGCGATCGGCCCCCTCCTCCAGGCCGGTGAAGTCATCGGCCATGAGGGTGGCGCGGCGGTAGGCGTCCGAAGCGATCCGGCCGCGGTGAACATAGAGAGAGTTGGTTGAGAGTGACTGCTGCATAGGCTGATTGGCGTCGCCTCGCCGCTGGGACCACCCACGCAAACGCACACGCAATCACTTTTCGATTGCGCGGTACCCGGAATAGCGCTACAGTAGGTTCGTTGACAACCCTCTTCTGCGCTCACCCGAGCGATCGACCGCCGCCTAGCCGCGGCGGTTTTTGCATGGCACGATGCCGCTAGAGCTTCGGCGAACGCCCTCCTTTCGTTGGTGGGTTGCGTGGGCGGTCGAGAACCGACGCCCGGTGAGAAGAGAAACAACCGATTCGGCCATTCCCAACAACCACGCTACACGATTCTTGCCCGCGTTGCACCAAGAAACTTCGCAGCGCTGTGCCGCTTCGCCCTGCTCCTAGAGCGGCGCGCAGCGCATGAGCACCCCTGCTCACGCCGACACTCGTTCCGCTGTCAGACCCGCCGCGCGGCTGGGCAACGGGGCTGCGCAGGGCTGCTCTTTCCGATGCCCACGAAGCAGCTCACTTTTTGCACAGGGCAGGCTTGCGCTGCAGCTGAGCAGCTCACACCCGCGCAGTGCACAGTAAAAGTCTGCTGCCAAGCGAAAGAAAACGCTTGCGCAGCGCGGCCGAGGCATGCTAACGTCGTCGCGTGATCACCATCGATCACGCCTGAACCCACATGACCAAGACCCACTTTTCCATCTCCGCAGCCAGCCGCCTCACGGGCAAGAGCCGCAACACCATCGCCAAGCACCTCAAGGAGGGCAAGCTGTCCTGCACGGACGACGGCAGCGGCGCCAAGCTAATCGACGCCTCGGAGCTTGCCCGTGTCTACGACATCAAGGTCGCCGACCTGGCGCGGGAGGAGGGGGCGGCCGCGAGGCCAGCTTCCCAAGTCCAAGGCCCCCCCGCCGACGCCGAAGTTCAGGCGATGCTGGCCAAAGAGATCGAGGAGCGGGAGCGGGAACGCCGCCAGTTTGAGCAGCAGATTGAGCACCTGCAGGAATCGCTGCAGCTCGCCCAGGAAGGGCACAACCGCGCGACGCTGCTGCTAGAGAGCAACCAGGGAGCAGGGGGCTGGCAGGACGCAATCGCTTCGCTTGAGCAGAAAGTCGCTAACCAAGAGTCTGAAGCTAAACAAGAACGCGAGAGGCTCAAGGCAAGCGCGAAGCGTCAGATCGATCACTACAAGGGGCAGCTCGAAGCCGAGCGCGAGAAGACTATCTGGCAGAGGATACTCGGCTGAATGGTTCGTTCACCGTTGCACCAGGAGTTACACAGTGAACACTTGCACGACCCCGCAATTGTTCAGTAGTACATTTGGGCATCACGCGAAGAGGCTCGGGGAGTTCCAGAGGTTCACTCGTCGTTCGTGGTTCGACAAGCAGGCTTTATGGCGATCTTCATTGCAAGCAAGAGGACAGCTATGAAAGGCCAAAGGTGACTGAGAGCGCGCCTCGGGAGAATCGCAATATCCGCTCTGAAGCTTCTGAGCTGCTCTGCTTTCTTCTGTGAAAGTGAACGTAGTTTGGTAATTTCTGCTTCCTCGTTCTGCGCCTCGGATTGCTCATTCTGGAGTGCATCCGGTGCGATCAACCAAGTGTAAGCATCGATAGTGCGAAATTCGTGGGCGCCTACTGCCAGATCTCCCTTGCAACTTGGGAATTCTATCTTGGCTTCGCGAAGCTCTTCGAGGTCCATCGGCTCGATCGCGTCGCGAAATCTCTCGATGTCACGGCGGTAGGCCTCAGCTGAGGCGGAGGCTCGTGCCATACTAACCTCATTACCTGGCTTTACGACAGTTGCCGGAATTTGGAAGGCGACACTTTGTGATTTTAGGGCTTCGAGAATTGCGTTAGGATAATCGCTTGCAAGCTGCAACTTGGCTTGCTTCAGCTTGTTCTCTGCGTGTCGTCCATCAAGTCGCGCGATCGCCATCTCAATTGACGACAGTTCGCGATCGACGCTATTCGCAGAAAAGACCAAAGCGACGCCAAGAATTCCAACGGTGTAGTAGATGTTGTCGACAACTCGCTTGTCAAGAAATCGATATCTCAATGATGCAAGAAGAGTAGCAGCGGCAAATACATAGAAGTATGGATTTGGCTTTGCCATACCCAGCACGAGCAATGAGACCAGCGTACAGAGAACGAAATGGGAAGGCTTTCGCATGGTTTATTTTCGTAAAACTCGTTGTTTACTGCAGCTGGAGCCGGTCTGAGATACCCTACTTCTATGTGATCTGCCGGCGCAGAAGAGTTTAATGGGGCTTCAGCGTCAGATCAACGAAGGGCAGCTACGCATGCTACTCGCTTAAACGGTTCCTAGCGTTCCCAATCGTCGTCCCGACCTCGACCCGGATCGCGCCCACGCCCGGATCGGCCGCTCCGCAGCTCCCGCCACTTGTCTATTCGCCTCGCCACAGCCGCCGCGTTGCGAGCAGGTAGCAGGTCGCTTGGCTTCGTCGGGTTCTCGACGTCGGGGTAGGGATCAGTACGCCGATCCGGCGGCAACGACCGCGGCAGCCGTTCGATCTCGTCGCGTAGCTTGCGGCCTTTCTCAAGCCACTGAGCGCGGAGCTTGGCTCGCTCCATGCCATTCAGCAAGAGCCGGGCGTTGCGCTCGGCGAGATACTGCCGCCCCGCCTCGGCTAGCAGTTCATCCCGCCGCCGACGACGGCGATCGGCCGCCTGCTTCTCAACCCGCTTCTGGCGGCGGTGCAGGGCTTGGCTTTCTTGCTCGTGCTTCCGCTTCATCGCTTCGGCGCGAGCGCCCGAATCACTCAGCAGCTGGAACACCTCGCCGATGGTCTTCGCCCGCCCTTGCCTGGCTTCGCGGCCGCCAACAAGAGCCCCAAAGTCGATCGCCGCCAGGGCGTTCTGCACCCGGCCGAGCACCCGCTCTTCGCGCAGCTCGTGGGCCCTCCGCTCGGCGGCGTGCTCGTGGCGAAGCCGCTGCCAAAGCGGCCGGCTCCGATCACGGATACGGGTTCGCGCCCGCGCAATCGACTGCCGGCACCGCCGAGTCAGTTCGCGTTTGCGGTCGAGGTGACCCGCTTCTAGTTGGGCGAGGGCGGCGTCGCGGTCGGCTTCCAGCTGGCGGGCCGCTGCTTTCAGCTCCCGCGACTTGCGCCGGTGCTCAGCGAGCAGACGCTCACGTGCATCGTTGTCGTTGGCCGCTTCGAGCGCCTCGTGCAGATGCCGCGGGTCGTCCTTGTCGCCCCGCGTGTACTCGCCCCGGTCACGGGCCTCGTTGTTGAGCACCCGCTCTTCGCAGTAAATCTTGCCCCTTTCCTCTTCGTACTTCTGGGCCCACCTGGACGCCTTCAGCTTCTCGAAGCTCGATGACAGCAACCGCCCGTCGTCAGGGTTTACCCGGTTCAAGAGCACATGCACATGCGGGTGGGCTTGGTCGTCGTGCGCGACGAGCAGCGCCTGGTGCTTATCCGCCTTCATGACCCGCAGCATCGCCTGGGCGGCCCGGATCATTTCGGCTTTGGTGAGCCCGTCGGCTTCCTCGGGGTGCCAAGAGAGCGTGAAGTGCTGCACGCACAGGTTGCTCTTGCGGCCCGTGTTGGGGATGCCCGCTTCGCGCTTCAGCCGCGCCTGGTCCATCGCGGTGGCGGCCATCACCCGCCAGGCCATGTCGGGGTTACGCGTGCTGAGGTTGATCGGCTCGGTCCAAGCCACGCGGTCGGAGGAGGGGCCCTCCCGATCGCCGAGCACGTAGCGGGCGACACCGCGGAAGCTATAGGCCTTCTTGTGCAGCTTAGGGACCATCGCGCGAGACCACCTCCTCAAGCTTCGCCTCAACCAAGCGGCGTAGGTGCTTGATTTCGCTCGGCAAAAGCTCCCACTCGGGACGGAGCCGGCGATCGGTATGGCAGTACAAGGCGACCTGGTTCACCAGGTTGCCCAGTGCGCTAACTTCGCGGCCTAAGCGGTTGATCTCACTAATCAAAGCGGGGTCACAAGCCGACGCGCCCGCGACGGAGCGGACCGTGTAGCCGAGCACGCGGCGTCGCGTGTACTCGGCTTCGCTGAGGCCCGCCTCGGCCGCTTGCTGCTGCACGTAGCACTTCTCGGCGACGGTAAGATCGCTCTTCACCGTTGCCGATCGAAGCTCGTGCGGTTGTTTCTTGGGTCGAGCCATCGCTCGTCTCCTCACTTGTACGGCGGCCCCGCAGGGCCGCCTTCGCGGGGCCGCCGCCCGCTCGGCGGGCAGGGGGCGTCCGCGAAACCATCCGCATCGAAGGACGGCTCCTTCGCGCTGCTCCAACGGGCGGTCCGTTGGTCGTGGGGTGTTGGGGCGGCGATCCGCCCCAGGCCCGTTGGGAGCCGCGGAGGGCTCTCGACGGACGCCGACGCTCCAGGTGGGGTGACCCACTAAGCGCCGGCGCGTGATCCAACGACGCGACGTTGGCCAGATGCTCCGGAGAAGCCCGTCAGGGGTTCGGAGGAGGGGTTTTTCGGAACGAAAAACACATCTGGCCGCCCGTCCTCCCGAACAGTTTCACACTACCGCCAAACTTTCAAGCAAAATCGCAACGGCAAGCCAAGCCGAAGAACCAAAGGTGCTCCGCCAAGCTCAAGACTCCCATTGCCGTGAATTGCCGCCCCGAGACACGCGCCGACAGTCGACCCGTCGTAAGTTTTTCACAAGCCGCAGCGATTTTTCAAATGCGTAGGTGGACAGGCCCGGCCGCCGCCGTAGGCAAGGCTCTTCGGGCCAACGTGCCGATGGCGACCGGCTTGCCGGAGCATGTCGGCGCTCTTTTGAAGACGATGCCAACGTGGCGCGTCAGAACGAAGGGAAGCTATTAAAGGGGAAAGAAGAAAGCGGAGGCCGATGGCTCGACCTCCGCCCGAACGATTAGTGCTCGCTCGGTAGGTAGAGCGTCCAGTGCCGGCCGTCAAAGCCGCACCAGATATCGATCGACGCAAGCGGGAAGTCGGTAAAGGGGATACGCTGCGTGATGAACGCCGGCTCGCCCGAGTCCGCTCTTGCCGTCAGCACCGCCGAAGCCGCTTCACGGTCAACTTGCAGCGTCCAGAAGTGCAGCGACTGAAGCCTCGCGTCTTGCTTGACCGCTTCAACGAACGAGTGCGAGCCGATCCAGCTAGCGATCGCGTCGATCAGCCAGTACGCCTCGGCTTCTTGAGCGAGGTGCCTCACTCCAGGCGTGTAGATGACGTGCCGCCTGATCGGGTGGCGATACCGCTCTAGGTCGCCGGTGAATTGGCTCAGTTCAATGCCCAAGCGGACGGCTTTGGCGTGTTGGTCGTGGTTGGTCATGGTCGTGGTTCCTTTCTTGGTTGGGTGGACCTACTCACCCTCACACGGGTTAGGTCACCCAACCAAGAAAAGGCGCGGCCATAGCCGGGCAGCACGTGAAAGCTAATCGACCGCCGGCACCGCTCGGCGAACGCAGCAAGCAGAGACCGGCGCCGTAAGTCCCGCGGCCGGGGCTCGATTGGACCTACGGCTCTCGGGGCCCAAGCTCCAACTTGATCCTCACGTATTCGTGCATTGCCAGGTGAATGATGGTGTTCACTGCCGCATGCAGGTCGTCTTGGACGAGAAGCGCCGACATTCCGCGAAGTTGAGATCTGAGATCGAACAGCAGGTGAGCGTCGTCCTCGCTCAGAAGGTCTTGGCGTTCGGTAAGCAGCTGCCCCATGTCGGCGGCGAGTGCCGAGAGGCGTAGATAGTCCATTTTTCTGCGTGATTTTCCGGTCATCGTAGGTTCCTTTCTTTGGTTCGTTGCGACCTATTCGACTACCGCACGGTAGGTCGAACGCAACCAAAGAAAGGAAGTCGACTGGAGACACGCGAAGCAAGCCGACGCTCTTACGCATCGGCCTCTGGCGTTTCATCTAGCAAAGCCGCCACGCCCTCCTGTACGAGCCACGCGACGAACTCGTCGCGGCCCTCGTCACCGGCCGCTAGCAGCTCCGCTACCGCGACAAGCTCCGCCGCTCGCGCCGTGAGCCGGTAAGATGCCGCTTCGCCACGCAGAGTTGACGCGTTCCGCCGCCGCAAGATCGCCTCAGCTAGCGCACGCAACCGACCCGGCGACGTGAAGCCACCGGGCCGCTTACGGCTAGTCGAACCTCGGATCAACCGAAGTCCTGGTCGCGTTGACGCTGCTCGGCACGCAGCTCTACGATCTTGTCGTAGGCCCGCGAGGCGAGATGAGCCGCTTGCAGGAGTTCCGACGGACCGAAGTAGTTGGTGTCGTGGAACTGGTCGTCTTTGCGGTAGGTGCGAGCGATCTGCACGCTGTAGCGGACCCCGCCGGTATCGGTCGAGTCGCTCCAGATCGTGGCCTTGAGGCCGTTCATGCCGCGGATTTCAGCGGCGGGGCGGTTCTTCGTGGTTTCAGTTGACATGGTAAGTCTCCTTTTCGTTTGGTTAGGTTGAAGTGAGCCTGCTCACTCCGTGCACAGGCAGGCTTAATTCAACCGCAAGCGAGAAGGATTTTTCTCAACGAAGCCGCGAAGGGTTGCCCCGATGCAAGATCATCGAATTGGAGCGAATTGAGAATCTGGGTAGACGCCCTGCGACGCAAGCGCCTGCTCGATAGCTCGTCGGACATCCAGGGTCGCCACCCGAAAGGTGCCGCTTCCAAACGGTCTGCCGTATCGATCGAGGTAAGGGATCTTGATCGTCTGGTAAGCGAGTGACGCGTTCTTGGGGACAGGGCGGCTCAAGACCGTGAGTTGAGTGAACCAGGCAGCGCCCTCTGGCAACTCGGCGTAGAAACCAACCCTGACGTTCTTGAGAGCCTGAACCAACTCTTCGGGAGCGTCGTCAGGCAGAGGGTAGTAATCGGTCAGGTTCTCAGGTTCTTGATTTTCGACAACCTCAGCGAAGACGTGGGCGTTTGTTTTGGGAAAGCCAGCCGGGGACGAAAGGAACTTGATTGGGTAGCCAGGCAGCGGATTGCTGTTCTGAAGCGAGTAAGTTGGTGTGACTGTTCCATCTTGGAAGCGACCTCGAAAGGAGACCTGCCGCCAAGTAGGGGGAACGCTGACACCGCCGTAGATTTCATTACGGAACGCGTACAGGGCGGGGATCCGGTAGGGGCGCCGCGAGAGGTCGAGGTCAGGGGCCTGTGAAGCCGGCGAGGGGTTCTTGAGAATAGAATTGGGGCTCGCCAAGTTCGGCTCTGAAATGACTGGACGCGAAAGGGTCAGTGAGTCAGCGGTCTTACCAATCTCGATGCGTTCGAGCGATGCTGCCACATCCGCCAGCACGCTGGGGACTAATGCATGCTCGCTGAACGATCCTATGTCTTTCTCCGGGTCGCGCGATTCGAGCTTGGCACGCGCCTCGATAGCCCGGTCGGCGTCTGAGGGAACACGTCGTCGGAAACGCCTCGGACCAGAAGAAGTGCCGTCAATGAAATCAATTTCCGTCCAAAGAGCCGTAAGCCCCTGCAGCCCGGCACTCGAAATGGAGAACCTTGCCTGCAAATCACGGGCGGCTGCGTCAATCTGAGCGTAGCGAAATCGGTGATCCTGTTCGCTATCCGAGCAACTCAACTCGATCAATGGTTCGCCAAGGGTTGAACCGAATCGAAAAGTCGTGATAAGCGGCGCGTAACGTTTCGCATATGCGTCGGAGATCGTCCAGCTCGCTTCATTCGCTCCAAAGCAACTGGCAATCTTGGCTTCCTGAATCAGGCTGTTAATCTGGCTCGTGGCGTCGCTCAGGACGGCATTAGAAGGGATCAGGTTCGTCAGGAACGGGCCTGCAGCGACTCTCTCTCGCCGCCCGCCTAATCGGATCGCCAGCCGACCGTCCTGCTTAAGGTCATTCGTTGACAATTCATCTTCATAGCGGCCGATGGCGGCGCGTCGCGGTGTGCGCCAAGGACGATCTCCGATTCGATACTCTAACGCGCCGGCGATGGGGTCTAGGTCTGGGGCGCAGGAGATCTGAAGAATGCCGACCCGGTGTTCAGAGAAGTCTCGCGTACCCCACGGCTTCGTGGTCTGCAGCGTTGAGAAGGCCTCCGCCTCAAAGCTCGACGTATCCAGAGCGGATAGCCGGATTCCCTCTCGATCTGCAGTGCGTTCAATCCAGCTGGCTTCCTTTTCGACGGGATCCGGGGTGGGGGGCTCAACCCAGGTTCCATCGGTGAGACCGAGACCTAGGGCTAGGGCTGCCGCCGCAGCCAAGGTCAGGGCAATCGCAGCAACGCTGCGTACCACTTTCACGCGTTTTGGTGCGACGACGGCGACGATAGCCTGTAAAGCGTCCGCAAAGTCGCCGGCTGAGCGATACCGCTGGTGCTGATCGATCGACATCGCTTTCAAGCATGCGCGCGTCAGCAGCTTTGGCCATTGCGAGTTTGTCTCCAATTGTTTCCGGTCATAGTCGCCTGCTGCCGCCTTGCTCAGCACACTCTCGCCACTGCGGCCTTCGAAGGGCGCCGCCCCGGTCCCCAGCCAATAGAGCGTCGCTCCGATGGAAAAGATGTCGCTCAGCTCTCCGTCCTGCTCTCCGTCGGTCGCCGCTTGCTCGGGCGACATGAAGGCGGGCGTGCCATGAAACTCGCGGAGCTGTGAGACCGGCCGCCCCCACCGGCTCCGCTCGATCGCCATGCCGAGGTCAATCAGCTTCACGCCGCCATGATCGTCGACCCAGACATTCGCCGGCTTGATGTCCCGGTGCAGGATGCCGTGCTCGTGGAGGTGCTCAACGACCCCGCATAGTTCGCTAGTGATCCGCGCTGCCTCTTCCGCGTCGGGGCGGTGCGTCCCGTAGCGATCCGCGAGGGTCTTCCCTTTCAAGTACGGCATGACAAAGTAAGCCGCCCCCTCGTGCATCCCCGAACCGATGACTGGTACGACGCCGGGGTGGTCGCACTCGCCGAGGATGCGCCGCTCGCGGAGCAGCAGTTCGTTGTGCTGGGGTGCGGTGCTCAGCTTGATCGCCACCGTGCTGTGAACGTCATCCTGCGCCCGCAGCACAACCGCTTGTCCGCCATCGCCGACGACTCGGATGACGCGGTACCCGTGCAGCTCCACGGGGAGGCGATAGGCCGAAGGCAACTCCGGATACGCCTCGCCCAGCTCGGTGGCCAGGCTCGGGTGGGCTAGCTTCAGCTCATGCAGCGTGGGCATAACCCGGTGCTGCTTGCGGTAGGCGTCGATCGACAACGGCAGAAGTTGGGTCAGCAGCGCAAACCGGACGTGTCTTGGCGCCGCTTCGAGCGACTCTTCGAGCGCTGCCGGACCACGCATGCCAAACCGGTCCTCGAATCCCTCAATCCAAATGCTTACCACGGCCTGGTCATCGGACGACAAAGCCGAGTAGTTCACCCGATCATCCGTCATCGCTGCCCTCACTGCGAGAAAGCGCGGCCCTGATCTTCTGAACCATCCGCTGCACTTGATGCTCGCTGAGGCCTAAGTCTTTGGCGATCTCAGCGTTGGTGAACCCCTGTAGCTTCAGGCGAGCAACCTTCAGTTGGACCTCATCCTTTAAGACTTCCACGAATAGCAGGTCGATCTCTCGCAAAAACGCGTCAACGTTTTTAGGTCCTAAGCCTGACGAAGAGATGCTTCCTTCTGGGCTAGTTCCGTCATCGGAGGGCGCTAACTCGCTGAAGCGGGCGGCCTGGTTCTTGAGTGACTTCTGGCTGTCTTTTGCGGCCTTGATCTTTTGGTTCAGCAAGAAACGCAGTTCGGACCAGAGCTCTTCAGAAGTAGAAAGCATCGGCCGCTGCCCTTCGGTCACCTGCCGCCAATACGTCCTCAGAGTGCTCGAAACGGTCTGGTCGGAGTCGACTGACCCCTTACGCATCCACCACATGGCCGAGCGGGCGATCTCCGACAAGCGGTAGATCAGCGCTTCCCACTGCTCCGGGGTGAGATCGCCACTGGGGGAATCATTGTCGCTGCTCATAGCCGGTGCTTCTTGGTTCTCAAAACTAGAAAGCCCCCAGTTTAGCGGGTTTCCCGCGGTGGGTCACTCAGTGGCTGCCACGGGCAATCCGTGTCGTTTTCTGAGATTCCGCGCGCAAACTTCGCTTCTGAACTCCCTATAGGCGTGTGGCAAGTCTTGGAACGCCAGGGCAGGCCCTGAGATCCACGCCGAACAGGGGAGATTGCAATGGGGAAACGACTACGACAGATCGCGAGCAGTGGAGAGGAAAGCTGGAGTGAGACCCTCAGCGACCTATCGCTGAGCATGGTCGGCATCCTGCTCATCGCGTTCACGGGCTACGTGCTGAAGTTCCAGAGCGTCAAGGAGGTAACGCAGGTAGAGACTCCACCCGTCCCTACAGAGGAGCCACCGCACGAGAAGCCGGAACTGATCGGCCTGAACGGCCCGATGACGAACGTCGTCTACTGCCTCGATCTATCGGGGAGCATGATCGGGCAGGGCGCTGCGGTCCAACGCTACTCCCAGTCGGAAGACGAGCTCAAGCGACGGTTCCAGGAGGTAAAAGAGCGGCTGAAGTTGATGGTGAGCAACCACCCGTTTGATCAGTTCACCGTAATTGGCTTCGGGGGTATGGCAAGCGACGGCAAAGTGCCCCGGCTCGTCACCACGTCGCCGCACCTTGCGGCCGCGTCGCCGTTCTCGCGGGCGGACGCCTGTCGGCATATCGACTCATGGCAGGCGGGAGGAGGGACCCCGACACTGCCGGCGTTGCAACGGGCCGTTTCACTGATCGGTGTCGAGCACATCGTGCTGCTTACCGACGGGCTCCCGACGCTCGAAGGGACCCAAGAAGACGTGCTCGCCTACGTCGGCGGTTCCCGGCGCCACCGCAGCTTCTCCTCGGCACTGCCGTCGCACATCGTCATCGACGTGATCGGCATCGGCGACCAGTCGGTTCAGCCCGACGAGGAGGCGCAAATGGCGCTGCTTACCTTTACCCGCCGTGTTGCGGAACTCACAGGCGGCTTCTTCCAAGCCTGGTAGCCGCTCCCGTTCGAAGTCCGGAAGGACTCTTCACCTTCTATCGAAAGGAACCCATCGTGCTTCAGAAACTGATTGTTGATCTGTTCGGACAGGGCGGCATTTTTGTCGTCGGCCTGGTGCTCGCCTACGTCATCTGGCAGTTCGGCCGTCGGATGGCGGACGTCCCTTGGCTCTTGGCCTTCGCGGCTTCAGTGATTGCCGTCGGCGGTTGTGTGATCTGGCAAGGGCACCTGCTCACCGATGAAATTCGGGGCAACGAGCTACCCGACCCGTTTGGGGTCTCTTACGCGATCCTCGCGTTGTTCGTCTCCGGACTGATCACGAACGCCAAGACCTTTTGGAGGGTTAGCCGTGAACTCAACGCCGAACAGACAGGCGACGCGAGCACGACTCGGCGAAACCTCCAGATCGTCCTTGAACAGCAGGGCGGATCGAAGCAGGCCGACGGTGAGGTTGTCGAGTTGGTCGATTCGCAGCTCGACAGCCGCGAAGACCTGCCCCGGTTGATCCGCAAGATGCTCCCCACGCTCGGCTTGGTGGGAACCGTGATCGGGCTGGCGATCGCGATGAACGAACTCGGCGGCGCCCTGAGCAAGGCCGTCGGCGATCAGGGGGGCGGTGTCGAAGACCTGATGCATTCGATGCAGGGCGCGCTGCAAGGAATGGGCGGCGCATTCGTCACGACGCTGCTCGGGGCGACCTTCGGCATGCTCTTGATGGTCCTCTCTACCCGCACGCGGCTGGTCATGACCCGGTTGATCGTTGAAGCGAAACGCCAGCTCGATCGCGAAGGCGATCAGCCACGCCAGCAACGCAAGCCGCCTCGTCCACCCCGGGGCTACTTCCGCCCCGAGGCGAACTAACCCCTAACCCAGGCAACGGAGGAATTCATCATGAGAGAGAAGTACGGCTGGCTGCTCCGGCACTACGGCGTGCAGCGTCTGCTGGCGATCGCTCTGGCCTGGCCAGTCTACCACGTCGCATGGTTCGCCCTGCAGCTCAGCGGCTACGGGCAAGAAGGCGCCTCGCTGTCGCCGGTGGAACGGCTCGCCAAGGGATCGCACGACGTGTGGCTTGGCTACTGGGTCGCAAGCGTTTCGATCCCGCTGCTGTGGCTCGCCAGTTACAAGCTCCCGATCGTAGAGGTGAGGTGGGGCTTTCGTCTGCTGGCTTTCATCTGGCTGTTCGACGGCGTCGCCGCCATTGCTGAGGGATTCGCCCGGATGCAAGGGATGGATGTTCACACGGTTGCTCTCGTGCTCCAGGCCTGGGCCGGCGGCGTGCTGCTGCCGATGGCGATCGGTTTTCTCCCATGGGGGCTGCTCGAGCTCTGGGAGTTCGTCTCGGGCCTGCCGCTGCTCAAGCGTTGGCGGTTCAGCGGTATCGAGGAACACGCCGAGTGGATCTCGTCTCGCAAGCTTCGCAAACACACCCGACCCCTGCCTGGGAGGACTCTCTGATGAAACGTTCCGGACACACGATCGACGGTCAGTTCATGGGAACCACGCTGTTTGAGCACGGCATCGGCAAGCAAGCGGTGGTGCTTAACGGCAACCATTACCTCACGCTAGCCGGCACCGGGGCGGGCAAGAGCATCACGAGCATCTGGCCCCAGCTGCTTATGGGGAGGTACTCCGGCGCAATCGTGATCTCCCCGAAGCCGGAGCACGCCCTGCTGGCTGCCTACCGCCACGCCGACCCGCGGCTCGTTGAGTTCGGCGCCCGTCTTCCAGGTCACATGACGAGCCTCGGCGTTGATCCCGGCCGAGCCAAGAAAACCCGTTTCCACTTCCCCAATAGCAGGAGCTTTGTGCTCGACCCCGGAGGGCAGACCAGGCAGTCAACGCACTGCTACACGTTCCTCAGCGACGTGGACTGCAAAAAGCCTGGCGCGGTTGGACGACTGCTGGCGATCGCGGCCGGTTCTTTCCCTGACAACCCGCGAGCCAACGATCCCTGGTTCACGAACGGCCCACGCACGGCGTTCGCCGCATCGTGCGGACACTTGCTGACAACGCCTAGGGGCGAGAACGAGCGGACGCTTCCCAATGCCCTTAAGCGCCTCATGGGCGTCGATCCCAAAACCGGCGTTGCATCGAGTGAAGCCCAGGGCGCCTACATCGCTGAGATGAAGGCCAATCCGGCGCTCGGCAACTTTATCCAGCTGGTCGCAACCTCAGTAGACCAACTCGGGGAGAAGGCCTGGGGAACGCTCAACAGCGAGCTGCAGACCAAGGGCGTTTGGATGCTCGACCAGACCATGGAGAAAGTGCTCTGCGGACCCTCCGACTTTCGCATCGACGAGATCGGCGTCGATGGCTGGCCGGTGACGCTGTTCGCAATCCCCCCCCGCGGCGAGAAGGCGGCCGACGCTTGGCTCCGCACGCTCTTCGAACTCGCCGGACTGGTGTTTCAGCAACGCCCCGACGCGCCGAAGCGGCCCATCCTGGTCGTCGCCGATGAGGTCGGCATCTGGGGCAAGAACGTGGGCAAGGTCCGCGAGTGGTTGGCGATCATGCGGGACAAGCGGGTGAAGCTCTGGCTGCACGCCCAGAACTATCCCCAAGTAATTGAGATGTACGGCGACGCCGGCGCTCAGCAGATCCTCTCCGCCTGCGTGCTGCAGGTGTTCGGCTGCAACGACCCGGCGACGTGCGAGATGATCGCTAAGAAGCTCGGCAAGAAGAAGATCAAACGCGAGGTGAACGGCCACGAATACCGTGAGTCGGTCGACCTGTCAGCCCACGACGCGATCGCCCGTGACCTGAGCCTCGCCTCGTCGCTGCAGTACGTCCTGGCGCCGAACCTGCCGCCGATGCGGTTGAACCGAATGGCGCACAAGCAGCTGGCGACCAACGACGGCGCCGCGTTCCAGGGGCTGCCGCTGAGCGGCCACTTCGAAGAGTAGTTCCCACTCGTTTCTCTCAACAACCAGGAGACCACGATGCCTTCCGACGACTTCCCAAACGCCCCCGACATGGGCCAAGAGTTCTCAAACAACCGCCTAACGCCCGCGCCAGACAAGGCGCCGGTTCAGCCTCCGCAGCAGCCAGGCCGCGACCCGAATCTCGATCACCTAGAGCTGACGCTCGACTACACACCCGGAGGCGAGTTGGAACAGGACGTCCACACCCAGCTGTCAAACCAGGGGCGCAGCGAGTACCTGAATCGCACTCAGCGTTCCGAGAAGCCTCCGGAGCAGCAGTACCTCGATCAGATTCAGGACCGGTTCAACAAGGAGGCGGAGCAGGAGGAACGCGAGCAGGAGGCCAAGCACCGCCAGGACGAACGCGATGCGAAACTGCTGAAGACGCTCGAAGAGAAGCAGCAGCAAGGGAAGGCCAAGGACGAGCTGAACGCTCACGTCCAGGGCAAGGACGCTCCCACGCATTCCCCAGACCCCAGTGATCGGAAGGCGTCCTCGTACGACATGCCCGACCACTCGGACCCTTCCGACACGCCTAACTCGCCACCCCCGAACGGCGGCGCACGGCCACGGCCAGGGCGCTCGGAGAGAAGCGGCCCTGACCGCTCGGGCGGCGGCCACGAACGGTAACTAACCCGATCCACCTGTACCAACCCAAGGAGAACCTCATGAACCCCGCTGTGAAAGAAATCTGCGAGAAGCTGCTCGCGATCCGCGAGCTTTGCCTCACCGAGACCACCGACCTCCGCACTCAGCTCGCCGAGGCGGAGAAGGAGCTGGAGCAGGTTGACGCGGCGCTGACCGCGATCGGCGAGAAGCCGTCAAGCAGCAAGAAGAAGCGTGCGTCCGGCAAGTCGCGTCTGCCGTGCGCCACGAAGGACGAGGTGCTGGACACCATCCACGAAGTCCTGCGTGAGAACGGCGAAGTGCCCGAGGACGACCTCAAGAGCCTTGCTGGCGAGAAGCTCCGTAAACGCGGCAAGAGCCTGTCGATGTTTGGTCGGTTGTTCGGCAACTGTCTCGACGACCCTTCACTCGAACCCGTGAACGGCAACCGCTACGCCCTCGCGGGCCAGGGGGCATCCGACGCCAAGACTTCCGCCCGCAAGGTTGGCTTCTAGCACTCGAACCAGGAGATTTCGATGGACAAGAACGACGAGAAACCGGCCGCTAGGAAGCCGCCGACCATCGGCGACAACGCCTGCCTGCTGGCCACGCCGACGCAGGTCGCCGAGATGCTGCAGGTATCGACCCGCACGCTCTGGCGGATGCGTGCCGCCGGCAAGCTGCCGGAGCCGGTCCGACTCGGCGCCGCCGTTCGTTGGCGTCGCGACGAGATTGAGCAGTGGGTGAGGGACGGCTGCCCCGCCCATTGCCGCAGGATCGATGGCTTTCGCAGTCGCTGACCACCACTCCAGCCCTCCCGCGCATCCTACGTTTCCGACTGAACGCGGCCTCACTCAAGACCGCGCTACCGGGTCCCGGGCTTCTTTCCTCTCACCATCCAATACCGAACCCGGCCATTGCTACGACACGGCCGACAACCAACGAGCCCAAAATGCCCGAATCGAAACTGCACGGCGAGAACCTGATTGCGATCCCCGATGTCCCGGATTACCTGCCGACCCGCCGTGGCAAGAAGCTACACATCTCCACGGTCTACCGATGGGTGCTAAAGGGCGCCCGCGGCAAGGTGCTTGACTCTGCAATGCTTGGTGGGATTCGCTACACGAGCCTCGAAGCACTGGAGAGGTTTCTTGGAACGCGTACGGCCGAACTGACTGAGATCCGGAGACAAGAGCGGGTTCGGGCGAGCCTCGATAGGCGAGGGCTCTCAAGCCCTAGAATACCTGAAGCACGACTTCCTGTGAGAGACGTCAGGAGAGACAATCCAAGGGTGCCTGACTAGTCGATCGACCGATCGACTAACCGCGGGCGCCGTCTCCAGGGAGGTGACGAGAGCTATGATCCGTCGAACGTGTTGGCACCCGGCGATAAAAACTCACTCCTAGCCGATAGATCAGTCTGAGAGAGCTACACGCTGATTCGACGTTCTAGAAAACTGGCGGCAGCGTAGAGGGACTCAATCCGGCAGCTCGCAAGCGCGCCGGATCCGTCTCACAAGCCGAACCACCTCTTGAAGGTCGTTCACATCTGCTTGCTCAAGAACATAGTCCCTCAAGAGGGGCTTCGAGGAATGCCCCCATCGATACCGTTCAAGATTGCCGTCGACGTAGTCCACGGAGCAAGTTGCCGACGCGCTCTCAAAGTAGACTTTCTGAATACGAAGCGAAAGCAAGTCTTCGACAACGACCTGCTTTCTCGCGCAGGCGTCGGGGTGATCCTTAGGATCGAGCGTCAAGATGTTGCTATCTCGTGCGTATCCTAAGTCCGCGAGTTTCGTAGCTGCCTCTAGACCCGCCTCATCATGATCGAACACGAAGACCAAGCCTTTGAATACTCCCAGTCTGAACACGTACAACTGCAGTTCGCGTGCGAGACGCACCATCTGAGAAACACCACCTCTCGCCGGATCGCCAGGACGACCAGGAGTAAAGATGCCGATACGCGCTCCATCTACGCCGGAGATTTCGGGGGGTATGGCTAACAAGTCCTTGCCGGACGCTTGCATGTGCAACTCGACGGCACGCTCAATGTAGCTCACATCTGTCCAGCCCTCGAACAGTACGGAAAAGATCGGAAGCTCTGGTAAAGAAAACTCACAGTCTAGGGTTGCTCTGAGTTGCGCGATCAGATCTTCACTGGAAGGGAGATCTTTAGCGCGGGGGGCGAGTTTCGCAATCCTACTCATTGCGTCGACCTCCCTCAGTCAAGGGTACAGCTTGCGGGCCGAAGTTTGTGAATTGGATATAGCAGTCGAGTTCTTCATTCGGGCTGATCCGGTCACGTCCAAATTGATAAGCACGGAACGCCACATCGACATTTCCCCAACCATTTGGAATACCGTAGGAGGTGCGTCCCACGTCAGAGACGTTCTTGACTATGATGAATGTCTTGAGTGGCTTGCTGAAATCGGCGCTGGGATCCCGAAGGTACTTCAGCTCGCCAGGGACTCTCGGGGCGGCGGATCGGCTAGCCATGTCAGCACGCAGCTCCTTGTAGATATCGGATCCTCTCTGCCTGGCCCGGTTGTCTCCTGCCTGAAATAAGAGGATCGCAAATTCCAGACGAAACTGCTGGGGCCACACAAACCTCGGGTCGCTATCCAGTTCTTCGAGCAGCTCCAGCCGACGGTGGAAGTCACGAGGCGACCGCCTGCAAACGACACGATAGAGCGAAGCTGAAGATCGCCATGTTCTTTCTTCGGGGACGATCCTAGTAAGCAGCTCTTCGGCCTCAGCTAATAGCGTCTGCTCTTCGTCTTCTCCAATATCGCCCATCAACGGCTGCAAACGCAGTTTAGCGAGCGCAACAAGAGCGGGTTCCGACCCCTCTGAAGCGAGCCGACTCAACTCATTGCTTGAATCGTCACCTTCAAGCATCGCAAATGCCTTCGCTAGCTCTTCCGTCGTCTCGTACTTACGATTGCCGGCCTCGTCTGCGTCCTGCTCTAGCTCAAGCATGCTGATCGCCTCGACAATCAGGCGGATGCGGGCTTCAGAGTCACCGATTTGTTGAGCCGCCGCTAGCTTGTGCCGGGCAAAGTTCTCTAGCACATAGGTGTTTTCAGGATCGAGAGCTTGGGCTTTCGAGTAGTATTCTTCTGATTGCGCCGAAAAGCGCTGCGCAGTTTCCTCTTCGCCACAGTTTCGTTCTAATCGTGATCTGGCACCTAGCGTGAGTGCCATGGAAACGTACAGGTTTAGTCGCGATTCAGGCCGCGACGAGTGCGCGGGCTTGATTTCGTAAAGGGCGTCGTCGAGGTGTTGCTCAGCGAGTGAAAGTTGCTCGCGCCGCATCTCGTCGGTCCATCGGCTGTCAGGTGGATCGACCGCTAAGTGTCGTCGTGCCTTCGCCACGTGGTGGTTGAAGACTTGGCTAGCGTCCCAGATCGCTGGCGTCGCACCTTGCAGGATCTCGACAACCCGGTCACGCGCTTGGTAGTTCCGTGGAGATTCCCTTGGATCGACCCGGAGCGCACTAGTGACCAAGTCTTCCATTAACGGAAGGCATTCTTCGGTCCCAGCCGCTGTGCGGGCTACTAGGCCGGACAAGAGGTGAAGCTCCATATCCAGAAGGCTAGTGCACGCTTCCATCTCTATAGCCGCGAGTGCATCCACATCCGCCTCTGCAATCCGGAGCAGTTCCTCGGCAATCAATGGATGTGCGTAGCTGAGTACTTGGCCGCCACGCTGCGCGGATCTGCGTAGACCAAGTGAAGAGTTGGCGAGTTGTATGTCTGTAGAGAGAGATATGGCGCCGTCTGCCTGGAGTAGTGAGATTGGCATGGGTAGGCGATGCTTCCCAAGCACCGCAATCTCGAGAAGAGCACGGTATCTGTGTGCGTCCCCGGCAACGAGCTCGCGGAGTTTGCCGGCAAGCCATTTTCTCAGGGATTGTTCAGTTGTTGGAATGTGAGCAAGCCAGAATCGCAACGCTACCCAGAAGAGGCTATGAGGTCCGGAAGCTTCCGGGCGAGCAGAGTCTCTGGTGAACCACCGCCAATCAGCCTCCGATCGCCTAGAACTGGCCGGCAAGAATTGTGAAAGGTGGGCTCCGATCATCAGGCCTTGATCAACCGTGACGCTATTCTCAAGCGTGTCGCCAATCTTGCGGTTTGCGCCCTGCGCTTTGCGGGTGGCCTCGGACCTCAGCGATCCTTCTGGTAACACGGCTAAGATTACCACGGATCGCATCAGGTTCTTCAAGCCGCTTGAAAGCCCACAGATCGACTCCCAGCAGAGCTGCGTATGTTGTGCGTCGAAGGCAATGATCCAAGGTATATCAGAAGGCGTCAGTCCCACATCGGTGACTCGCGACGCGGCTTGGGAGAGGAAGGCAGCGAGCTGCTTGAAGTCGATGGAGGTCGATGTCGTCCGGGCTATCAGAGCGGGGTATCCATCTCTCGCTAGGTTGAAGGCGAGCTGACGGAGGGTAGTTGTCGCTCCGCTCCCGTCGTCCGCAGGAAGCCATGCTGTGCATGACAGGGATGGACCTTCTTTCTCAAATCGCCTCAAGTACTTCGAAAGATTGCGTTCGTACTCAGGGTGTCTTGGGTACGGGATGCCTGACGCGTATGGGAGCCAGCTTTGAGTTGGGTCGGCAAGAAACTCTTGGAAGTCTTGAGCGGTTGGCTGCCGCTCCGCGAGTATCTCGTCGGCGGGAATGAGCTCGAACGCATTCGTGATTGGGTGGCTAGGGTCGATACAAGGTAGAAGATTGACTTCGGCCTTGCCGTCTCCGGATTTGATCAATATCGTTGCCTGACGCTGCCCTTCGTCAGGGCGCGTAGCTTCTTCGACTACTGTGGCGAAGCCTGCGGGATCTGTGTCCCAGATGAAGAGGCGACGTGAAACTGACTCGATCGCTGTCGGATCATATCGTGGTCGGCCGACCAGCACTAATTCACGAAAAGCGTCGGTCAGCTGGGCAGCTTGAAGAATGCCTGCGAGACCTTCGTCGCCAGCTACACCCAGCACAAATACTTCCTGGCCAGCAGGAGCCCGCTTGATCATTGACATCCGTGTCATCAGGCCGGTCGCATCCTGCGCGCTGTCTGGCCCTACCTTACCGTGCATTCCTCGCAGCCAATAGACTGGGAGGCGGTTCGAGGGAAGCGACTCCGGGCCCTCGTGCTCTTTGAAGAACCGCAATATTACATCATCGGATCGCAGCCGCATCTGTTCGACTTTGCTCTCAAGCGGGCTAGCAATATCGCAGAAGACAGCTGACCAGCCTTGGTGCAGAACGGCATTGAAGAGCGACTCCTGATTGCCACCGAACTCTTCCACGGCGTTAGGCCCGAGCCAGAGCAGTGCTTGACGCTGACGGAAGCGAGTCTTCCAGGAAGGGTCTGGCTTAGTGACAAGTGGGATCACTTGATGTGTCTCCGGCAAAACTTATGTGACGTGCGAGACGGCCTAGCCTGCACCTACAAAGTCGGGCGTCATTGTAAGCGACAGTTGATCCGCATAGAAAGGAGGCTGTGTTGTGAGCGGGTTATTCGGATCACTTCGAATGCGTTCGTCAAGCAGGGTCGGCATAGGTTTCTCGTAGTGTTGCGGCTGGCCTGACTTTTCTCGAAGTCGTAGTCCGCGCCTCGCACTCCCTCAGAATTTTCAGGCTTGTCGAATCGAGTGGAGTAGCTGTTCGTAAGAATCTTGGGCGCCAGATGCAGACGCACTGCTTTTCGCCTACTGGCGTCCGTTTCACCCGAGAGTCTTCGCCACTTGTTTAGCCAGGGATGCGTCACGCTCCGCATAGACCTGTGTAACATCGGCACTCTGGTGCCCACAGACCACCTGGGCTGCCTCCAGCCCGAACCGCTTCCGCACCTCGGTCGCCGCCGTGTGCCGCAGCCGGTTGGGCGACCACTTCGCAACTTCGGCCTTCTCCGCAGCCCGATTGACCGCCAGGCGGTAGCTGCCGGCGTCGTAGGGCGTGAGGGGGCCCCGCTTCACCGCGACCCGGTGGGCCCGATCAAGAACTTCCTGGAAGTCGGCGGCGGCGCCTTCCGCTCCTCGGCGGTGCTTCGCGATCCAGGTGGTTTCGGCGGGCACAAAGCAGTAGGCGTCTGCTTCGCGGTCGAGGTACGGCTTGAGGATCGCTTGAGCCTTCGGGCCGATCATCACCAGCCGGTTCTTATCGTGATGCTCGGTCTTGTGTGCGGCCGGCTCGTAGACCCAGACCTCTTCCGACTGGTCGATATCGAAGGGCCGCAGGGTGCAGACTTCACCGGGGCGGGTCCCGGTCAGGCGTTGGAACCGCACCATGTCGGCGACGATCTCGGGGGCGTGCTTGAGGGTCGCGTCGACGATCGAGTCGTCGATGACGGTCACCTTCTTCGTCTCGCGGGCACCGCTGCGGCCCTTCTTAAGACCGGCGACCGTTTGCAGGCCCTGGTGGACGAGGGGAGAGGCGAGCTCGTTCTCGCACGCCCAGGCGAACAGCCGGCGGATGCGGTTGACGTTCTCGTTGATGTACTTCCGCGACCAGTTGAACTCGGTGATCATCCGCTCCCGCAGCTCCTTGAGCCGCACGGGGCCGAATTCTTCCAGCTCGTCCTCCCCGTGGTAGCGGAGCAGGAGCCGCAGCATCTCGCTGACCTGCTCGCCTTCGCGGGTCACCTTGCCGTGCTTGACGTAGTACCCGTGGGCGTAGTCTTCGTAGAGCAGAGCGATCTCGTTGATCGTCACCGGGAGCCCGCGACGCCGGCGGGCCTGCAGCTCCTTGATGCTGATCTCGATCGGCTCGGGCTCGACCTCCGCCCGATCGGGGTGCTGCTGGAAGAGGCCGTCTCGCCACCGTTCGACCTCTTGCTGGTAGCGCTCGTGGCTACGCGGCGAGCCGAAGGGGCCTAGCTGGATGACCTTGCCGTGGACAGAGACCACGGCCTGACCGGTGCTCTTGTGCAGCCGGTACTTGGGGGGACGCTTGAGGAGTTTTGGCATGGCGGCTGATGATGCTGTTGGGAGCCAAAAGAGGTAGTCCTCAGGGTGTTACCCCTTTTGGTTACCTCTTTTGGGCCCTAGCAAGCCGCTCGGCCAGGCGTCCGGCCGGTATCCTAAAGCGTTTATTCAGCAGGACTTAGAAAAAATGGCGGGGGCCGGATTCGAACCGACGACCTCGAGGTTATGAGCCTCGCGAGCTACCTGGCTGCTCCACCCCGCGTCATTGGTGGTAGTCCTGAATAATAAAGGGCGATCGGCTTCTGGGCAACCGCTGTTGCAATATTGGTTTGGATTTTCGCGAAGCCATTCCAGTCGCGGGCGCCGGATGCGCCGGTTGGGGTGCTTCCGGGAGCTGGAGCGGTCTCCCTAAGTGCTTATGCGGTGGGATGTTCTGCTTGTCCCACCGGGAGCCAGCCGATAGATTTCAAGAGAGCAGGTCAACGGAGTTCGCTCGGCGATGCGATTCCAGTTTGCCGAAGGTTCCGGTTCTACTCCTTCTCCATCCTCGACAATGGCGCCCTGCATGGCGAGCGTGCCCCGGCAAACTGATGATGCCGCCGAGGGGGACGAAGTCCTTTCGGAGGGGCTCGACGCTGGGCATGGCTCGTTGGTTGACTTGTCGGGCTGGTTGCGGTTTTCGCCGCCGTGGCTGCTGAGCGCCCTGCTGCACCTGTTCGTGGTGCTGGTGCTCGGGCTGTGGCTTGTCTCGGGCAAGTCGGACAAACCCCTGGTGCTCGATGTGCAGTACGCCGAGGACGTCGGCGATCAGCTCCTCGAGGATCCGCTCGATCTCGAGATGGACAACCTGCTGGAGGAGGTCGATGAGCAGACCCTTTCCGTGACGCCGCTGCCGCCGGTCGACGATCCGATCGCGGCGCCCGAGCTGTCCCTCGTGGCGCCCAACCCGACCTTCTCTACTTTTTCGAGCAACGCCGACCAGGTGGGTGTGGCGCTCACCGGCCGCGAGCCCGGCATGAAGGCCGTGCTGCTCAAGGCGTACGGGGGCACCGAGTCGACCGAGCGGGCGGTCTTGGACGGGCTGAAGTGGCTCGAGCGGAACCAGAAGAAGAACGGCTCGTGGAGCCTGAAGGGACCCTACACCGACGGCGGCACGACCGAGAATGTCGAGGCGGCCACCGCCATGGCGCTGCTCGCCTTTCAGGGCGCGGGGTACACGCACAAGGACTCGGCCGGCACGGAGTTCTACGGCGTCGTGCGGGACGGTTGGGAGCGGCTGCTGCAGAGTCAAGACGACTCCGGCAACTTCTTCCGGGGTAGCGGTTTTAACCACGCGCTTTACACGCAGGCTCAGTGTACGATTGCGCTGTGTGAGCTGTACGCCATGACTCGGGACGAAGAATTGCAGGGATCGGCGCAGAAGGCAGTCGACTACTGTGTGAAGACGCAGTCTGAGTCAGGCGGGTGGCGGTATATTCCTCGGGAGGGCGCCGACACCTCGGTGACGGGGTGGTTTGTGATGGCGCTAAAGAGCGCTCAGATGGCCGGCCTCGATGTGCCAAGCGAGACCTTCTACAAGGCGGGGCTCTACCTCGATGCGGTCGCGCGGAACCAGGGGAGCCACTACGCGTACCAAAAGCGGGACTCACCGTCGCTGAGCATGACGGCTGAGGGGCTGCTGTGCCGGCAGTACTTGGGCTGGCGGCACGACGATGACCGGCTGCGGCGGGGCGTCTACTACTTGCTAGAAAATCGCCCCAGTTGGAGCACGGGGAAGCGCGACGTCTACTACTGGTACTACGCCACCCAGGTATTGCACCACATGGAGGGCGAAGAGTGGACCAAATGGAACAACGTCACACGGCAGCTAATCCCTGAGCACCAGGTCCGCAGCGGGCGCGAGAAGGGGAGCTGGGATACCAATATCGATCAGCGGCACGGCCGCACTGGCGGGCGTCTCTACACGACTTGCCTGTCGCTCTACATACTGGAGGTCTATTACCGCCACCTGCCGATCTATCAGCAGGGACTGCTGTCGGGGTTTTGACTGCCGGTCGTCACGGCGCGGCCCCGACTACTCGGCGGGCTTGAACTGGAACGACAGGTAGTGCAGGCCTGTGGCGCTGTCGTAGACCAGCGATCCACGCGGGGTGGCGTACTTCAACAGGTCCTCGACCGGTGGCAGTTCGCCCGACTCGAGCGCGCGGTGCACCGCGACGCCGACTGGGTTCTCACGCTTGCCCAGCCATTCGCGCGTTTCAGGTTTCGAGGCCAGGGTAAACCAGTGGCGGAGCGACGCCTCGGGGTTCTCGTAGGTCATCATGCCGACCTCGTTCGGCCCGGCCAGCCGCTTGACGCGGCTCTTTACCAGCTTGAACTGCAGCGAGTCGGCCAGACGCGGGGCCGTCCCCTCGGCCGCGGCCATCATCTGGTGCAGCACCACCTCGGAGTTGCCGATTACGAGCGACCCGTTGAACACCGCCGCTACGGGACGCATCCCGCGGCGGGGACGACGGCCCCGCTCGTCGTTGTTTTCGTCATTTCCGTTGTCGTTGTTGTCGGGCGACGCGTAGTAGGTGAACGACCCGTGGGTCCGCTTGGCCGATTCCCGCCCGGCCTCGCCGTGCTGCTTGAGGGCGGCCTTGTAGAGCAGTTCCTGCGCGGCGGCCTCGTCCTCGACGCCGAAGAGCACCATGGTGTGGTTGACCGGAGATTGGGCGTCGGGTTCGAACGCGGTGATGGTCGTGGCTCGCCCGGTGAGCACGGGCAGCAACTCGCTCGGCAGGTCGACGCCCACGTTGTCAGAAAAGTTTTTCTTGACGCGTTCGCGGAACATGCCGGCGTAGGTGAAGCGGTCGACCACCGCCTCAATGTCGTCGAAGATCTGCTGGGGGTTCACGTAGGCGGTGGTGTACTTCAGCACTGATTCCGGCACGCAGTCGGGTGGGATGGTGTCGCCCGATTGGAGCCGCAGGATCCCGGCGACGCCGGCCCGCGGGTTGTCGATCAGCAGGTGGCCGCGCACCAATCCCTCCCAGGTGTCGTTTGCGAGCCAGAGGGCGGCCGACGCGCCTTCGAACGCGTCGACGCCGAGCGCCGGCAGCGCCGCCAGTGCGACCCGCACCGACGTCTGCTGCCCGTTGGTCGCGCGGACGACGCCAATCGGATCGACAAACGCGATCATCTGCGGCGGTTCCTCGCGGCCGGCCAGGCACTCCTTGAGGCTCGTGGCGAATGCCTTGTTGCGTTCGAGCTTGTCGGTGTACGGCGCCGGGGCCGGTTCCTCGCCGTCCTCGGCAATTGCGGCAGGGGGCGTGAAGCCGTCCCAGCGGTCGAGCACGCTCGACAGCACCGCCGGGTCGGTGGCGGCGACAAACACGCCCTCGCGGCGGACCACGCCGATGGTGCGCTGGGCGTTGTTCTTGTCCCGTAGGGTGACGGCCTTGTCGGCCCGCAGCTGCTCTTCACTGGCCAGCCCGCCCCCCTCGGTGACTTTTTCCTTGGCCTGTTCTAGCATCTTCTCGGCGGTCGCGACCTGGTCGCCGAAGTCCGCCAGCAGCAGCAATGCCGGGGTTTCGCCGACGCGTTCGATCAGTGCGAAGGCCACCTCGCCCTGGGGGAGGCTGGCCAGTTCGTCGTAGCTGACCCCCAACAGGCCCTCCGCGTTATCGGCGTAGGCCTCGCGGGTCGAGTCCTGCAGTGAGCCCACAAAGGGCGCCATGCCGGGGTCGTTCACCATTTTTGCCAACGCGGTCGCTTGGAAACGCTCGACCAGTAGTCCGGCATCGGCCGTACGCAGGAACAGCACGGTTTCGGCCGGGAACAGCGACATCGCGGTGGGGTGGTCTGCGATCGCCTGCCTGGCCGCCAGTGGAGCCAGGAGTGCGGCAACGAGCAAGAAACCGAAGGTCGGACGCGGGGTTGGTGTTGCTAGCATGGCGGTCGCCTGGGCCGGAGGGGGCGTTGATGGGGCAGGGGGATGGAGTCGCTGGTCGAGAGTGTCGTTCGCGCGGGGGTGACCGATCTTGCCGTCTGAGTAGACAAGCGAACGAAATCAGGCGCATTCGGGGCCGCCCGCACCGTATAATCCTAACGTAGCGAGAGTTTGGTGTCTTGCCGGCTCCGCCGGCCGTTACGAGTCGATAGGAGCAAGCATGCACCCTACTAAGCCGATCATCGCCCTGTTTACCGCGGTCGCGTTTCTTGCCGCGGCGGGCGAGTCGTTCGCGCAGCGGACTTCGACCGCCAACAGCAGCGGCAGCAGCCTCTTCGGCGGAGGCTCCAGCTTCGGTGGGGGCTCGTCCCTCGGGGGGAGCAGTTTGGGGGCGAGCGGCCTGGGCGGCGCGGGGCGAGCTGGGGCGGGGTCTTTTGGTGGCGCCGCGGGCCAGACCGGGCTCGGGATGGGGATGGGTTCTCAAGCGGGGGCCAACGGCGGATTTGTCGGCCGCACCGCCAATGACGTGACTAGTTTCCTTGGCGCCCTGAACCCGTTGGGCGCCCAGGCAGGGGGCCGCGGAACGCAGACCCGCGGAGCCATGAATCGGGGCCGCGAAGCGAACTCCGTAGAAAACGTGCGCCCGCCTGTCATGGTGACCGTCAGCCTTGGCTTCGAGCCCCCGACCCGCCCGACGCAGTACCAGCCGCAGCCGACCGCGGCCCGGCTGAATTCAATCATCGCCCGGCAGCAGATTGAAGACGCCCAAATCGACGTCGCCGATGGCGTGGCGGTCATCACCGGCAGCGCTACGGAGAGCCAGCTCCGCGTTCTCAAGCGGCTGGCCCGGTTGGAGCCTGGCGTGACCCGGGTCGAAGTCCGCACCGGTGAAACGCCCACGCTGCTGCCCCCGCCGAGTTTCGAAGACGACGACAGCTGAGCCTGCCCATGGCAGTTATTGCCCCAGCCGCCGGGGCCGAGTAGGCAGCTTAATCGTGGTAGTCTGCATGCCGCTGGTGGTGGTAGCCGTTTCCGTGATCGCCGCCGCCGACGGGTAGCTGGCCGGACCGGGGCTCTCCTGCTTGTAGCTCACCGGGCGGACGCCCTGCGGCTGATCGGCATTCGGCGTCTCTTGACCCGCGATCATGGTTTCGACCGCGCCATCCATCACGCCCGGCAGACGCTGGCGTGTCTGCTCGCTCACCACCAGGGTACCTCCGCTGGTGGGCTCGAAGCGGGCAATCAGGCTGACCTCGGTCTGGGCGCCGCCGCTGTGGTCCCACGGCAGCCAAAAGCTGTAAGAGACGCCCAACTCAGAGCTGCTCTCGTGCTTCGAGAACTGCTCGGCGGGGAACACGTAACGCTTGGTCGGGCGGTTGTCGGTCGGCAGACGGCCGGTTTCGTCGAACGCGTACACCACCAGCTGGCCGTCGACCTTGATCGGGGACGACTCGTCGTGCTCGTAGAAGAAGATCCGCCCGCCGAATCCGCGTTCGGACTGCTCACCGGGCTGCTGGCGCACAGCATCCGTCCAGGTGGCGACCATGCTGCGTGGCGCGCCGGCGCGCGGCTCGTCGTCCCGCCACGGGATGCCGTTGGGGATGTCGACCTTGCGGGCCAGCTTCATGGCCCCCGATTGGCGCCAGTTGGCGCAACCGGTGGTCGCCATCACTGTGGGCGCCAAGATCAGCAACGCGACGACGGTTTTCGTGAGATCACGCATCGGTTGGGTCGTGCCTTTCATCGGGATCCTCGCTACTTCACCGGGGGCAGGCGACGCGCGGGTGCGTGGCCTACTGCAGTTTCAACGCCGGGTCCCCCTCCGGGCGTGAACCCGGCCGGCGTAATGTTCGTATCGGCGGTCGGCTCCGTGTGCGACCCCAGGTCGTAGGGCGCCGGCTGCACCGGGCCCTCTTGATAGATGGGGGCGCCGTTCTCGTCGCACGGGACCTCCGTCGGGTAGACCTCTTGGGTCTCCCAGCTGTTCCAGTCGTCGGTGCGGCCCTTCAGACCGGACGGGCCGTGCATGTTCACGACATCGCACATCACCCAGCTCATACGGGCCGATTCCACCTGCTTGATCATGTCGGCGTCGACCTCATTGCGGACGATCCGCGGGGTCATGATGATTAGCAGCTCGGTCCGTTGCTGCGACACGCCGTCGTAGCGGAACAGGTCGCCCAGGAGTGGGATGTCCGAAAGCAGCGGCACGCGGCGGTGCACGTCCGAGGTCTGCTTGGTCAGCAGGCCGCTCAGCACCACCGTCTGGCCAGTGCCCGCGGTGACCACGGTCCGGGCGACCGTCTGATTGATGACCGGCGCCCGCACCACGGCGCCGCCCGGCGCCGCGAAGACCGGGATGCCCTCGGCCTCGGGGCCGAGCTGCGACTTCTCGGCGTACACTTGCATCACGACCTGGTTGTCGGGGCTGATCCGCGGCGTCACTTCAAGGATGATGCCGACGTCCTCGTAGGTGATCTGGTTCTGCTGCTGGCCGAACTCCGTGAACGACACTCCCTGGATTGTCGGCACCCGCGAGCCAACACTCACGGTGCCCTGTTGGTTGTCGAGGGCCATGATCTGCGGGCGGCTGAGCACCTCGAGTCGGCGGTTCTCCTGCAATGCCCGCAGCAGCATATTGACGCTGTTGCTGCTGGCGGAGAACACGAAGCCGCCAAAGCCGAGCTCGCTGTTCACGCGGCCGACGCCGAAGCTGGACAGGCTCTGGGCCGCCACCTTGCCGGCGGTGGCGAGCGCCGAGGTGCTGCCGTTATTGCCGAGCGGGTTCTGGACGTCGTTGAAGTTGAAGCCCGGGGTCAGCGGCGCGTTGAGCACGATCTGGTCGGTCTCGGTAATGGTGGTGGCGCCGCCGCCGGTTGTGGTCTGGGTGGTGTTTGTGATCGAGTTGATCTCGCCAACCAGCGAGCGGTCGAACAGCAGCGAATCCTGCAGGCCGAGCTCGACGCCGAACTCGTCGGTGTCGTTGAGCTTGACCTCGGCAATCAGCACCTGGATCATCACCATCGGCGGCCGCTCGTCGAGTTTGCGGATCAGCTCCTCGAGCTTGGTGAAGTACTCGTCGGTGGCGCTGATGATCAGGCTGTTGCTGACCAGCTCCGGCACGACGATCACCTCGCGGTCGATCTGCTCGAAGGGGCCGGCCGGCAGCTCGGCGGCCTCTTCGATGTCCCGCTTGTTCTGCAGCCAGTCGTTGATGGCCGACGCGACGTCCTCCGCCGGGGCGTTGTTCAGCCGGTAGACCTCGATCCGCCGGGCGCGGTCGTCGCTGCCGTCCAGGCGGATCAGCACCGCCTCGACAATCGCCAGATCGTCGGCCGAGCCGGCCGCGATGATGCTGTTGGTGCGGGCGTCAACCGAGAACTGCAGCGGCACCAGCGAGCTGGTCCCCGCCTTCAACCCGCCGGAGGCAGGGTCGTCGTCCTCGGTGGTGAACAGCGACCGCAGCATCTCGACGAGCGCCTCGGCGTCGCCGTTCTTGATGGTGAAGACCTTCAGCTCGGCCTCGGCGTCTGGCGTGCCGTCGAGCTGACGGATCAGCGCGGCGATCAGCGGCATGCTGTCGGCCGGCGCCGTGATGATCAGCGAGTTGGCCCGCACGTCCGGCGCGACGCGGACGTTGGTCAGGATGCCCGAGTCGAGCCGCTGCTGGGTGTCGGCGTCGATCGTGACGAACCGCAGCCCGGCCGCGCGGCCGGTAGCGTCTTCGCCGGTGGCGGCCTGCGCCCCGGCGATCGACTCCTGCAGTATGGTCGCCAGCTCGTCCGCCCGGGCGTTGCGGAGCTTGAACACGCGGACCTCGTCCACCGAGGCGACCTCCGATGTGTCGATCCGCTCGAGCAGCGCCGCGATCTCCTTCATATCCCGCGGGGCCGCCCGCACGATCAGCGAGTTGCTGCGGGAGTCGGCGATCACCAACGCCTTGGGGTCGAGCAGGGCTCCGGTATCGTCGGTTGCCTGGTTGTTCTGCTGCTCCTCGGCTCCGAGGTACTGGTCGACCAGCGTTTTGGCGTCGTTGGCGGCGGCGTTCTTCAGCTGGAACACCACGAACTGCGACGTCGGGTCCGCCGGCTTGTCGAGCCGCTTCACCAGGTCGATCGCCATCTTGACGTTCTCGGCCCGGCCGATCAGCAGCAGCTCATTCGGCTTGCCCAGCGTCGTGACGCTCACGCCGCCGGTCCGCGGACCGAGCACCTGCTGGTACACGCGGTTCAAGAGACGGGTCATCGACTCGCCGTCGACGTGCTCGAGGGCGAGCACCTCGATCGCCGGCACGGTGACCTCGCTCAGCCGCTCAATCTGATCGATGATCTGCAGCACCCGCTGCACGTCTTGGTCGTTGCCGCGGAGCACGATGATGTCGAGCCCCTCAATGAACTCGACCTGCACCGGGCCCAGGAGGGCGCCCGCCTGCTGCGACTCGACCACGGCGCGGAGGGTCTCGGCCTGTTCGCGGGTGGCGCGGCCAGGGAGGGGAGTTTCTTGTTCGTCGAACGATTCGTCACGCTGGTCGTCGGTGACCTGAGCGGCGGCGAACTGTCCGGGGATCGGTCGCTGACCGGAGGACTGCTCGATGGCCGACAACGCGCGACGGACGGCCGGCAGCCGGGCGCCCTCGCTGGCGACAACTTCGACGCCACCGCCGGCGCCGCGGGCGTCCATCGCCTGGATCACGCGGGTCCAGGCCGCGACCTGCTGGGGCTGGCCGCTGAGGAGGACCTCGCCGGTCGACGAGTTGACCTGCAGGTTCACCCCGCCGGTCGAACCAAGACGGATTGGGAAGCTGAGCCAGGTCCGCGACGCGTCCCATGTGGCGGGCAGCGGCTGATTTACCAGGTCCTGGATGCGGGCGTGCAGCGCGTCGGGCGTCAGGCCCGACAGCCGCACCGAGGCGGGGCCTGCCGGTTGGCCGGCGGTGAGCATCGCCTTGACGTTCTGGTGGGTAGATTGGCTCGCCAGCACGATCAGCTGACCGGTCCTAGGGTCCCACGCGGCCCGTTCGCCCACGGCGCCGCGGAACTGCTGCTGCCACTGCTGGACGGCGGCCTGCATTTCTTGCGGCACATTGTACGAGTGAAACTCAGGAGGTCCGCCAGCCGGCGCGCGGTCGAGTTTGCCGAGGACCTGCTGAGCGAGTGCGATCGCCGACTCGTCCCCGCGGACCACGATCGCCTTGCCGCCCGACGCGGCGAGGATCTCGGCGCCGCCGCCGAGGATCGACTTGAGCTGCGGCAGCAGATCGTCCGCGTCGCGGTGCTGCAGCTGGAACTGTCGCTGGGCCTGGCTCGCGGCCGGGTACGGTGTTTGAGCAGTCGCGTGCGGGGGCGTCGCGTAAAACGCAACGCCGGAGAGGGCGAACCCCAAGAGAAGCCGCGACGCGAAGCCTTGCACTGGCGAGTAGTGGGTCATGCATCCTTGCCCGAAACGAGTCTGTTACCACTGCGGCGCGCATCGACGGCCGAGACGGTACAACCGGTCCTACCGGAGTAATCGGCATAGCTTGACATGCGCGTGAGGGAAACCCGTGCAATTCCACGGGGGCGCCATGCAATCCCTCGCAGCCGTGCGGGCATTGCTAGCATTGGCGGATCAGCCGCACGCTACAGCAGCGTGTCGCCATCGATCGGCTCGCCCTCGCTCAGGCTGGCGCCGAACGGCACGCCGTAGACTTTCCCCTCGGACTCGATGTACAGCCGGCGGGCGGCCGCGTCGATCGACTTCACCGTGCCGTCAAACTGGCCCACCTTGATCGCGTCCCCCTCAGAGACATACAGCGTTTTACCGGTGGTGCGGACGTTGATCCACGCCTGCTGCGCGTCGCCCTTGCCAACCACCGCGGTGAAGTGCGCGTGCTTGGCGTCGTCGAACTTGGGCTTAGGGGGCGGTTCGGGCCGCTTCTCAGCCACCTGCGGTGGCGGGTCCTTCTTCGGTGGCGGCGGCGGCGTGTACTCGACGAACACGTTCCGGCCCTCGATGCTAGCGAGGTAGTCTGCTAGCTCGCCGAGCGCAAGCCGGTCCGACTCGCCTTCCGACAGGCCCTCCTTGCGAGTCGTTCCGTCGACAATCAGGGACTCGACCGTGATGTCCATCGCCACCGCGCCGCCGTCCGGCAGCGGGTCGAGCTTCAGACGGGTCAGCTTGTGCAGCTGCGCCGAGCGGTAGAACGAGTAGAGGAACTTAGTGAGTTGGGGGACCTTGCCCTCGGCGTGCGCCGTGTATGTGATGCTGGTGTAGGCAGAGCCTTCGGGACGGGCGCCGACCCGGCGGACGTTGTTGAAGCTGAGGCCCGCCTCGTTCAGCTGGTCCATCAGCCAGGCCCGGTACTCGGTCTGGGCGACCTGGGTGTCGGCGGGCAGCGACTGCTGCTGCCATTGCTCCAGCCGCTCGATGTCACGCTGGGTCTTCAGCCGCTCGAGGTCCGCCGCGGCCAGCTGCTGGTCGAGCGCGCGCTGCTCGCTGCGCAGGTCCGACATCGCCTGCTGGCGCCACTGCAGGCCCTTCCAGCCTCCCCACAAAGCTAGCGTCAGGATCACGCCAATCAGGAGCACGCGTTCTCGCTGGGTCACGGCAGGTCCTCCTCGCTAGGCTTGTCTACCCTGAGGGCGGTCTGGGTTTCCCAGCGGTAGTCGCCCCCCTCGGCGGCCATGGTGCCCTGGGTGGTCTCGACCTGGTGGAGCCCGTCCCGCAGGCGTTGCTCGAGCTCGTCGTAGCTGTACGGGCTCCGCGACACGGCCCTCAGGTCGATCTTGCCGCCCGACTGGTCACGCTGGGTCGAGCGGGTGGCGGTGAACTGCACCAGGTAGGCGTCGGTCTCGGCTGGGAAGTCTTTCTCGTCGAGGGTCTGTGGCCGCAGCTTGCGTCCGAGCCGCTCGAGCTCGTCCAGCCAGTTGACGTCGGTTTCGAGCCAGCCGTCGATGGCCCCGACCTGCTCTCGCAAGGGCTTCCACTTCTCGGCGTTCTGCTCCTCCTGCTTGAGCATCTGCTGCTTAGACGCGATGTCCTTCCGCAACTTCCAGAACTGCGAGTAGTCGAACACGACCCCGGCCAGCAGCGCCGCCGCCGCGGCCACCGCCAGCACAATTAGCCGGCGCCGATCGGAGTGGTCGACAACCGGCCGCCGCGGGTGCAGGAAGTCGAGCGCCGGAGTGGCGCCGAGAGCCTCGTCGAGCGCGGCGGCAATCACGCCGACCAGCGGCTGCGGGTCAGCGTCCGATTGGGCGGACAGTCCGTGGTGGTCCGCCAGGTACCCCGCCGCGTCGAGCGGCACGAGGTCGTCCCCGGACTTCTCTTCAGCGATTCCTAGCAGGCAAGTAGAGTCGATCTTTCGCCCCGACTGCTGCGCCGCCATTGCGGCGGTGCGGCGGGCCTCCGACGTGATGGTCTCGATTGGCGTGCGGGTCGAGCGGACGAGCGTCGGCTCGCCGGCGTCGATGACCACCAGGTCGGCGGCGCCTGCGGCGGCCGCCGCGATTAGATGCGACCCCTCGCCTAGCTCGGGCGCGATGCGGGTCGCGAGCCCGGCGGCCGCGGCTCCCCGCGCGACCGCCTTGGCGAGCGTCGCGTCGAGTTTTGCCGCCGCGCCCACGCAGAGCTTCAGGTCGGCGTCGTCAATGGTCGCCGCCAGCACCCCGTGGGGCTGCTCCGCGCCACGCGTGAGCGGCACGAAGTCGACGACCGCATCGTCTGCGAGGGCGAACTCCCGCACCGCCTGCATACGCACCATGCCCGGCAGCTCGGCGTCGGGGCAGGGGGGGAGCTTCAGCAACCGGCACCGCAGCTGGTCTCCGCCGAACACCGCCACCAGGGTGGCCCGCTGCCAGCGGACGTCCGGCAACGCTTCTTTCAGGGCGGCTGCCAGCGAGTCGGCCGACTGGATGTCGGGTTTTTCGAGGTTCGCCAACCGCGCGATGCGCGCGTCCCCGTCGTCCACGACGGCGGCGCGGACTCCTTGGCGGTCGAATTCAAACGCGACTATCGGTGGCATACGGCTGCTTGTTTAGTTGATCTGGCAGTACTTATTGTAAACACCGGTCACGGGGCAGGCGAATCGCCGGCCGCGGTCGGGTCGGTCGCCCCCAGCTCCGCCGCGGAATAGCCTGCCCCGAGGGGGGTCAGGTCGAGCCGGGAGAGCAGCTTCGGCGTGGGGCCGGTGTCATCGATGACGGCCTCGATCCTGGTTGACGGTCCCTCTTCGTCGAAGAACCCGATCGACTGCACCCGGTAGACGTCCCCCCCGCCGGTCAGCAGCGGGGCGAGCTGCTTCATGGTCTCGAGGTCGACGATGCCGTCCATCATGATCCACTCGGCGTGCCGCCGCTCGGGCCGGTCGGGCGTCACCTCAGGCGTGCGGGCGGCGATGATCTGTTCCACCGCCTCGACCGGCATGTTCGGGATTGAATTGAGCAGTGCCCGCGGGGCCTGGTTGACGTTCAGCCGGCCAACCATCGTCTCGGACGAACTGACCGTCAGGTTGTCTAACAGGTCCGGCAGAAAGGACCCGTACGAGCCCGCGCTCTCTGGGAACGGAGACCTCAGCACCGCGGGGGCCCCATTGTCAGAGAACTCGACGTCGACACCCACCAGCGACAGCAGGCTGGTGATGGTCTCCGAGCCCGGCTGCTGGAAGTCGATCGATACCCCAGCGGCCGAGATCGCGTTGTTGTTCGCGTCCGCGTCCGCGGCGCCGCCCTGCCGGTACGCCACGATAAAGTTGGCCTGCTCGACCCCGAGCGCGGCCTCGAGCAGCGAGTGCAGCTCCTCTAGGTCCTCCATGTTGACGTCGATCTTTGCTTCTCCCTCGGGGGTGAGCAACGCCTCGGCGCTGTACAGCGTGAAGTACGCCGCCCAGCCCCGGTTCATCTGCCCGGTCGAGTTGTCGATCTCACCGGGCAGCACCCGCATCGACTCCGCCGGCGACACCACCCCGTTGCGATCGCTGTCGAGCCCGTACAGGAGGTCGACCGAAACGTCCCGCACCATCAGCAGCTGGTCGATCGATTCCAGCGGCCCGTTAATCGGCTCGTACGGCTCGTCGAGTGATGAGTAGTACTGCGACTCGGCGCCGAGGTCACGGATATCGTCATCCTCATCGAGCCAGTCGAGGATCGCGTCCGCGATCGACTCGGTCATGCCGGGCAGGGCCATCAGCTGGAGCCGGGCGCCGTTCTCGGCGTAGTCGTCCGCCAGCAGCAGCGTGTTGAGGTTCAGCCGGGCCGACTCGTTCTCCAGCCCGAACCGGTAGCCGATGTACTCGCCGTAGTCCATCAGCGGCGCCACGATGCTGACCCGCGCCCGCAGGGCCGCGGCGTCGGAGTCGGAAATCACCACCCCCTGGAACAGCGAAGGGTTCTGATAGAGGCCCCCCTGCTGCTCGAGTACCAACGGCTCTTCTAGCAGCAGCGTCTCGACCATCACAATTCCCGAGTCGGCCAATGCACGCGACTGGATCTGCCGGGCGTAGGCCTGAGCGGCGCGGTGCTCGATGAACGACCAGTCGAAGTACGCCATGCCGCCGATCGTCATCAGCGCAACGACCACCAGCACCACCAGCAGAACGCTGCCACGCCGCCCGTCGGTGAGGATTGGACCGCTCACGACCCACCCCCTGTGCTGGTTGTCCCTGTGGCGTCGGCTTCGTCGGTCTCTGCCTCCTCGAGCGGCGGCGGCATTGGGATCGTAAGCGTGTAGTAGGTGACCTCAGCCTGCTGCGCGTCTTGTTCGGTTTCGGCTTCGGCGGTCGAGTTGAGCCCGATGGTGATCTGCACGGCGACCGGCAGGACGCCCTCGCGCTCGTCGATGTCCCACTGGTCGACACTCTGCTCGCCGTCGTGGTAGCGGATGAGCAGCTCGGTCGCCTCGGCCGCCAACACCCGCCGGTTGAGCTGCCACGCTTCATCACGACCCTGCTGCTCCTCGAAGAGTCGTCGGTCGCGCGGCAGTTCTTCGCGGACCAGGCCCTCGGCGGTGAGGTAGTAACGCACCGTGTTGATGCCGGGCGACTCGTAGCTCATCAGCAGCGGCTGCTCGGGCGATTCGGCCAGGAACGAGAACGCCGGCCGGACGCGGTTGATGTCGGCCTGCACCGAGACCGAGTCCCCCGCGATCCCGACGTACGCGCGCTCGGACACCGCGTCGCCGGCGTCGCCGGCCATCGATTCCAGGTCGTCCTGGCTGACATCTGCGTCGGCCTCGTCGACATCGAACAACGCCTGCGCCTGGGCGACTGCCTCGGCGCTGGTGGTGTCCTGCTCGTAGACGACCGCCACGTTCCGCAGGTCGTCCGAGATTGCCTTCAGCACCCCGCGAGCGAGCTGCGCCTGCTCCACCGTGCTGCGGCTGGCGTCGACGCGGATCAGGTAGATGTTGATCCCACTGGCCAGCAGCGCCAGCAGGACGGTCGACAGCGCGATCGCCAGCAGCACCTCGAGCAGCGTGAATCCCTTGCGGGGACTGCGGTAGGAAACATGGGGGGGATTAACATAGCGGAGAGCTGTCATGAGGCGGCGGCCTCGTTCTCGGCCTGGCTCTCGAGCAGCTCGAGGTACTCCTGGTCTTGGAACCAGCGAATAAGCTGAAAGGTGGTGGGGGCCTCGTCGCCCGGGTCGAGCTCGGTGACCAGCACCCGCGCCAGCACCATGCCCTGGACGCTGGTCTGCTCGATCCGAACCTCGTACCGCCAGGCCGGCTCGCCGAGCTGCGTCGGGTTCCACTCCGCCGAGAAGTCGGCCAGCTCGGCGGAGCCAGACTCTAGTTCCGCCAGCACCGATTGGGCGACGATCGCGGCCTCGGTCTCGCGGGCGGCCTGCCGCGAGTTCATCAGCGACAGCCGCGACACTTCCGTGAGCACCGCCATCGAGAACCCGAGGATGCCGAGTGCGATGATCACTTCCAGCAGCGTGAAACCTGGGCGCACGCAGCCGCTGTGGGAGGGGGCAGGGCGGGGCATCACGGTCCCCCCTGGTCGGCCGAAACGTCCACGACACGGGTCGCGCCGGTCAGCCCACGGAGTGTGACCACGATCTGGTCGCCGCTGTCGTGTTGCAGGACGGCTTCGGCATCGCTGGTGGCGCCGTCGGGGCGGAACAACACGACGCACGCGCCAGACGAAGCGGACGAATCGAGGACCGCGTGCTGCGAGCCCGGCGGCTCCGCCACGGCGATCTGGAGGAACGTGATGCCGGTGAGGTTGAGCTCTTGCGTCGGCGCGCCGCCTACAGCGGCTTGGTCGCCGACCGCCGCCGCGCCCATCCCAGCGCTTGCGCCCGCCTCGACTGCGGAGTCTATGCCCGCTACCGAGGCCATGCCCGTGCCGGGCTGGCAGCGGAAGATCAGCACCTGGCCGGAGGTCACCGCATCCAGCCGAGCGCGTGACCACATGTTGGCCACCTTCTGGGCGGCGTCCTCCAGCTCGTTGCGGGCGCCCCCCTCAAGGACCGCCGGCGCAACCAGCCCCGCGGCCAGCACCAGCAACGCCAGCACCAGCAGGACCTCGACCAGCGTGTAGGCGGCAGGGCGGCGCATGCGCAGCAGGGGGCGTGGGAGGAACTCGGCCTACGCATCCCTGCATCGCGTCCACGGCTCCGCCGCGGGGATTGTCAAACAGCCCGCCCGCTACTTCTCCCAGTTGCCGATGTCGTCATCGGACTGGTCGTCGCCGTCCGGGCCCATCGACCAGACGTCGTACGTGTCGGGGTTGTGCTTGCCGGGCTGGGCGATCTTATACTCGTTGTCCCATGGGTCGACCGGCATGGTCGACTTGTTGAGGTACGGGCCGCGCCACCGCTCGGCGAGCGTCTTGTCACTCGGCTTGTCGATCAGCTCCTCGAGCTTCTCGGGGTAGTGCTTGGTGTGGAAGCGGTACATGTCGATCGCGCTGGTGAACATGCCGACCTGTGTGCGGGCGGCGTCCTCGTTGGCGCCTTCCTGCGCGCCCATAAAGGTCGACGCGGCGATCGAGCCGATGACCACCAGGATCACCAGCACCAGCAGGACCTCGATCAGCGTGAAGCCGGCGCCGTGGCGACGCTTGTGATTGCTCCGTTGCATCTTCTCACTCTCCTAAGACTAAGACGTTTGAATGTTCCCGGCGCCTGCGGTCGAATCAGACCGAGGTGCTCATCTTAATAATTGGCAGCAGTAGGGCGATCACGACCACCAGCACGCAGGCGGCCATGACCAGCAGCATCAGCGGCTCGAGCAGCTTGACGAACAGCTCGATCCGCCTCCAAGTCGATTTTTCAAGCGAGTTGCTGATCTGCTCCAACACGATCTCGAGGTTGTTGGATTGTTCGGCGACCGCGATCATCTCGCACACGTCGCGGGGGAAGTGCCCGCTCGCCGCCAGCGGCGCGGCGAGCGTTTCTCCCGAGGTAATATTCTCTGACGCATTGCGGACCACCTCCGAAAGCACCACGTTACCGGTCGAGTCGGCCGCGATGTCGAGCGACCGCACGATCGGCACGCCCCCCTTGAGCAGCGTTCCCAGCACGCGACAGAATCTGGCGACCGCCAGGCTCAGGTAGATCGAGCCCGCCATCGGGAGCTTGATCCGCAGCCGGTCGAGCGTGGTCCTGCCGACCGGGGTGGAGAACCACCGCACGATCGCCACCACGCCAGCGACCAGCACCCCTAGGGCGATTAAACCCCAGTAGCTAGTCATCAGGCTGCTCAAAGCCATCAGCCACACCGTGACTGTAGGCAGCTCGCCCCGTTCGTCGAGCCGGTCGAACAGGCCCTGGACATTCGGCACCACGAAGATAATCAGGCCGTTCACCACCAGCGTGCCGACAATCGCCAGGATGATCGGGTAGGCCATCGCCCCGAGCACCTTGGCCCGCAGCTCTGACTGCTGGTCGGTGAACAACGCCACGCGGTCGAGCGCATCCTCCAGGAACCCGCCTTCGCCGCCGGCCCGCACAATGCTAGTCGCCAACTCTGGGAACGCCCGCGGGTGCCGGGCCATTGCCTCGGACAAGGTGGCGCCGTCTTCGACGCGGTCGGTGATATCGGTGATGACCGCCTTGAACGGCGGGTTCGAGGCCTGCTCGCCGATCACCTGCAGCGACCGTAGCAGCGGCACGCCGCTCCGCAGCAGCGAAGCGAGCTGGCTGTAGAACGGCGTCACGTACTTGGCGCTGACCTTGATCGACTCGCCGGCGACCCGCTTGCTGGTGGTCTTGACCGTCAGCGGGAAGAGCTCTTTCGACGACAGCGACGCCACCACCTCGCGCTCGCTGCCCGCGGACAGCGTCCCCTGGATCAGGGCGCCGGAAAGGTCGCGGGCGGTGTAGGCGAAGTCGGGCATGGCGCGAAAGGCGAAAGCGGAAAGTCGAAAGGCGAAGCATGGAAGCGACTTTCCGCTTTCGCCTTTCCCCTTTGCTTAGAGCGTGTCCCCCTTGGTGACGCGGAGCACTTCGTCGACGGTCGTGATCCCTTTGAGCACCTTCCGCCACGCGTCGTCACGGAGGGTCTGCATGCCGTCGGCGAGGGCGGCCTTGCGGATGTCCCAGGTGCTCGAGCGATCGTGCGCCAGCTTCCGCACGGCGTCGGTGGTCTTGCAGAGCTCGAAGATGCCCTGCCGGCCGGCGAAGCCAATCTCGTGGCACGCCCGGCACCCCTTGGGGCGGAAGATCGGCTGGCCAGACGCCTTGTAAGCTTCCCACGGAAAGTCCCGCGGCAGGTCGGATTGGTCGGGCGAGAACGGCTCGCGGCACTCGGGGCAGAGTCGGCGGACCAGCCGCTGCGCCATGACCGCCTCGATAGTGCTGGCCACCAGGAACGGCTCGACTCCCATGTCGATCAGCCGCGTGTAGGCGCTGGGGGCGTCGTTGGTGTGCAGGGTGCTGAACACCAGGTGGCCTGTGAGCGACGCCTGGATCGCGTTCTCGGCGGTCTCGTGGTCGCGGATTTCGCCCACCAGCACGACGTCCGGGTCGTGACGAAGGATCGAGCGGAGCGACGCTGCGAACGTCAGGCCGATCTTCGGGTGCACCTGGATCTGGTTGATGCCCGCCAGCTGATACTCCACCGGGTCTTCGGTGGTGATAATCTTGATTTCGTCGTCGCAGATGTCGGTCAGCGCGCTGTACAGCGTGGTGGTCTTACCCGAGCCGGTCGGGCCGGTCACCAGCACGATGCCGTGCGGCAGGTGGATCAGCTCCTGCAGCTCCGCGTAGATCTCGGGCTCCATGTTGAGCCGCTCGAGCGAGAACGCCATGCCGCCCTTGTCGAGGATACGCATGACGATCCCCTCGCCGTGCAGCATTGGGATCACCGAGACACGCACGTCGACCTCGCGCCCGTGCACCCGCAGCTTTATGCGACCGTCCTGCGGCAGCCGCTTCTCGGCGATGTTCATCCGGGCCATGATCTTCAGGCGGCTGATGATCGCGGCCTGGAAGTGGCTGATCTCTTGCGGCACCGGCTGCGAGTGCAGGATGCCGTCGATCCGGTAGCGGATCCGCACGCCCTCGGCCTGGGCCTCGATGTGCACGTCCGACGCGCGGGCCTCGATTGCCTCGAGCAGGATCTCGTTGACCAGCCGCACGACCGAGGCCTCTTGGGCCTCTTCGGAGAGCTCGGCGTCGTCGTCGAGGTCCTCGAGCAGCTGCACCTCGTCCTGCCGCGCGGCGAGCAGGCCGTCGACGGTTTCGCTGCCGACGCCCAGGTGCGCCTTGATGCGGGCGTTGATCTGCCGGCTGGGGGCGAGCACCGGTTCGACCGCCAACCCGGTCAGGCTGCTGAGCTCGTCCAGGGCGTAGAGCTCGAACGGGTTGCTGGTGGCGACCACGAGCGAGCCGTTGTGCCGCGACACCGGGAACAAGGCGTGTCGGTGGATCATCCGCTGCGGGAAGTTGCTCAGCAGCGACAGGTCAACGTCGGCCTTCTCGAGGTCGACGCAGTCGAAGCCGAGGTGGTCGCCGATGGCGCCGAGCGTCTGCTCCTCGGTGACCCAGCCCCGCTCAACGGCGGCGGTGTCGAGCCGATCGCCGTTGGCGTCGGCGCGTAGCAGCGCGAGCTGATCGCTGGTCAGCAGTCCGCGTTCGAGCAGCACGTCGCCGGTGTCCATGGGAAGACGCCGAAAGGGCGGGTCGGAGGGAGGGGGATAGGGAGGGGATAGGGGCGGCCGGCCCAGCAGGCAGGCCGCGGTCGTTCTGTATTATCTTTTAGACGCCTGCCGACCGCAAACCACTCGATTCGACGGGCTACGGCCGGCGGCAATGGTTTACTCCAGTTCGGCCTGGGCGGGCTGGCGGCCGCCAGGGCCACGCTGACGCCCATTGGCTCCACGCTGACCCCCCCGCCCAAACTGAGGCTGGGGCATGTCAAATTGCTCGCCGGTCAGCTCCTTGAGCTGCGCCCGCTGGGCGTCGGTCAGCACCGACAGCACCCGTTCGCGGGACTCCTGGGTGAGCTTCTGGATCTGCTCCTGCAGCTTCTGCTGTTCTTCCTGGGCCTTGGCTCGCATTTCTTCCTGCTGCTCGGGGGTGATGCCCAGCTTTTCGGCCACCGAGTCCATCAGCAACGCCTGGCTGCCGCCCCGCTGCATCTGCTGCTGCAACTCGATTTGCTTCAGGCGTTCCATCTGGCCCGCCTTAAGGACTCCACTGATACGCTTCTCGGCATCGGCCTGAACTTGTTGCATCTCGGCCCGCATTTCCTCCATCGCGGTCTGTCGATCTTCTTCGCTCATATCGCGGAAGGCTTGGAAGCGTCCTTGCATGCGTTCCCGCATTTCGTCGCGGATTTCTGCCTGCATGGCCTGCAGTTCCTCGAGCTGATTGGCATCGAGGGCAATCTCGTCGCGGACGGCGTCGGACATCAGCAGTGTGCCGACGCCCCCCATCCCGCGGCCAAACCCGCCGCGGCCGCCTGGGCCCCCTGGTCCTGGCTGGGCAACCGCCTGGCTGGCGAGGGCCACGAGGGCCAAACCACACGAAACAACCGCCGCACGATTGAGCCAAGACATTTTCAGCAAGCTCCGCGTCTACGTTATTGAAGGGGTAGGTGGAACAGGACAGGATCACTGCAGGATGTAACCCCGTTGCCTGGCAGGAGTAACGCCGATCACAGACTCCGGTTGCCAGTATTCGTCGAGCGACCTAAGTTATTGTATCAAAGCGACTTAAGGCTTGCTCGGCGAATTTCGCACGTCAGCGGGAGAAGAATCCAATGATCACCAAACGCGATATCGCGCAAGACTGGTTGAGCCGGTATACGGGCATGCCGCTAGAGATGTTTGGCACGCACATCCTGCTAACCAACTTTGGCAACTACGTCCGCCACTTCGCGGAGCGGTTCTCATGCCCGATTTTTGGCGAGGACCGGCCAATGCAGGCGGCGACCAATACGCACGGCCTGACGATCATAAATTTTGGGATCGGGTCACCCAATGCCGCGACCGTGATGGACCTGCTCACGGCGGTGGAGCCCAATGCGGTGCTCTTCCTGGGCAAGTGCGGCGGGCTGAAGGAATCGACTGAAATCGGCCACTTCATTCTGCCGATCGGGGCGATCCGCGGCGAGGGGACCTCCGACGACTACTTGCCGCCGCTGGTGCCGGCACTGCCATCGTTTAAGCTCCACAAGTTTGTCTCGGAGAAGCTGGTCGCCCGGCATCTGGAGTACCGGACCGGCGTGATCTACACGACCAACCGCCGTGTCTGGGAGCACGACGACCGCTTCCGCGAGAGCCTGAAGCAGTACACTCCGATTGCCATCGACATGGAGACCGCCACGATTTTTGTCGTCGGCCACGCCAATCAGATCGCCCGCGGGGCACTGTTGTTGGTGTCGGACCTGCCGATGACGCCCGAGGGCGTCAAATCCACCGCCAGCGACGCCCGCGTTACCCGCGACTGGTCCGACGTGCACCTGGACGTCGGCATCGAGTCCCTGCATCAGATCGAGGAGCAGGGCGAAGAAATCAAGCACTTCCAGTACTAATTCCTGGCACGCGGCCCGCTCCGACGGGGTAAATCTCGTCCGCACGCGTGAATCCGCAAAATAGTGCTTGAGTTCCGTTTCGGTCCAACTAAGCTTGGACCCCAGGCAGCGGCTGTCCGCAGTAGTGCGGCAGCCTGCGGGACCGGACTCCCCACCGCCCGTCCAGGCGAAGTTCTGTGTGGCCGCTCTTGAGCTGGCTGCCGCAACTCTCGGGGAGGCTCCAGTCATGGCGACCCGCCGCGCGTTCACGCTGGTCGAGCTGCTAGTGGTCATCGCCATCATCGGCGTTCTAGTGGCGCTGCTGCTCCCCGCCGTCCAAGCGGCCCGCGAATCGGCCCGAAGGATGAACTGCCAGAGCAACCTCAAGAACCTGGCGCTGGCGGGGCTGAACTTCGAGTCGAGTTTCCGAAAGTTGCCGCCGGCCGCCCGCGACCGTGAGGGGCCCAAGTGGACCGACACGGTCAAGCCGCCCCCGCTCGCGCGGCACAACGGGCTCTCGCTGATCCTGCCCTACTTCGAGCAGGGCGCCACGTTCGCGGGGATCGACTATCAATGGGACTGGGACAACACGAACCCAACCGGCAACGAGACCCACACCAAGCAGCAGCTCGGCGGCATCCTGATCTGCCCGTCGGGCTCGGCCAGCCGCGAGCGGTTCCACATCACCGACTACCTGGTGATCAACCGCGTCGAGATAGCCTCCAAGAGTCCCAATACCAAGTACGACCCGCCGGGGGGATCGATCAAGAAGCTGATCACGGCCGGGCTGGTCGACTCGCGGGGCGGGGCCAAGAACTATGACCGCCGCTGGGACGGCGCGATGCAGGTTGACCTCTACGACCAGACGCCGCCCAACGACATGACCGCCGCCGGAGTGAAGCCGCGCCGCAACGTTCGCCTGGCCCGGGTGACCGATGGAACCTCCAAGACGATGATGTTCACCGAATCGGTCGGCAAGCCAGAGATCCTGACCATCGACGGGAGCCTCGGAGAGAACTCGTCGGCCAACAACGAGTTCCGCTGGGCCAGCCAAGAGACCTACTCCACGCTGCAGTTCTATTGCCGTGACCAGCAGCTCATCAACTGCACCAACCGGTACCGGCCGTTCAGCACGCATGCGGCCGGGCTCAACATTGCACTGCTCGACGGTTCGGTGCGGTTCCACACCGAGGAGATCGACCCCGACGCGTTTATCTCGCTGATCACTATGGCCGCGGGGGAATCGGCCGGCGACTTCTAGCCAGGCCACGCGTCGTTGGCCACACCACGCGTCATTGGCTCCCCGACCCGGCTTGCAGCCACCCGCAGAACTGGTGCGAGAGGCAGACGGGCCGCGCGCCCGCGGCAGGGTTTTCGGCTATTATGGCGGGCTGTCATTGCCAGCGTTTTTCCTCCCGCCGCTCAGCCTCCCGCCTGCCATGAACCGTCTCCTGCCGCTCGCCCTGTTACTTTGCCCCACGTTGCTGTTTGCGGAAGAAGCGACCCCGCTACGGATCATGACCTTCAATGTCGAGATCCTGACCGCGCCCGGCGTACGGGCCGGGCAGCTGCAGAAGTACCGCTTCGACTACGCCCGCGAGCGTCACCTGGACCGCGCGGCGAACGTCATCGAGGTTCTCAACCCGGACATCCTCAACCTGGTGGAAGGGACCTCGCGCGAGGTAGTCGACGCGATTGTCGCCCGGTTGCACGCCAAGGGGCTGAACGAATACACCGGCTACCACATCGAGTCGAACGACTCGTTCACGGGGATGGACGTCTCGCTGATTACGAAGTTCCCTCCGCAGGCGGTCGACGGCAAACAGATCCGCACCTACTTCTCCAAAGATGACGACCCAATCTTCCGGCAGGCCTACCGGGCGCCCGGCTACGATGGCAAGCCGCGGAACTTCTCGGCATCGCTGTCGCGTAACTCGAGCTACTTCATCGAGGTCGCGGGTTACAAGCTGGGCTTCCTCGGGCTGCACCTGAAGTCGAACCCGTCGGACGAGTTCTCCAACGCGCAGCGCACCGCTCAGGCCAAGATCGTGGCGCGGATTCTTAATGGCGAGGTGGTGCGTCGCGGCTACTTGCCGGTGGTGCTCGGCGACCTCAACGACTACGACCCGACCGTGCCGGACCGCGACGACACCCGCGACCCGGTGACCGACGTGCTGGCCCGCATCAAGGACTTCGACCCCGACCACGAGGGGGACGAACTGTTTAACGCGGCCGAGTTCATTCCCAACAAGGAGGACCGCTACACCTCGCACTGGGACTGGAACGAGAACGGCGCCGACGACCCGCAGGACGTCTACACGATGATCGACCACATCCTGCTGCCGGTCGAGCTGAAGCCGTACGTGAAGCGGGCGTTTATCGCCCATGTGGTGAACCTGGAGACCTCCGACCACTACCCAGTGGTGGTCGACCTCGAGCTGCCGGCCAAGCCGTAGCGGGCAGGTTGTGAGCGGGGCCGCGGTCCGGTAGCATCGGGCGCTCGCCGGCGGACAGGCCTGCCGGACGTCCTCTAGCTGGCGCAGGTGCTGCACGATGGCTGCTTCTGTTGTTTCGATGATCGACCACGCGGTGCTGCACCCCACGCACACCGACGACGACGTCCGCGCCGCCTGCGAGTTGTGCGACCGGGTCGGGGTCGCCAGCATCTGCGTGAAGCCCGCCCACGTGCCGCTGGCCGCGGAGCTGCTGAAGGACTCGGCGGTGAAGGTCAGCACGGTGATCGGCTTCCCGCACGGCGGGACCAGCAGCGCCGCCAAGGCGGCCGAGACCCTCGAGGCCTGTCGCCACGGCGCGGTCGAGGTCGACATGGTCATCAACATCGGCAAGGCGCTGGCTGGCGACTGGGACTTCGTCCTGGCCGACATCGCCTCGGTGGTCGAGGCCGCGCGCAGCGAGGGCGCTATTACCAAGGTCATCTTCGAGACCGGCCTGATCCCCGACGACGACACCAAGCGCAAACTGAGCGAGCTGTCGGAGCAGGCGGGCGCCGCCTTCGTGAAGACCTCCACCGGGTTCGGCTTCGTCAAGGACGCGGCGGGCGCTATGGTGAGCACCGGCGCCACCGAACACGATATCAAGCTGATGCGCGAGGCGTGCTCCGACGCGGTAGCGGTCAAGGCGTCGGGAGGCATCCGCAGCTATGACGACGCCGTCAAACTGGTCGCGCTCGGCGCGACGCGGCTCGGAACCAGCGGCACCGAGGCGATCGCCGGCGGCGAAGAAAACAAGGCCGACTACTAACGATAAGTAGTCACGACTTTCCAACTAGCGCGGGGCGTCAGCCCCGATCTCTCCGGGGGCTGACGCCGCCCGGCTCTTACACCCACTAGAGTGAGAACCTAGCCACTACCCATGCTTGAACTCTACGGACAGATCGAAGAAGCGGTCGCCGCGATCCGCGCCCAGTGGGACGCCACCCCGCACGCCGGCATCATCCTCGGCACCGGGCTCGGCAGCCTGGTCGAGCAGATCGAGGTCGAGGCCTCGATCGACTACGAGAACATCCCCCACTTCCCAACCTCTACGGCCATCAGCCACCGCGGGCGGCTGGTCTGCGGCAAGCTAGACGGCGTGCCGGTGATGGCGATGGAAGGCCGTTTCCACCAGTACGAGGGCTACCCGCTCAAGCAGATCACGCTGCCGGTCCGCGTCATGAAGGCGATGGGGGCCGAGCTGATGGTGGTCTCGCAGGCGGTGGGCGGCATGAACCCCAACTACGCCTTGGGCGACCTGATGATCATCGACGATCAGATCAACCTGATGGGCGACAACCCGCTGGTCGGCGTCAACGACGACCGCCTCGGCCCGCGGTTCCCGGACATGTCGCGGCCGTACGACCCCGAGCTGATCGAGGTCGGCCTCGGCATCGCACGCAAGGAAGACTTTGTCGCCCACAAGGGCGTGGTGGTCGCCGTCACGGGGCCGAACCTTGAGACCCGCGCCGAGTACCGCATGCTCCGCATGATGGGCGCCGACGTGGTCGGCATGTCGACCGTGCCCGAGGTGATCGTGGCCGTGCACTGCGGTCTGCGGGCGTTCGGTGTGTCGGTGATCACCGACATGTGCCTGCCCGACGCGCTCGAGGAGGCCGACGTCAACACGATCATCGCCACGGCCAACGGCGCCGAGCCGAAGCTCCGGTCGCTGGTCCGCGGCATCATCAGCCACGACGCGAACAAGCAATGACTTTGCCGGCCAGTGCCTACCAAGACGCCGCGGCCGCGATCCGTGCGCGGTGCGATTTGACCCCTCGCTGGGCGATTGTGCTCGGCTCGGGCCTCGGCCCACTGGCCGACCACGTCGAGGTGAGCGCGGAGTTCGCCTACGAGGATCTGCCCCACTTCCCCCGCTCGACCGCGGTGGGCCACGCCGGGCGGCTCCTGCTGGGGCGGCTCGAGGGGCAGGCGGTGGTCGTTATGCAGGGTCGCTTCCACCTGTATGAGGGCTGGTCGCCCCAGCAGACGGCGATGCCGATACGCGTGATGCACGCCCTCGGCGCCCGCTCGCTGGTAGTCACTAACGCCGCGGGGGGGCTCAACCCGCAGATGCAGGTGGGCGACCCGATGGTCATCACCGACCAGATCAACCTGATGTTCCAGAACCCGCTAATCGGCCCGAACGACGACGCCCTCGGCCCGCGGTTCCCGGACATGTCGCAGCCGTACGACCCCGCCTACGGCGAGACCGCCAAGGCGGCCGCCCGGCGGGGCGACTTCGCGTGCCACGCCGGCGTGTACGCCGGTATGCTCGGCCCGACCTACGAGACCCGCGCCGAGTACCGCATGCTCCGCCGGCTTGGCGCGAGCGCGGCCGGCATGTCGACCGTGCCCGAGGTGATCGCCGCCCGGCACGCCGGCATGCGGGTGCTGGGCATCTCGACCGTCACGAATGTCTGCAACCCGGACGCCCTCGGCGAGACCAGCGGGCAGGAAGTGGTCGACGCCGCCAGCAACGCGTCGAGCAAGCTGCTGGCGATGGTGACCGCGGTCATCCGAAGCGCCGGCTAGCCTCTTCTTGCGTTTTCGTTGCTGAAAAGAGCCGCCCAGGGTGTTATACCTGGGAACGCTTTTTCGGATCGGCAGACCTGAACGTTGGCTGAAACGGCTTCGGCAAGGTTCTGCCGTTTCTCAGCCGTTGCGGCTGAACGCCGGCGGCCGATTCGCCGATGCATAGAACTTGCCGCCGACGTTTCTGCTGTAGCGCGCCGCACGAGGATACATGAACGCCGCCTGGATTATCACCAAGAAACGCGACGGCCAGGAGCTCGCCGGACAAGAGATCCGCGACCTCATCAACGGCTACGTGGCGGGCGACGTGCCGGACTACCAGATGGCCGCCTGGGCGATGGCCGTGTTCCTCAAGGGGATGAGCACCGCCGAGATCGCCGCGCTAACGCACGCGATGCTGGAGTCGGGGGAGGTGCTCGCGCACACGCCCGGCGCCCCGCGGGTCGACAAGCACTCCTCGGGCGGGATCGGCGACAAGGCCTCGCTGCCGCTGGCGCCGGCGCTGGCGTGCTGCGGCGTGCGGGTGCCGATGATCTCGGGCCGCGGCCTCGGCGCGACCGGCGGCACGCTCGACAAGCTCGAGGCGATCCCCGGCTACCGCACGGACCTGTCGATCGAAGAGATGCAGCGGGTCGCCGACGAGGTGGGTTGCGTGATCAGCAGCGCCTCCGAGAAGCTGGTGCCCGCCGACCGCAAGCTGTACGCCCTCCGCGACGTCACGGCGACGGTGCCGTGCATCCCCCTGATCACCGCCAGCATCATGAGCAAGAAGCTGGCCGAGGGGCTCGACGCGCTGGTGCTCGACGTCAAGCACGGCTCGGGCGCGTTCATGAAGACCCTCGACGACGCCCGCGCGCTGGCCCGCTCGCTGGTCGACACCGGCAAGCGGATGGGCGTGGCGACCTCGGCCCTGCTCACCGACATGAACCAGCCGCTCGGCCGGCTGGCCGGCAATGCGCTCGAGGTCGACGAGTCGGTCGCCTGCCTGCAGGGCGGGGGCCCGGCCGACCTCCGCGAGGTGACGCTCGAGCTCGGAGCCGAGGCGCTCGTGCTGGCCGGCGCCGCGACCGACACGGCCGATGGGCTCAAGCAGATGACCAAGGCGATCGACTCGGGCGCCGCGCTCGAGAAGTTCGCCGAGATGGTCCGCGCCCAAGGTGGCGATCTAGACGCCCCGCGGCCGCTGGCCGGAGCGACCGAAATCGCGTCGGCGACGGCCGGCGTGGTCGCCGCTATCGATACCGAGCAGCTCGGCTGGGCCGTCATCGAGATGGGCGGCGGACGCAAGCAGCTCGGCGACCCGATCGACCACGGCGTCGGCCTCGAGATGCTGGTGCGGTTGGGCGACCCTGTCGACGCCGAGCAGCCGCTCGCGAAGCTGTACTCCCGCGACGCCGCCCGCGCAGCGGCCGAGAAGATGGTCCTCTCTGCCATCCAGATTGGCGACGGCCCCGTGGCCGCGCCGCCGCTGATTGCCGAGCGCGTGTGCTGACCCGCTTCGGTGAATCCCCTTGTTCGCTACCGCCATCTAGCTAGCCAGTACTACAAGCCATGCCAGAAAGCCCCACGGACGACACGCTGCAGAACCTGATTGCCCGCGCGGCAGAGGTTCGAGAGAACGCCTACGCCAAGTACTCCGGGTACCAGGTCGGGGCGGCGCTGCTCACCACCGACGGCCGCGTCTTTGTCGGGGTGAACATCGAGAACGCGTCTTACGGCCTCACCAACTGCGCCGAACGCAGCGCGATTGGCGCGGCGGTGGCCGCCGGGTTGCGTCCCGGCGGGGTCGCCGCCCTGGCGGTAGTGACGCAGGACGGGGGCTCCCCGTGCGGCGCCTGCCGCCAGGTGATGCACGAGTTTGGCGACTACCAGGTGTTGATCGCCAGCGTCGGCGCGCTGGATTCGCCCCAGTGTTACTCGGTTGCCTCGCTGCTGCCCGACGCCTTCGAACTCAAGGCTTGATCGCGTTGTGGGGCCGTCGGCAGCGCATAAAAAAAGAGGGCCGGCTGCAAGCAACCGGCCCTCCCCACACGAAAGGCGTCCGACAAGGACGCGGGAGTCTAAGTTCACCTCACCCGTTGCGGCGGCGCCGGGCGATTACCCCACCGAGCGAGACCAGGCCGAGCAGCGCCGCTGCCGGCTCGGGGACCACGCTGTTGCCGACCGCCTCGATGGCATTGATGTCGTACACCCAGCTGCCGTTCGGGGTGATGTCGCCGAAGGTGGAAATCGCGTAGCCTTTGTCCCAAGCGTGGCCGCCGTGCTTGAGGAAGCTGACCGAGCCGGCCGCGTCGAGTACGAACAGCTCGCTGCCGGTGGCGTAGAAGCCGGTTGGGTCGCTCGGGTCGATGATCTGGCGGATGCTGAAGATCACCTGGTCGAGGGCGTTGCCGCCGGTCGGGTCACGGCCGAAGACCTCCGGGTCGCCGGCGATCTCGCGGACCATCAGGGCGTCGAGGTTGATAGCGGGGCGGCCGTCGATGGCCCCGCCGGCCGAGGGGAGGTAGCCGGTGACCGGCCCTAGCAGCGACTCGACCGCCGTGGCGATTGTTGCGTGCATCAGGTACGGCGTGCCGGAGCCGCCGTTCCAAACCGATACCGGCGCGCCGGTCGGCCCCGTGGTGAGGGCGTCGATGTCGAGCGAGTACTTGTCGGCGTCGGCGGTGAATGCCGGCTCAGGCCCCCACAGCTCGACGCCATCGATGTCGCGGAACTCACCGGGCGTCGGCATGCCGTTGATCTCGGGCGCCTTGGCCCACACGCCCTGCGACTCGGCGGGGTTGGCTCCGCCCCACAGGCCGAGCTCGTAGTTGAGCTCCGCGGCTCCGCCGACCATGGCGCCGTTCATTAACGCCACCGGGCCGGTCGGGGCGAGGATCGCCGGCGTCGAGCCGCCGCCGGGGGCGACGTTGTGGTACAGGTCGTCGAAGGACCAGATCAGGTGGGCGCGCTCCTCCTGAAGTTGAGTGAACAGGAAGTCGCCGTGGTTGGCGATCGCATCGACCTCGCTCCGCTTGTCGAAGCTGGCCCGTTGCCCAACGTAGTTGACGCCGTTGTCAACGCCGCCCGAGCCGTCCCAGGCGACGACCTGCTCGAACGACGGCGTCGTGCCCGCCGCGGTGATCTCGTGGTCGAAGTTGTGGCTGTACTCTTTGCCCGGCACGCTCGAAACGCCAATCAGCCCAGGGCCAATGCCCGGCGTGCCGCCGGCGACCGGTGTGTACGGGATGGTCGCCGCTGCCGGCGACGCGATAGTCGCGGCCGCCCCGGCTGCTAGCAGGGCCCCGCCGGCGTGGCGCTTGAGTTGACGGAACAGCGAAGTGCATTGGCGGTTCATCTGTCGCTCCTGAGTTGTGGCCTGCGGAAACGGGAGCCGCCGGCGTGGCCCAACGCCTGCGGTCGCAACGCCGCTTGTGGGGGATGAGATCGTTCCCTGGCGCCCCGGCGAACCGTGCGGGGCTCCGCCCGACGTGAGTCGCGGGCGGTTGGCGTTACCTACAGCGAATCAACAGCCGCGCCCGGGCCCCGCCAAAAAAGCAAAGAAAAAGCCCCGCCGCGCGTCGGACGCGGGGCGGGGCGGTTGGGCAGGCGGATTTGCCGCGGCAGCCGCGGACCTCCCGATGGTGGGGGCACAGGCGGCTGCTAGTTTCCGTTGAATTCCATCGCAGCGGGTCGACCGATCGCTACTCCTGAGACGCGGCGACCGAGCCACGGTCGAGGAACTGATAGGCCGGGTTCTCGCGGTCGAAATCCTTGTCCGTGAGCCCGACGTTGAGCTTCACGTCGGTGTACATGTACTCCTCCACCAGCACCGGCTCGCCGCCGGGCGTGTCCGGCCACAGGTAAGAGCCGTACGCCAGGGGCAGGTGGGTCTGCTCGTCGATGAACACCATGGCGCGGTGGTAGCGGAAGTAGTCCCGTGGAAAGGGGTGCTCGACAATCACGCGGGTGCAGACCGCGTCGCCGATCTTGGCGTTCTTGAAGAACTGCACCGTGCACTCGCCGTGCTGCATGTCCTCCTGCATCACCTCGACCAGACGGTCGATCAGGTTGAGGAAGCCCATCTCGGAAACCGGGTAGCGGTTCTCTTCCAACGCTATCGGGCTGTCGGGGTCGAGGTACGTCGTGACGTAGGCCAGCCGGCGCCCGCCGCGGCGGACCAGCATCTTGCCGGCGTTTCGGCCCTTCAGGTACAGCACCTCACGGCCGGCGACGCTCGCCGGCTTCTGGAAGCTGAGGTACGCGCTAAACGGGGTGTCGGTCGCCGGGTCGGCGTGGCGGATCTTGGTGTCGACAAAATGGTACGGCTTGAGCCTCCCGTTGCGGCGCTCACGCATCACCATCGTGCAGGTGTAATCGCGGACGTCGTTCTTGAGGAACTCCTGGCTCTCTTGGGCCATCCGCAGCAGCGGGCGGAGCGGGTGCTCCTCGGGCGACGGGATGGACCGTGCATCGGGAGACTCGGCGGCCGGCGTATCGGCAGCGGGGGAATCTGCGGCTAACGGCGGCGCCGCCAGTAGTGCGACAGACGCGAACCATGCGATCGGTAGGTGGCGAGCAATCATAGGCGTACTACGTCCAGAATCCTTGGGAGGGTCGCGGACCCTCAGAGAACGGCTGCAGATCAATTGCACGGGAGGCTGCGCAACCCTGCGGCGCCACGGCGGAATCGTTTGTAAACGACCGCCCCGGGTCAAGAGAAGCGTAGCACGGGCCGCGCTGCGCAGGATCCTGCTAGCGAGATGACGGTTGTGCGGGTCAGGCAGGCGGCGAGGGCGTGATCCCGCGCCGTGGCGGACTCAAGTAGCCGCTTGATCCACGCTGGAGAGCTCGCCCCATTCGGCGACAAACGACTCGCCGCACTGCGGACACTTCACCTTCTTGCCGAGGAAAGAGAGCGGGATTGCCTTGGTCAGCTCGCAGGAACCGCACGCCATCGAAACCTGTAGCCGCGACTCGTCGAGGTCCTCGAACACCGCCGCCGGGAGGCTGACAAACTCGATGTCCGCGTCCCGCAGCGTGACAAGTTGTTCCTGGCTGATCGACGCCTCGTCCGCCAGGCGGTTGGCCATCCGCCGCACGGCGTGCTCGAACAAGTTCCGCGACTCGCGCCCGTTGCCGAAGTGCCGGTTGCGCGTGCTGTACAGGTGCTGCAGCCCGAGCATCACCTTCAGGCGTGCCGCCGGGGTCAGCTCGTAGTGGTTCTTGCCGCACATCAGCCCAAAGATCTGGGCCAGCTCGAGCGGCGAGTAGTCGGCAAAGTCCATCTTGCGGCTGAACCGCGACGACAGGCCCGGGTTGCTCAGCAGCAGGTCCTGCATCTCGTCGGGGTAGCCGGCCAGGATGATCACCATCTGTCCCCGGTCGTCCTCGGCGCGCTTCAACAGGGTCTGGGCCGCCTCACGCCCGTAGGGGTCCTCGCTGCCCCGCGCGACCAGGCTGTAGGCCTCGTCGATGAACAGCAGCCCACCGAGGGCCTCGTCGATCTTGGCGTTGGTTTTGGGCCCGGTCTGCCCGGCGTACTCGGCCACCAGCCCCGAGCGGTCGGTCTCGACCAGGTGCCCCTTCTCGAGCACGCCCAGGGCGCCGAAGATCTTGCCAACAATCCGCGCGACGGTCGTCTTGCCGGTGCCCGGGTTGCCGGTGAACACCATGTGCAGGCTGATCTCGGTCTCGGGCAGCCCGGCCTCGCTGCGGCGTTGCTGCAGCTTCAGAAAATTTGCCAACGACCGGACCTCGTGCTTGATCGACGTCAGGCCGATCAGCCGGTCGAGCTCTTCGAGCGCCTCCTCGACAGTCGGCTGTTCGTCGGTCGACTGCTCGACGGGCTGGGGCCCGGCGGGACGCTCGATTGTTTCGCTCTGGCGGCGGTCGCCGGTGCGGCGTGGGGGCAGGTTGCGGTAGATCGAGGCCTCGGCCGCTTGATCGGCTGGTTGTTCGGCCCAGTCGTCCGCGGCTCGGTCCTCCGCCGAGAGCCCGCCCCCCAGCGGGAAGATCCCGCGGATGCGCCCCTCGATCTCGCCCAACGCTTTACGCTCGGCGTCGCAGAGGTCGCCGTCGCAGCGGGCGACCAGGTTGGCCAGTCTGGTGACTAGGGTTTCGAGGACCGGCGCCTTGTCGGCGAGCGGCGCGAGCGTGCGGAACGGCCGGACGAGCGCCGCCCACTCGAGCGTCGCGGTCTCGGTCGAGGCCCGCTTCATCGTGTCGCGCAGCTGGTCGCCCTCGATCCATGTGCCCCACAGGTGGTGGCACAGCACCTCGGCCAGCAGGCGTTCCTGCGAGCTCCAACTCTGGTCCGCCTCGCAGATCGTCAGGTACAGCTTCAGCACCAGCCCGCGGTGCAGGTCGTCCATCAACTGCGGGTACGACCTGGGCGACGTCACGAGCGTCGAGTGCTTGCTGGCGATCAGTTCGCCCGCTTGAACGTAGAGCTGCCGGCACTCGCGGAGCGTGCGGCTAAAGAGTGAGGGTCGCGAGGGGAAGCCGGGGCCGGTCATGTGCCGCAGGTCGATTGGTGTTCGGGGACGCGTTGACGCCCCGATTCTAGCGGACTTTGTGGCCGGCGTAGAGTGCGCGAGAATTGCGTCCGCGGCTGCCGCGTGCGCCGGCATTGGCCGTCCAGGCTAGACCAAACCCTTCCGCACGGCCCACACCGCGGCCTGGGTGCGGTCGTTGACTGCCAGCTTGCGGAGCACGTGCTGCACGTGCTCTTTGACGGTGTCGTAGCGGAGCCCCAGGGCGTTGGCGATCTCCTTGTTGGTCAGGCCGAAGGAGAGCTGCTTGAGCACTTCGGACTCTCGTTTGGTGAGGGTGACTTCTAGGTTCTGGCGGAGCAGCTCGGTCGGGATCGGGCCCTTGTGCCGCCGCCGGTCCTGGGAAGTCCAGCATTCTTCGCCCGCCGCCGCCGCCTCGATGGCGCTGAGCAGCTCCTCGCGGCTCACCGACTTGAGCAGGTAGCCGGCGGCGCCGGCCGACATCGCCCTCGCGACGTAGGTCGGGTTGTCGTGGCCGCTGAAGCAGAGGGTGGACGCGTTCAGGCCGTTGGCCCGGAGGCGGGAGATCAGCTCGATCCCGTCGCTGTCGCCCAGCCGCACCGCGGTCAGCACCACGTGCGGGGAGGCCGAGGGGAAGACTTCGAGCGCTTGGTCCGCGGTTGCGGCCTCGCCGGTCACTTCGATTGCGGTGTCCGCCAGCATGCTGCGCAGGCCTGCCCGGACCACTGGGTGGTCATCGACTACTAAAAGCCTAACCGACATGTAGGGATCCCTAGATAGGATTGCGGCGCCTTAGCGTCCAATCTACCACGGGGAACGCGACGGACAAGCAACACAGGTTCGGTGCAGAAACGAGTAAATGCAGGGGACCCTTGCCTAAAAGCTGCTTAGGAGGTTAACGATCCGAAAAAAATAGCAGAAAAATCCCGAGCGGCGAGGACATCTGGCGCCTCTACAGGAATTCGTTGACGATGTTCTCGAGCAACTCCTGCCGGCCACTCGCGTTCGGCGCGGCGTCGCCCAGCTCGAGCATATGCTGCTCGAGCGTGCCTAGGCTGTGCCGGCCCTGCTCGATCTCGGCGCCCAGGCCGGAGTCCCAGCTCGAGTACCGCTCACGCAGCATCGACTCGAGCCGGCCGTCGGCGCGGATCGCCGCGGCGATCTTCAGCCCGCGGGCGAAGGCGTCCATCCCGCCGATGTGGGCGTAGAACAGGTCGAGCGGGTCGAAGCTCTCGCGGCGAACCTTGGCGTCGAAGTTGACGCCGCCGGTCGTCAGGCCGCCGTACTTCATGAGGGTCAGCATGCACTGGGTTGTCAGGTAGATGTCGGTCGGGAACTGGTCGGTGTCCCAGCCGAGCAGCAGGTCGCCCGTGTTGGCGTCGATCGACCCGAGCGCGTCGGCCGCCCCCGCGACGTCGAGCTCGTGCTGCATGGTGTGGCCCGCGAGCGTGGCGTGGTTGGTCTCGAGGTTGAGCTTGAAACGCCCCTTCAGGCCGTGCTCGCGGAGGAAGTTCAGGCAGGCGGCGGCGTCGCTGTCGTACTGGTGCTTGGTCGGCTCCTTCGGCTTCGGCTCGATGTAGAACTGCCCCTGGAAGCCAATCTCCTTGGCGTAGTCGGCGGCCATGTGCAGGAAGCGGGCGAGGTGCGCCTGCTCACGCCGCATGTCGGTGTTCCAGAGGGTTTGGTAGCCCTCTCGCCCGCCCCAGAAGACGTAACCCTCGCCGCCGAGGCGGTGGGTGACCTCGATCGCCTTCTTGACCTGGGCGGCGGCCATGCCGAACACCTCGGCGTTGCAGCTGGTGGCCGCGCCGTGCATGTAGCGGGGGTGGCTGAACAGGTTGGCGGTGCCCCACAGCAGCCGGACGCCGGTCCGCTGCTGCTCTTCCTCGAGCACGTCGGCGACCGCCTCGAGGTTCGCGTGGCTCTCGCTCAGGCTCGCGCCCTCGGGAGCGACGTCGCGGTCGTGGAACGCGTAGAACGGCGCCCCCAGCTTGTCGATGAACTCGAACGCCACCCGCACCCGGTTCTTGGCGTTCTCAAGCGAGTCCGTGCCGTCGTCCCACGGGCGCTGCATCGTGCCGGGGCCGAACGGGTCGGAGCCGGAGCCGCGGAACGTGTGCCAGTACACGACGCTGAAGCGGAGGTGGTCGCGCATCGTGCGTCCCTCAACCTCTTCCTCGGCGTTGTAGTGCTTGAAGGCGAGCGGGTTGGTGCTGCCGGAACCCTCGAACGGGATATTCGAGACGCTGGGGAAAGCTTCCATGGCGAGTGCTACGGGATATGACGGATGGAGCGGAGGAGACGGACACGCCGGCCCAGTGTACCTATTCCGCTGCCCGCTCGAAAGCACTCGCCCTGCGCGAATGTATTCTGCCGCCGCGGAGTTGGACCCTAGCACATTCCGGCAGCGACTCCGATGCGGTTTAGTGAGCTATGCTTCGTAGACAACTCTATTTGTGGAATCCCGTTAGGCGTCTCCTGAGCCATGCAGCAGTATCTCCCGGCGACGAAGCGACGCGGCGCGTCGGCTGTCGAGTTCGCCCTGGTCGCCCCTATCTTCTTCCTGGTCGTGCTTGGCATTGTCGAGTTCGGCCGGATGGCGATGGTCCAGCAGATCATCACCAACGCCGCCCGCGAGGGCGCGCGGATCGCGGTGCTCGACGGAGCAACCAAGGCCAAGGTCACGACCAAGGTGAACGACTACCTGAGCTCCGGCAAGATCAACACCGCCGCGGTGACCGTGTCGCCCGACCCGCCCGACTCGGCCGGCTACGGCCAGCCTGTCACGGTGGGGGTGTCGGTCCCGTTCAACGATGTCAGCTGGTTGCCGGCCCCGTTTTTCATGGGCGGCAAGACGCTTGCCGCCGAGTCGATCATGCGGCGTGAGACCGTCGAGTAGCCCAAGCCCCCCTCTTCTCTGCCTCTCTATTTCTTCCGGGTGCCGTGATGAAGAAGACCAAACGCCGTCGTTTGCTTGTCGACTCGAAACTGCAAGGCGCACTGCTGTGCCGGGTTACCGGGTACTGGTGCCTGAGCCTGCTGGTGCTGGTGGCCCTGGTCGCCGTGCAGGTGACCCTGTTCAGCAAGGAGGTGGATTGGAGCGTGACCGTCAACCGCACGCTGCAGGCGTTCGGCCCGTCGCTGCTGGCGACCCTGCTCTTGCTGCCGCTGTTGCTGCTCGACGCGTTGCGGTTCAGCCTCCGCTTTGCCGGTCCGATGCAGCGTTTGCGGGGCGAGGTCCACAAGCTGGCCAACGGCGAGTGGGACGGCCCCATCAAGTTCCGCGGCCGAGACTACTGGCACGACCTGGGGGTTGAGATCAACCGGGTTGCAGAAGAGCTGGAGCAGCTCCGGGCCGAGCACGCGGCCGCGTCCGAGGGCACGCAGCGCGAAGAGGTCGCCTCGACGTAACCGCGGCTGGCTGCTTACCCCCGACCCCTCTTCCCCAACCTCCCGGCGTTGGATCATGTACAAGAGACCCCCCCGTGCCAAACGCCGCCTGGGCGTCATCCTCGTGCTCAGCGCACTGCTGATGGTCGCTGTTTGCGGCATGGCAGCGATGGGCATCGACGTCGGCTTCATGATGCTCGTCAAGACGCAACTGCAGGTGGCGGCCGACGCCGGCGCGCTGGCGGCGGCGAATTCGCTGCACTTGTCTCAGGCCGAGATTATTGACGTCGGCGAGCAGTTTGTGGCGATGCACAACGCCGGCGGCCGCGCGATCAAGACCGCGGAGACCAATGTCGAGATCGGCGTTTGGGACATTGCGACCGACGTGTTCACCCCGGCCCCAGGGGTCGGCAACGCGGTCCGCGTCACCGTCACCCGGGACGGCGAGGCGTTGTTCTTTGGCCGCGTCATCGGCAACGACAAGTTCAACGCCCAGGCGAGCGCCATCGCCATGGCCAACCCCAAGGACATCGCCTTCGTCATCGACCTCTCCGGGTCGATGAACGACGACACCGAACCCGCCTGGGCGACCACCACCATCAACACCACGTTCGGCGCCGCCGCCGCCAGCGGCGTCGCGACGTCGCTCATGCAGGACGTCTACGACGACTTCGGGTTCGGGGCCTTCCCGGGGACGCTGGAGTACCTCGGCGGTTCGTTCGGGCTGCCAAAAGACCACATCGCCTACGCCGAGCTGACCTCCGATGTCGGGCCGCTCGCCAACGGGACCCTCGCGCCACGCTACCGGATCGCGCCGGGCGACAGCGAGCACACCCGGCGCGAGCGGGCCTACTGCTGGATCATCGACCACCAGCTGCGGAACCTGATGCCGAAGGTCCGCCCGTTCCCGAACAGCAAGAAGAACTACGAGTACTGGGAGAAGTACATCGACTACGTGCTGCTGACCTCGCACGTTGTGTCCCCGTCGCCGCCGCCCCCTCCCAGCCCTCCGCCAACCCCCAACCCCACGCCTAGCCCTTCACCAACGCCAACGCCAACCCCCGGCCCGCCGCCGCCCCCACCCGCGCCGACGCCGCCGATCGGCATGTCGCCCTGGCGCCAGTTCGAAAGCTTCGCGGCCACACCCGCCACCGCCTTCTCGCTGTGGAGCTCGTACCGCTCGGGCGGACCCGCGATGCTCGCCGCGCCGGCGTATTCAGTGGTGTACGGTCCTTCTGCCACCGGCCCGGGACTGCCGCGCGTCGGAGGGCTGTACGGCAACTACTCCGCTTGGATCCCGCCGAGTCAGGACGGCGACCGAATCTATCAGTTCAACAACCCCAACCGGTCGAGCTTCCCCTCTGCCGACGGGAGCCTGCCGCACAAGCTGCGGAACTACTTCGGCTACCTCACGTACGTGCAGTTCCTGATGGACCACGGCCGCGACCTGCAGCCGGACGGCAACGTCTACACCGAGCTGTCGCTGGATAGCGGACTCGCACCCCTCCACTCCGAGAGCGTGGCCGGCAGGAGCTTCTCGTTCCCGCCGAGGTCCCAGCCGCTGCACGCGGTGCGGCGGTCGGCGATCGCCGCGCTAGACGTCGTGGACGACCGGAACTCGGTGATCCCCACCAAGGGCGCCCGTGATCAGGTCGCCATCGTGACCTTCGACACCACCGACGGCAGCCGGCTGCTGCACACCTTTACGCCCGAGTACCTCGACGTCATGGAGTCGGTGACCAAGCTCCAGGCCGTAGGCGACAAGGGAACTTCGACAGCCACCGAGACCGGGCTGATCCACGCCCGCCAGCTGCTGCTGCCGAAGAGCAAGGGCGGCGCCGCGCGCGAGAGGTCGACCAAGGTCGCCGTGCTGCTGACCGACGGCATGCCCAACGCCCACAGCAGCGACGCCGGAACGATTGACAGCTACATGACGTCCAACTCGATCGGCGACTCCTACGGCGGCGGGTACTACTGGCTCGACGCCGCGCTGATGCAGACGCACGTGCTCGAGGCCGACGGCATCGAGGTCTACCCGGTCGGAATCGGCATGGGCGCCGACTACGACTTCATGGACCGGGTCTCGCGGCTGGGCGGCACGGGCGGCGCGGACGGTCAGAGCCCGCGTGGCAGCGGCAACCCGGCCGAATACGAGCTGCTCCTGACCAAGATCTTCGAGGACATCGTCAAGAAGCCGACCGCGCGACTGGTGGAGTAGCCCATCGCTAACGGCCGCCCGCCCACGACCGCTGCCGGGCGGCGGGCCGCTCCGATTCTTACGCTCTGCAGCGACGCGCCGCCGCCCCTTCTCGCGGGCATGCACCGGCGCGGCCGGGCTGTTACAATCGCCGACAATCCGTCGCGGGACCGCGGCGTGCGATTGCTCTTCCCCTTGCCCGGTTGTCTGGAGTGTTATGTCCCCGCTGCTTGTGCTCGCGATCGGCGTAGCCGTAGTCCTCGGCCTGATCCTGGTGCTCCGGCTCAACGCGTTCTTGGCGTTGATTGCCGCGGCGGTGACCGTCAGCTTCTTGGCGCCGGGGGAACTAACGGTAAAAGTTTCACGCGTTGCCGAGGCGTTCGGGACCTCCGCCGGCAAGGTCGGCATCCCGATCGCCATGGCGGCGGTGATCGGAAGCTGCCTGCTGGCGTCGGGCGCCGCGGACAAGATTGTGAGGACCGCGCTGGGTTTGGTGGGGGAGAAGCGGGCCGGCGCCGCGCTGGCCGGCAGCGGATTCTTGCTGGCGGTCCCCGTGTTCTTCGACACCGTTTTCTACCTGCTCGTGCCGTTGGCCCGCTCCCTCTACAACGGCACCCGCCGCAACTACGTCTACTACCTGGTCGCCATTGGGACCGGCGCGGTCATGGCGCACACGCTGGTGCCGCCGACCCCCGGGCCGCTGATTGTGGCCGATCAGCTCGGCGTTGATGTTGGGCTGCTGATGCTCATGGGGACCGTGGTGAGCCTGCCGGCGCTGGTGGTCGGGCTGTTCTCTGCGTCGGTAATGAACCGCGTCATCAAGCTTGAGAACCCGCCGAAGCTTGAGCACCCGGCGCCGGAGGAGTCGACCGAGTCGCTCGAGGGGCCGCTCGGCGGCCCGGGCCTGCTGGCCGCGGCGGCGCCGATTATCGTGCCGGTGGTGCTCGTGGCGTCGCGCACTATCCTCGGCCGGCTCGCGGAGGGCGCCGCACCCGACGCCGCCATTGCTCAGCTCACGCAGATCGCGAACGTCCTGGGCGACCCCAACCTGGCGCTGCTGATCGCGGCGGCGATCGCCCTCGCGGTATTTGTCCACGTCCGGCGGCCAGGGCGGGTGGAGCTCAGCCGGCTGGTCGAAGAGTCGCTGCTGAGCGGCGGCCTGATTATCCTGATTACCGCGGCCGGCGGAGCCTTCGGGGCCATGCTCAAGGCGGCTGAGATCGGCCCGGCCATCGAGCAGGCATTCGCCGGCCAGGCGGCCTCGGGTCAGACGCTCTTGTGGCTGGCGTTCGGCGTGACCAGCCTGATCAAGGTCAGCCAGGGCTCGTCGACCGTGGCGATGATCACGGCCAGCGCTATGATTGGGGCGATGATTGAGGGCGAGCCGGCGGCTTTCAACCCCGTCTACCTTGCGATCGCCATCGGCTGTGGATCCTCGCTCGGCGTGTGGATGAACGACAGCGGCTTCTGGATCTTCTGCCGCATGGGCGGCTTGACCGAGTCCGAGGGGCTCAAGACCTGGACCATCCAAACCGCACTCATGGGCACGGTCGCGATGATCGCCGCCTGCATCCTGGCGGCGTTCCTGCCGCTGCAGTACGTTGGCTAGTTGGCCGTGGGCCGCGACCTTCTTTTTGACCGCAAGGATTGGCATGAAAGCCCTGCTGCTGACCGCCGAGAGTCAACTCGAGCTGACCGACGTCCCCGAGCCCGAATTGGGCGACGACGCCGTGCTGATCCGCGTCGCGGCCTGCGGCATCTGCGGGTCGGACGTCCACGGTTACGACGGCAGCACCGGCCGGCGGATCCCGCCGCTGGTGATGGGCCACGAGGCCGCTGGCGTCGTCCAACAGGTCGGCCCCGCGGTGACCGATGTCAAACCGGGGGACCGCGTGACCTTCGACTCGACCGTCTACTGCGGCGAGTGCGGCTACTGCCGTGCGGGCCGCGTCAACCTGTGCGACAACCGCCAGGTGCTCGGCGTGTCTTGCGGCGAGTACCGCCGGCACGGCGCCTTTGCCGAGTTCGTCACCGTGCCCGCGCACATCGTGTACCAGCTGCCCGAGTCATTCCCGTTCGAGCAGGCCGCGCTGATCGAGGCGGTGAGCGTCGCCGTGCACGCGGTCGACCTGGCGCCGCCTAAGCCGGGCCAGACCGCGGTGGTGGTCGGCGCCGGCATGATCGGTCTGTTGATCGTCCAGTCGCTCCGCGCGGCCGGCTGCGAACAGGTCGTTGCCGTGGACGTCGACGACGACCGGTTGGCGCTCGCCAAGCAGTTCGGCGCCTCGCACGGCGTCAACTCGAAGACCACCGACGCGGCCGCCGAGATCCTGAAGCTGACCGGCGGAGTCGGGGCCGACCTGGCGCTCGAGGCGGTAGGCATGACCGCCACGGTCCGGCTGGCGGTCGCCTGCGTAGCGAAGGGCGCCAACGTGGTGCTGGTTGGCAACCTCTCGCCCGATGTCGAGCTGCCGCTGCAGGCGGTCGTCACCCGCGAGCTCCGCGTGCAGGGCTCCTGCGCCTCGGCGGGCGAGTACCCTAAGGCGATCGGTCTGATGGCCACCGGCGCGATCGACGTGGCGCCGCTGATCAGTGCGGTCGCCGCGCTGGATCAAGGGCCCGAGTGGTTTGAGCGCCTGCACCGCCGCGAGGCCGGCCTGATGAAGGTCGTGCTGACGCCGTAGTTAGCTATCCCTGATGGCTGTCCGGCCCGGTCCGGCCCGTCCCGGCCAGGGAAAAAAATCCCTCTCCCCCAAGGGGGGAGAGGTTAGAATAGGGGGCCCAGAGAATTGCCGCCGCGCAGCGGCGACCTTATATCTCGGGACATGACGCAACACGATGACGCCGCGAGCGGCGACGCTAAGCTGGCGCCGGCGATCAAACCGCCCCGGGGCGGTACTCCGACAGGTCCTGCCCGCCGCCGGCGGCTACGCGGTTCATGGCGTTGATGAACGCGAGCGTGCTGGCCTCGACCGTGTCGGTCGAGACGCCGCGGCCGCGGTAGATCTTCCCCTCGTGCTCGACCTCGATGGTCGACTCGCCCTGCGCGTCCTTGCCCTGGCTGACGCTGTGCACGGCGTAGTCACGCACGGTGACCGACAGGTCGGTGATCTTCTCAACCACCCGGAACAGGGCGTCGAGCGGCCCGTCGCCGCCGAAGAAGGTGTCGGCGAAGGTCTCCTCGCCCCGCTTCAGCGTAACGGTGGCCGAAGGGACCTGATCCTTCGTCATCTTCACCTCGTACGACGCGAGCACCCACTGGTCATCGCCGGCGGAGGTCCGCTTGTCGATCAACGCGGCGATGTCGGCGTCGTAGATCTCCTTCTTCTTGTCGGCCAACTTCTTGAAGGCCTCGAACACGTCGTCCAGCTCCTTGCCCTCGATCGCGTAGCCGAGCGCCGTCGCGCGGTCGGCCAGCGCGGCGCGGCCGCTGTGCTTGCCGAGCACCAGGTCGGTCTTGCTGACCCCGACGTCCTCCGGCCGCATGATCTCGTACGTGCTCCGCTCCTTGAGCATGCCGTCCTGGTGGATGCCCGCCTCGTGGGCGAACGCGTTACGGCCAACGATCGCCTTGTTCCGCTGCACCTCAAGGCCGGTGATACTCGACACCAGCCGGCTGGTTGGCACCAGGCGGGGCGTGTGGATGCGGGTGTCGGCCTTGTAGTAGTCGCCGCGGGTCCGCAGCGCCATGACGATTTCCTCGAGCGAGCAGTTGCCCGCCCGCTCGCCGATGCCGTTGATCGTACACTCGACCTGACCGGCGCCGTTCTCGACCGCCGCCAGGCTGTTGGCGACCGCCATGCCGAGGTCGTTGTGGCAGTGGACGCTGATCACGGCCTGGTCGATGTTCGGCACGCGCTCGCGCAGCGTGCGGATCACGCCCCCCATGTGCGTCGGCGTCGCGTAGCCGACCGTGTCGGGGATGTTGACCGTGGTGGCTCCGGCGGCGATGGCGGCCTCGACCACCTCGCACAGGAAGTCGACCTCGGTCCGCGCGGCGTCTTCGGGAGAGAACTCGATGTTGGGGCAGTAGCCCTTCGCCCGCTCGACCCCCTCGACCGCGCGGCGGATGATCTCTGCCTTGTCCATCTTGAGCTTGAACTCACGGTGGATAGCGCTGGTCGCCAGGAAGACGTGGATCCGAGGGTTCTCGGCGCCCTGGAGCGCCTCCCAGGCGCGGTCGATGTCCTTCGGGTTGCAGCGGGCCAGGCCGCACACCTGAACCCCCTTGACCGCGCCCGCGATAGCGCGGACCGCCTCGAAGTCGCCCGGCGAGGCGATCGGGAAGCCCGCCTCGATGACGTCCACCTTCAGGTCCACCAGCGCCTGCGCGACCTCCAGCTTCTCGGCCAGGTTCATGCTGGCGCCGGGGGACTGTTCGCCATCGCGGAGGGTGGTGTCGAAGATCGTGATGTTTCGCATCGTTCGGGCTGCGTTGGTTGGGGAAGGAGGAGCGGCGCCGGTCTCCAAAAAGCGGGGCGCCAACAAAAAAACCCCGAGGCCAGGGGCCTCAGGGTTTCGATAGTCGTTTCTGGCGAGAGCCTACGCGTACGAACCCTAGGACCCCCGGTGATGCAACACTGGGGCTAGCTCGAGGAGCAGCAGGCTTAGTAGGGTTCGGCTGTTCATAGTCGTTTCTCGCAGGGTTTGTTGTATCCGACCAGTTGGGGGCGGTCAAGGTTCGCCAGAATGCCCACGTGCGGCTTTGGCGGCGAGCTATCCTCAAGCTGGCTCAGCAACCGCCGGCGTGACCAGCCCGCCCAGCTGACCTTTCCCATTCAGGCGTTTTTCGGGAAGAATAGCCGCCTCAGGCGGTCCCACCCGGCAAGGGCGTTTGGCGATGAGCGGCAATCATCTCGATCTTTCCAGCGAGCCCCCGCGGCCCCACAGCGAGGCCCCACCGACAGGCGAACGCGGCCGCTTTATCGGCGTCCGGTTCGACTGCTGCGGTATCTACGCACGCGTCTACCCAAACCGCAAGAACACCGCCTACGAGGGGCGCTGCCCCCGGTGCCTGAAGGCGGTCCGGTTCGAGATCGGCCCCGGCGGTTCGTCGTCGCGGTTCTTCTCAGCGAGTTGAGCCGCTCCGAGATAGCGGCTCCCGGCGCCATCCGCCCGGTTGCCGCGCCGGCCCTCCGTTCCTACAGTCACCCGGATATGGCGTGGGCATCTGGCAGCCCGCCTAGACAGGATCGGTTTCTAGACAGGACCGGAATCCCAGCCAACACGATGAGCCCGCATTGAACGTCCCCGAGATCCGCATCCGCCAGTTGACCGACCGGCCCGTCAACGACTCGGGCGACTACGTCCTCTACTGGATGACCGCCTTCCGTCGCGCCCACTACAACTTCAGCCTGCAACGGGCCGCCGAGTGGGCGTCGGAGCTCGACAAGCCACTGCTGGTTTTCGAGGCCCTTCGCTGCGACTACCAGTGGGCCAGTCATCGGCTGCACCGGTTTGTCATCGAGGGGATGCGCGACAACGCCGCCGACTTCGCCGATCAGCGGCTGACCTATTACCCTTATCTGGAAGAAGAGCAGGGGGGCGGCAAGGGGCTGATCCGCGAGCTTACCAAGAACGCCTGCGTGCTGGTAAGCGACGACTTCCCGTGCTTCTTCCTGCCGCGGATGTTCGCCGCGGTCGATAAACGGCTCGACATCAAGTTCGAGCTGGTCGACTCCAACGGCCTGTACCCGATGCACGCCACCGACAAGGTGTTCTCCAGGGCGTTCGACCTGCGGCGGCACCTGCAGAAGGAGCTGCTGCCGCACTTGGCCGAGCCGCCGAAGCGCTCGCCGCTGAAGGGCTACGCGCTCGCCGAGCTCGATGCCTTGCCCAAGAAGATCACCAAGGAGTGGAAACCGGCCGACCTCGACGCCGCGCTCGACGGCGACAAGTTCCTCAGCAAGCTTCCAATCGACCACGATGTACGGCCGGCCCCAATCACCGGCGGCAGCCACGCGGGACGCAAGCAGCTAGAGGACTTCCTCAAGAACAAGCTCAGCGGCTACGGCGAGCTCCGCAACCAGCCGCAGGAGGACGCGGCCAGCGGCCTCTCGCCGTACCTCCACTTCGGCCACGTCAGCGTGCACGAGGTGTTCGCGGAGCTGGTCGACCAGGAGGAATGGAACCCCAGCAAAGTAAGCGGCAAGGTCAATGGCTCCCGCGATGGCTGGTGGGGGCTCGATGAGAGCGTCGAGGGGTTCCTCGACGAGATCATCACCTGGCGCGAGCTGGGCCTCAACATGTCTTCGCACCGCGACGACTACGACCAGTACGAATCGCTCCCCGACTGGGCGCAGGCGACCCTCGCCGAGCACGCCGACGACCAGCGGGAGCACACGTACACACTCGAGGAGTTCGAGCAAGCCAACACCCACAACGATCTCTGGAACGCCGCCCAGCGCCAGCTCGTTCGCGACGGCAGCATTCACAACTACCTGCGGATGCTGTGGGGCAAGAAGATCCTGCACTGGAGCAAGTCTCCGCGTGAGGCGCTCGCTATCATGATCGAGCTCAACAACAAGTACGCCGTGGACGGCCGCAACCCGAACTCGTACAGCGGCATCTTCTGGACCCTCGGCCGCTACGACCGCGCCTGGGGCCCCGAACGCGAAATCTTTGGCAAGATCCGCTACATGACCTGCGACAACACCGCCCGCAAGGTGAAGGTGGACAAGTACCTGCAGAAGTACTCCGCGGGCGGGAGCCAGGGCGAATTCGATTTCTGAGGCCGCCGCCGGCTTTTTCGGAAATCGCTCAGGAATTTAGCTATAATGCCCGCGGCCCTGCTGTTCTGGCCGGGCCGCTTTTCATCGATCGGCGTGGCCGTTCGAGCGAATCCGCTGGCTCCTCGGCCGAATGACCCCACAGGCACACCCATGCGCACAGCAACTCGACTGGCGACCACGCTCCTTCTAACCTTCCTCGCTTCGTCCGCCGCGACCCAGGCCACCGCCGGCGAGGCGACCGCCGTTATCCGCGCGGACCAAGAGGTCGGCAAGATCAGCCGCCACGTCTACGGGCACTTTGCCGAGCACCTGGGCCGCTGCATCTACGACGGCATCTGGGTCGGCAAAGACTCATCGATCCCCAACACCGACGGCGTGCGCAACGACGTCTTCGACGCGCTCAAGAAGCTCGAGGTCCCCAACCTCCGCTGGCCGGGCGGCTGCTTCGCCGACGATTACCACTGGCGCGACGGAATCGGCCCTAAGGACCAGCGCCCCAAGCGGATCAACATGCACTGGGGACAGGTCACCGACACCAACGCCTTCGGCACCCACGAGTTCCTCGACCTGTGCGAGAAGCTCGGCGCCGACGCCTACCTGGCCGGCAACGTCGGCAGCGGCACGCCGGACGAGATGCGTGACTGGCTCGAGTACATGACCTTCGACGGCGACAGCGAGCTCGCCAACCTCCGCCGCCAGAACGGCCGCGAGGAGCCGTGGAAGGTCCCGTTCTTCGGCGTCGGCAACGAGAACTGGGGCTGCGGGGGTAACATGCGGCCCGAGTACTACGCCGACCTCTACCGCCGGTACGCGACCTACTGCCGCAACTTCTCCGGCGACCGCATTACCCTGGTCGCCTGCGGGGCCAACGGGCACGACGCCAACTGGACCAAGGTCATGACCGAGCGGATCGGGCGGCGGATGCCGGCCATCTCGCTGCACTACTACACGGTCTACCCCGCCTGGGCCAACAAGACCACCGCCACCGGCTTCGGCGAGAAGGAGTGGGCCGCTGTGCTGAGCGAGTGCCTACGGATGCGCAGCGCCATCGGCAACGCCGAGGAGTCGCTCGACGAGATCGACCCCAACAACCGCATCGGCCTGTACGTCGACGAGTGGGGCGCGTGGTACCAGAACGAGCCCGGCACACCCGGCTACGCCCTCTACCAGCAGAACTCGCTCCGCGACGCGCTCTTGGCGGGCATCACGCTGCACATCTTCCACGAGCACAACGACCGCGTGCGGGTCGCCAACATCGCCCAGGTAGTCAACGTGCTGCAGGCGATGATCCTGACCGACGGCGACAAGATGCTGCTGACGCCCAGCTACCACCTGTTCGAGATGTACCGCGTCCACCACGACGCCACCCGTCTGCCAGTCGAGCTGGAGTCGCCCGAGTACTCGCACGAGGGCCACAAGCTGCCCGCAGTGAGCCTGTCGGCCTCGCGCAGCAAGGAGGGCGTGGTGAACGTGTCGATCGTCAACGCCCACGCCTCCGAGGCGATGGACCTTACCTGCACGCTCGAGGGCGTCGACGGCGACCAGGTGAGCGGCCGCGTGCTGACTGCCGACAAGCTTGACGCGCACAATACTTTTGACGCGCCGGAAGTCGTCGCCCCGACCGCCTTCAACGACGCCAAGCTCGACGCCGGCAAGCTCTCGGTCCGCGTTCCGGCCCACTCGGTGGTGGTGCTTTCGGTTGAGTAGGTAGCGTCGGCCCGGAGCGGGCGTTGTTGAAAGCAGCGGAGCGATTGGCGAAATTCCGCCACAATCCTCCGTTAAGAACCAATCTGCTGTGTTTGGATTCTCACCAGCGTGAGCTGCTAGGCGTGCGCTTTTCACGCTACAGATGTGGCCTGCGACCAGTCTCGCCGGAGTGGTGCAACAGTCGCGTTTAAGCTTTGAATTTGTTCGGCTGTGGCCTTCGATACCGCCTGGATTCGGGAGGCCGCATGGTAACGGGTTCAGATTTTGGGCCCTGTGTCCGACGAATGGAAAGAGGACTCGTTGCTGGCGGCGTTGAGACTGAACTTGCGGGAGTGCTACGATGATCAGCCTTGCCCTTCGAATTCTCGAGCGCGTGCCGACTTCGGTCTCTCCTTGGGCCGATGCGGCTCGGCAACGGAAGTACTTCCGCCGCCGATTCGCCGGCTTTCAACAGGAGGTCCGGCGGCGTCTCTACCCCGGCAACATGAAGATCTCGGTGCTGTCGGGTCCCTTCCAAGGGATGCGGTACCTCGACGAAGTCGTTTGGGGTTCCATCACCTCGAAGTGGCTCGGGTCGTACGAGATCGAGCTAGACGAAGCGCTCACCCAGCTAGCGGCGCCGCCGGTAGACACCGTGATTGATGTCGGTTGCGCCGAAGGCTACTACGCGGTCGGTGCGGCGTTGATGAACGCCAGCGCCAAGGTCTACGCCTTTGACGTCGACCCGTTCTCGCGTCGTCAGGTCTCCCGGATGTCGGTGCTCAACGGCGTCGCTGACCGGGTGGTCGTGGGCAAGTTCTGTTCGCACAGCGACCTCCAGCAGCTTTCCAGCCGCGGCACCACGCTTGTGATCTGCGATATCGAGGGGGGCGAGGTCGAACTACTCGACCCAGTCAAGGCGCCGTGCCTGCGCGACTGCGACGTGTTGGTCGAAGTGCACGAGGCCAGCCAAGCGAGTCACGAGGTAGAACTGCTGCTGAAGCGTCGCTTTGCTGCCACACACAAGATCACGACCGTCCGGGCGCGCTCGCGTGAGGCCTGGATTGAGCGCGACGCCCCCAATCTCCTCGAGACGCATGACCGGGATTTCTTGCAAGCGGCAACCGACGAACACCGCGGCAACGGTCAGACCTGGCTGGCGATGCGCTCGGTCGGCTAGCCCAGGCAGGCCTCTCCACTGACGCGTCGTTGCGTGCAGGACCGATGGGCCGCCGTGGCTGTGTGCGCATCGGCGGAAGCAAGCATGCGCCCTCGGCTGCAACAAACACTGGAGCGGCGGGCCCAATTGGCTACAATCAGGCGCGTGAGTCCGTCCGCCGTGCCTGGTCCCCAGGGAGCCGCCATGAGACCCGCCTGCCTCGCGTCCGCCGTTTTCTTGATGTTTCTGCCCGGCGTGGCTACCGCACAGTTCGTTACCTACGCCATCACGGCCGAGGTAATCGACGTCTACGACCCGTACGGCATCATCGACGGCGCGATCCTGCTAGAGGACGTGCTGGTCGGCGAGCTGCAGTACAACTTGTCGCTTCCGGACGACAATGAGAACGCAAGCGTTGGTTCCTATTTTGCCATGGCGCCGAGCGACAGCTACGTTCAGGGCTCCAACGCGGCCAGCGGGTTTTTCGAGACCACCGACTTCTTCGCTGCCTACATCGAGGACAACGCCCCGTGGGGAGCCGACTACCTCCTGTTCTACGGATCGGGCGACACCACTCCGTCGGCCCTCGATAACCCACAGGTCGACTACGTGGATCTGGATGTCGAATTGATTGACTACGACCAAACCGTGCTGACCAGCGACGGGCTGCCGCCCGCACTCAACCTGGCCGACTTCGAGGAGGCCCACCTCATCCTGACCGGCGAGTGGTTCAACCCCGGAACCCTGAGCGACGAGTTCTCGTTCAGCGTCGAAGCGGTCATTACCTCGCTCACCCCCATCGGTCCGCCCGGCCCCGCTGGAGATTTCAACGACGACGGCTCGGTCAACGCGGCCGACTACACCGTCTGGCGGGACGGCGGCTTGCCCGCCAGCGACTACGACGACTGGGCCGCCAACTACGGGGCGACCACGGGCGGCGGGTCGGCGGCCCCTGAGCCGTCGGCGCTGTGGCTGGTTGTCGTGGGTGCAGTCGCTGATGTGCGGCGCCCAAGAGGATTACGTTCTCTCTAATTCGCCGGGCGCCGATCGCCATGCCTACCCGCTATCGCGCGTGAGCACGGCCCCCAACAGCCGCTTCTCACTTGCTCGCGTCGTCCTTGACGCTGCGCGACAGCGTCTCCTGGTTTCGGCTCAAGTGCAAGAACAGCTCCTCCAGCGTCACCACCTCGACGCCGTTGTCTAGCCGTTCCACGATGGCCGCGACGTTGCTCATCGGGTCGCCCCGGCCGTGGCCATCAGTGATGTCGGACCACGGGTGAACGTTGACGATCGAGTACGACGCCGGGTCGTGCAGCGCGTCGCGGGGGGCGGCGTTGAGCTTGGCGGTCAGGCTGTCGGGGGTCTCGAAGCCTTCCCACAGCGTGTACCGCACCGCGGCGATCGCCGTGCCGCTGCTCCAGCGGACCTCGCCGTGGCGGTCGGCGTAGCCGCCGGAGTTGGTCTTGAACATCACGCCTGCAATCTCCGGCCTGGCGGCCAGGGCGTCGAGCGCCTCGGCAGGGTTGTCGGGGTCGAGGATCGAGATGACGTTGTGGTCGACCCGCTGCATCGCCTGTACGGTCGCGTCGACGTACCCCGCGATGTCATTGATCTGGCTTGGGTAGTTGATGCCGTGGCCGCCGGCAGTGACGAAGGTCGTCGGCTGCGCGTCCGGGCCGGCCTGGTCGTAGAAGTACTTCAGCGCGGTCGGGTTGATCTCCAGCAGCGCCGGCGTGAGGTCGAAAGTCATCGGGAAGGCGCCCCGGTGCGGCGAGCCAAACCAGCGGCCGCTGGTGGCGAACGTGTTGGTCAGCCACTGGGCATTGTCGCCGTCGCTCATGACGAACGCCACGTAGTGCGCGTCGGGCCGGGTTGGCGTCGCGGGGTCGGCCTTGCCGGGCCGCGGTGGCAGCACGACCTCCCACCGCGCCGGCCCCGCCGACGACTGCAGGAAGTCTGCCGGCACGGTCATCAGGTTGTGCCGCGAGGCAGAGCTGAAGAACTCCTGCTCGTCGTTCTCGTAGCCCCAGCCCAGCACCAGCGACTGCGGCCGCTGCGCGGCCAGGTAGCGGTCGCGTGTAGCGCCGGTGGCGTCGAACACGAACCCGCCGTTCAGCACCGCGTGGGCGCGGAGCTGGTGCAGCTTGCTCGGCTGCTGACGGTAGATTAGCTCGCGGTTGAAGTCGTAGCGGTCAAACACCCAGTCGCTGCTGCGCCCGCGGACGTCCTCGATCTGCTCGAGCCCCGACTCGGCGAGCGCGGCCCCTACCGTCCCGCCCACGAGCGACTCGTGTACCATCACCGCCCCAACGGCGCCGGCCACGCTGGTGGCTTGGTTCAGCGAGCCGTCGTCGTACAGCACGTAGCCCGAGAGCAGGGGCTTGTAGTGCTCGAGAAACCATCCCGCGTCATCCTGCCAGACGACCCGCGTTCCTGGGTTGTTCTCCACATGGCGGTTGAGCCAAAAGTCTGGATCCGCGGCCGGGTCCGAATCGCGGAACCCAAGGTGCACCTCCGGCGAGGTCCTCGCGACCACGCCCGACAGGCCCGCCATCAACGACAGCGTGTGGTCGCTGGCGCCGTCCATCGCGAAGGCGTGGATGGTCGCCGGATTGGCGGCGGCGTCGAAGCCGCCGGACGTGGCGAGGAGCAGAGCGGCCAGCAAGAAGGTCGGTAGGGGCAGGGATGCGGTCATCGTTGTGGGTAGCGTAGGGTAGGGCGGCGGCAGCCTCGTAGCGATGGGCCGAGCGCCTATCGTACTACAGCGCGAGTAGGCGATTCGAAAAACGGGGACGGGCTCGACGCGCTGGTCGGCCGAGAATCCAGACCAGATGGGGAGCCGTGGTGTCTGTCCCCGTTTTTTTAACCAACCACCAGACGGGATTGGTTGCGAGGGCCCGCTGGAGAAGGGTACAAGCACGCGACTGCAGTCACGCCGAACCCATTGCAAGGTTTTGCAATGCGGTCGAGAGCCAGTCCACATTTCCAGCTCAGCTAGCTCAGTTGTGCTAGAGCACTTGAGGCAAGGTGTAGTCCGACCCCTCGCGCCGCAGCACCTCAAGGGACGCGGTCGGGCCGCCGGCGGCCAGGTACTCGAGCAGCGACGCCACCTCGACGCCCCGCAGGTCGTAATGGCCAAGCTCAGACGGCCGCACCCAGACCGCCTGCAGGGTGTGCTTGTCGGGCGACGACTTGAGCGGCGAGTCGCCAACCGGTTCGGCGGTGAACACCGCCCGCAGCCGGACGCCGCTGGCGGTGTTCGACTGTTCGAGTCCGATAAGGCCGGTGAGCGCGACATCGATGCCGGCCTCTTCAAGGACCTCGCGGCGGGCGGCGCACTCGAAGGTCTCGCCCGGCTCGACGCGGCCGGCGGGCAGGTACCACCGCTGGCCGTGCTTCCGCTCCTGCACGAGCACAAACTGGTCGCCCCGCCGAACGGCGACCACACTAAATAGGTACGCATTCATCAGGCTGCCCTGCGGTGGGTCGGCAGACGCGTGGCGGCGGCGCTGGCCTACCGACCTAATTGCTCGTGGGCGCCGGATTCAAGTAGAAAAGAGCCAGCACGTCTCGTCAAATAGGGGACAGGAAGCCTCGCAAGGACTCCTCAAGAGTGATCCTGCTGCGCGATACCCGATTAACCTCTGTGGGGGAAGCCGGAGGGTAGGCGGCCGCATGTGAAGTCTCGGCCCCCTGCGCTCCTATCCGCGGCATGCTACCCCCCCCGGCTTCCGCCGGGTGTTATTGGAATTCTTGCGTGAAGTGGGGCTAGCAGGCCGAACGCCCGCCTCGGCTCGCACTACCGGACAAAACCCAGCGGGCGGCGATGAGCTAATTGCCGGAAACACTGCTATACCAGCGTCACACACGAATCGTGGGACTGCACGGCCGGGGGTATTGTCCCCTCCGATCGATTTTTCGGACAGAACGCCGCCGCGTGGTCGTGCCCTCCCACCGGAGAGGGGGCTACTCCGGCAGTACGGTCACCGGAGTTGCGGCGTCCCAATCAATCGCGTCGGTCGACGGGGCGACAGGCACCATTGGGATTTTGACTCCAGAGCGGTGCAGCACCGCGACCGGCACCGGCGCCGCGGTGACCGAGCGCCAGGTCCCGCCGGAATGCGTTTCGCCGGTTTGGAAGTTGACCCACTCGCCCGGGGGCAGGTACATCGAGCGTTTTGGGTTGTCGGAGTCCGGTTCGGGACTGAACAACGGGGCGACCAGCAGGTCCGAGCCAAAGAAATACTGGTCGTCAACGAGCCAAGAGCCGGGGTCGTTTGGGAACTCGAAGAACAGCGGCCGCAGCATCGGGTGGCCACGGTGGCTGCAGTCGTTGGCCTGGGCCAGAATGTACGGCATGAGTCGGTACTTGAGTTCAATAGTGCGGCGGAAGGCGTCCTGGAACTCTTCGCCGTACTCCCACGGCTCGCGCGGCGGCGCGCCGTGGCAGCGGGTGTGGCTGGTAAGGGCGCCGAACGCGAGCCAGCGTTTGTAGAGTTCCGGATCGGGCCGGCCCACAAACCCGCCCACATCGTGGCTCCAGTAACTGAAACCACACAGGCCGAGCGAGAGCCCGGCACGGAGTGAGGCCGCCATCGCCGAGTCGGTGTTCTCCGCGTCGCCGCCCCAGTGGAGCGGGTACCGCTGACTGCCGGCCCAGGCGCTGCGGGCCCAGATGATCGACTCGCCGGTGGTGTCGCGGGTGACCTCGGCGACCGCCTTGTTGTAGCGGAGCGGGTAGAGGTTGTGCTCGTGCCAGCCAGAACGGCCGGAGGCGTACAAGCCGGCGACCGGCGCGTCCTCGCCGAAGTCGACCTTGATCGCCGCGACGCCGAGCTCCAGCAGCCCGGCGATCTTCTGCTGGTACCAGCGGACGGCGGCCTCGTTGCTGAAGTCGAGCACCGCGTCGAGCGCAGGGCCAACGCCCGCGGCGTCGTGCACGTGGAAGCCGTTGTCAACAATTTCGCGGAACAACGAGTTCTTGCGGCTGAAATAGGGGAGCTGCCACAGGCAGACGCGGAGGCCCTGCTTGCGCAGGTCGGCGATCATCTTGCCGGGGTCGTCAAACCGCGACTCGGCGAAGCGGTAGTCGCACTGCCAGTCGTTCTCGAACCAGCCGGTGTCGAGGTGGATGACGTCGCAGGGGATGCGGTTGGAGCGGAGCTTCTGGGCGACCTCACGCACCTCGGGCTCGCTCTTGTAGGTGATGCGGCTCATCCACAGGCCGAAGGACCAGGTGGGCGGGACCGGGCTGCGGCCGGTGAGGGCGGTGTACTCGGTGAGGATCTCCTTCGGCGTGCCGACAAACAGGAACAGGTCGAGGTTCTCGTCGCCGGTGGTGATGACGGCCGCCTCGTCGAAGTCGCGGCCGAAGTCGCAGGTGACCGGGGTGCTGGTGTGCACGAACATCCCGTACCCCTGACTCGAGATAAAGAACGGGACCGGCTTGTACATCCGCTCCGACTGCCCGCCCATCGCGTCGCGGGTGAGCAGCTGCACCCGCTGGCCCCGCTTGTTGAACCGAGTGAACGACTCGCCGCAGCCAAAGATCTTCTCGTCCGGCGCGAGCTGGAAGCTGGCCGCGGTGCTGCGGCCGAGGTCGCGGGCGCGGCGGATGAACGAGAAGGGGGTCGGCGCCGAGAACGTGGCGGGGTCGTTGAGCACGCGGGTGCGGGTGACGAGCCGTCCCGAGTTGTCGCGGATCTCGATCCGCCACGGGTCGCGGAGCAGCCGCACCTCGGTGTTCTTGCTGCGGAAGGTGTAGGCGTCCTCGTTTTCGGTTGACTTCCAGTTCGGGTCGGTCGGGGGCTCGTCGGCGAGCATCAACGAGTCGCGGTCGCCCTGCGACCCGACCGGGCCGTCGCTGCGGGTCGCGAAGCGGAGCCGCACCGTGCGGGGCGAGACAAACGTCACCGAGAACGGCAGGACCGGGTCGCGTTCGTACTCGGAGGCCGGGAACTCGTTGCTCTCGGCACGCGCGTAGGCGAGGTCGACCTTGTTGAACGAGAGGTTGGTGCGGCGGGTGTAGCGGTCCCAGCGGAGGGCGCCCTGACCGGTGGTCGCGTCGAACGATTCGACCGCGGCGGGCACGAAGTGGATGGCGGCCGGCTCGCGGAAGTCGGCGCTGGCGTCGACTGGCCCTCCGGCGACGTGGGGCTCCGCGGCGCCAACCGCCAGAGAAAGGAACAGCGTCAGTCCAAGTGAAGTGACGAGGCGGCAGGCCGAGTGCGTGGTGCTAGCTGGCGACATGACTATTAAGCCTGAAAAAGGGGATCTAGGAGCAGCAAGGGGCGTCGATCACGACGCCGAGGAGGAGAAAATCGCGGCGGCGGCGGCCGGAGGTCGCGGAACAAGAAGATAAGAAAAGGGGCAATATTTTGTTGACTCGCCTCACCGCAATCATTAAATTGCGACCGGTGTCAGTTGTAAAGCACCTCGCAAACTTATCTGTTTTTCTCCTCTCGACGTTGAAGTCAGCTGTAACTGCCACTGCTTGCAATTAGTGGCCACGTAGCTTGCAATCGATCGAACACGTTCGCTTATGGCCGCCACGATCTACGACATCGCTCGCGAGGCAGGGGTTTCGAGCTCCACGGTCGCGCGTGTGCTCCGGGGGAACACCCGGGGCTTGCGTCGTGACAGTGCCGAGCGAGCCGAGAAGATCCGCCGGATCGCTTCGGACCTTGGCTACCTTCCGAATGCCCGGGCGCGAGCGTTTTCTGAGCAGCGCACCAAGGGTGTCGGCCTGCTCTACGACAACGACGCCTGGATTTTTGAGGGCGTCAACGACCGCGTCGTGCAGGGGCTGGTCCGCGAACTCCGCCGCGACGACCACCACGCGATGTTGATCCCGTTAGGCGACGGCGACGCCTGGCGCGACCTGGTCCTGGGCGGCCAGGTCGACGGCTGCGTGGCGTTTCAGCGCCTCCCGGACGAGGTCCGTGACAGCATCCGTCAGGCGGGGATCCCGTGCGTCATGCTCATGGACGACTCGGACCCGCTGCTGCCGCAGGTGCTGGTCGACGACTTTGGCGGCGCGTACGCCGCTGCCCGGCACCTTATTGGGCTGGGACACCGAGATTTTGGCCTGTTCGTCCACGAGGAGGTCAAGCCGCACTGCAGCATCCGCGAGCGGCGACGCGGCGTCGAGGCGGCGATGCGTGACGCGGGCCTGGAGCCAGGGTTCTGGCACTGCAGCATCGCCACGCTAGTCGACTCGGTGCTCCGGGGCGACAACCGTCAGACCGCGCTCATTTGCTACAGCGACCTCGAATCAACCCTGCTGGTGCACACGCTCTGGCAGTTTGGCCTCCGCGTGCCCGAAGCCCTTAGCATTGTGGGGTTCAACGAAAAATTCTCCACCGAATTCATGACGCCGCCGCTCACGACGGTTGGCTTTGACGCCGAGCGGATTGGCCGGCTCGGTGCGCAGCTGCTGATGGAAAAACAGCTCAAGCATACAAAAGAGAAGCCCGGACGAACCGCGCCGAACGACGGCGAGGCCTCGGAGGACGCCTCGGAACGGCCCGCCGAAATCCACCGCGTCAGCACCGAACTTATCGTACGGGCCTCGACCGCGGCCCCCAAATCGAACCCCGCGCGGATCGATGAACCCGCCGCGGGCGGCGCGACCCACGCCCCAGACACCTCATCTTGATACGGATAGTCATTCCTTAGAAATCAGGAACACGATAATCGGGAACACGACGTCAGTTCCCTTATCCAGATGCACGCAGTGTTCACCACGCCGCGGCTTGCGAGTCTGCTCGCGGGTGCGGTGGCGTTGCCAGCAGCGTGCGTGAGCGGCTCTTACACCTTTTCGATTCCCGCGTTTTCCTAGAGCAAGCGTTTGAGTCCTTCGACGCGCGTGCGGTCGCCCATTCCGGGGGCGCGCAAGCATCCAACCAGGCTGAGCACAGACGAATTAATGTTGAGCTGTCGGCTGACGCAGGTCGGGCGGCGGGTATTGGGGCGATTGCGGCGAGTCGCGCTGCGGCTCATTGGTTTCCTGCCGGCGGCAGAGCAGGGCGAGTTGTGATGATCTGTTCCTTGTTTTACTTCTCTTGATGGAGGGTCTCGTCTAATGGCGCCTACGGTTTCTTCTTATCGAATTCTTAATAGGTGTGTTCTGGCTACCGCAGCCTGGACGGCCGCCGCGCTGTTCGCAGCAACCTCCAACGCGACCGAGTTGTGGTACGACGGCTTCACGTCAACTACCGACGGTGGAGACTACGTGGACGGCAGCCCGCTGGGCGGCCAGTCGGGTGGTTCCGGCAGCTTCTTCACGGGCCCGTGGGTGGCCTCCGACTACCCCGAGCTGGCCGCCAACACCAAGTCCTACGCGACCGGCCTCAGCCGGCCGGGCCTGACTTCGCCGGCGACAGGCGGCTCGGCGAGCCGTGAGTATCTGGCCGACTGCTGCACCGAGTCACGCACGTCGCGGATGATGGCGTCGCCGTGGGGCGGGTTCACCAACCCCGACGCGACCTTCTACGTCAGCTACCTCGTAGACTTCGGAGGCGGCGACGTGAACGATCCTCACCACCGCGTGTTCGAGATGCACGAGGGCGGGTTCGACGACGCCACCCAGCGCAACCTGATGCTTGGCGTCAGCACGTTCGCGGGCCTCGGCTCGGAACTGGCGCTGAACGTCCGCGACAGCACTACCGATACGCTGATCAACCAGCCGTTCAGTGAGGGCGTCAACATCACGGAGTTGGGCTTCCAGGGAACGCACCTGGTCGTGATGAAGTTCGAGCTGTCGAACTCGGGCGACGACGTGATCTCCGCCTTCCTCGACCCAGTGGGGACTGTCGAGCCGACCCCGAGTGCGTCGGTATCCGTGGGCGAGTTCCTCGCCGACCGCATGTCGGCCATGGTGCAGTTCTCCTACAACACCGGCCCCGACGGACCGGCGTTCTTTGACGAAATGCGGGTCGGCACCGAGTTCGCCGACGTCGCGATCAATACGGTTGCGTACGTGCCGGAGCCGGCGTCACTCGCGCTCCTCGGGCTCTGCGGAGTCGCGTTGGGCGTCGGCCGCCGGAGGAGCACGAAGGTCTAGAAAACGAGAGAGTACCAGTAGTGATCCATGGTCCGTCGGCGCCCTCCGCCAGTCCGGAGGGCGCCGGCTCGGATCCTCATGCAGGCAAGAAACAATTTTTGGACGGCCCGCTGCATTGGCTGAACAAGTACCCAGGCTCGAGACCCCCGATGGCGGGACAACGATGACAACCTTGAATAAATCCACGGCCCTGTTTCTCGTCGCTTCCCTCGTGGCAATCCTGTCGTTGGGCGGCCGTGCGTCGGCCCGGGAGGGCTACTGGCAGGGCGACGTCAGCTCGAGCTGGAATACCGCCGGCAACTGGTTTGTCGTCGGAGCCCCCGGCGATGGCGGCTTCGTGCCCCAGTCCGCCGGCGGGTTCAACGTGCGGGCCGTGCTCGGCACCGACAGCCCCAACGGGGTGCTCAACACAACGACGGTCTCGTCGCCGGCGATCACCGCAGCGCTGCCAGCCACCAAACAGACTATTGGCGGACTTTACTTTGGCGTCCGGGAACTCGACTACACATTCAACCCACCCCAGCTGGTGAACCCAGAGCCGGCGGACGGGGCGCTGGTGGGTTCGCTTACCATCAGCGGCGGCTTGCTCAACAACGTCTCGACGACCGAGGCCGGCGTTGGCGCGGACGGTCGGATCGTCGTGGGGCAGGACGGCCGCGGCTTCCTGACCATGACCGGCGGCACGCTCACCGGCGAGGCCCTGGTTGTCGGCGGCGAAACCTTCGCTGGCGACTCGCTCGGGTCGAGCCTGGTCGACTTGAGTGGGGCTTCGACGCTGAGCGTCAACGGGACCGCCAACCTCAACCGCCGGCTCCGGGTTGAGGGGCCGGATGTCAACTTTAGTTCCGCCATGCAATTGCAGATGGGGTCCGCCAGCAGCTACACCGCCGCCATCACCAGCGCCACGGCCCATTCTCCGCTCAAGGTAACCACGTTCGGGCAGCAGGCGATCGTCGACGGCGTGCTGAATGTGGAGTTTAGCGGCGCCGCCGCGACACGCGACCCGATTGCGTCGCTCGGGACCAAGTGGACTCTGATCGACGTCGCCACGCCAGACACCAGCGTGATCGCGGGCGGCTTCACCAATGTCGGATCCGACGGCTCGGTCGCGGTGTCGGGGCTCGACGCGGCCCACGAGGCGCCGCTCGGCGCCACCTACGCTTTACGGAAGAGCGTTTCCGGCGGCAGCGCGCTGCTCGAGCTTTCCTACGAGGCGGTGCTGATCCTGACCGTCGACCGGGACACCGGCGAGATGACGGTCCGCAACCCCTACGGCGGCGCCATCGCGATCGACTCTTACTCGGTAGCTTCGGCCAACGGGTCGATGATGACCAGCTACGCGGGCCTCGGCGTCTCAACGCCGGGAGCCGGCGATTGGATCAAGCCCGGAGGAAACAATGCGGGCATTGTGTCTGAGGTGAAGGTCCCCGATCAGTTCCCGCCGGTCGGCAACGACGACGCGTACGACCTGAGTGCGGTGCCCCAGGTTTCGCTCGGCATTGGGTTCGACAAGTTTGCGGTAGCGGGTGACGTTTCCAACTTCGGCGACGACGGCGAGGACCTGGTGTTCCTGTATGGCGGTCCGGAGACGGGCGACCAGCTGGTCCGTGGTCAGATCGAGTACGTTGGCTCAAAGTTCGAGAACAACTTGGTGCTGAGGGTGAACCCCAACACCGGCGCCGCGACGCTCAAGAATGATTCGCTGGAAACCTTGGTGTTCGACGGCTTCACGATCTCGTCTGCCGATGCCGCCCTGAGCGCGGCGCAGTTCACACCGCTCTCTGGCGGTACCGGCTCGTGGCAGACCGACGCGGAAGGAACCAGCGGGCTGTCTCAGGTTAACTTCACCGGCGCCCGCACGCTCACCCCGGGCGAGGAGGTTTCGATCGGCGATATCTCGGCGGCCGCCAGCCCGTTTGCGACCGACGCTGCGCAGGACGGGCTGGCGATGCAGTTCATTCTGGCTGAGGGCCTCGAGCCGACAGCAAACGGCGGCGACTACAACGAAGACGGCGTCGTGGACGCGGCCGACTACACCGTCTGGCGGGACAGTTTCGGGTCGAGCGTCTCGCTGCCCAACGAGAACCCCGACGCCCTGACCCCCGGCGTTGTGGACGACGAAGACTACGATTTCTGGGTGTCGCGGTACGGTGCGCTCTCGGGGGCGCTCCCAGAGACCTCGTTCCGCGTGGGCTCGATCTTCTTCGACGCGACCCTGGCCGGGGCGGCCGCCGGGGCGGCGACCGCCGCGCCCGAGCCGGCGGCGTGTGTGCTGTTGCTGGCAGGCCTGGCCGGCGTTCTTAGCCGCCGGACACGGCAGCGGGCCAGCCGGCAAGATTGGTCGGCGGACGGACACCAGACACTCGCATTCGGAAACCGAGGAGCCACCACGATGCACAAGCAAGCTGCGCCGCTGATGGCGTTTGCCCTGCTCGCGACCTTGGTCGTGACCACCCCCGCGCTCGCCGTGACCGGCGGGATCGCCCTCACCAACTTCGATATGGAGCTGCCGGGGCCCGCGGGCGAGAAGACGCTGGCCTTCGAGACGGACGGCACGCCGATCCCAGGCGTGATCCCAGGCTGGATCTTCGTGGGCGGCGCCGGCGGTATTGGGGAGGTCGCAGGTCTGGGCAACGAGGACTTCAACGATGATGTGATTGGCGATTCGGGCACCGAGGGCTCGGGCTTTGCCGGCCACGGTCAGGAGATGCTGCTGTCGACCAACGACGGCCGCGTCTACCAGATTGCGTCGGGCCACAGCATCGCGAACCCCTCGGCCAACCAGCAGTACAAGATCGGCTTCGACGTGGTTGACATCTTTACGATCGACGCCAACAACGCCGGCGTCGAAATGGGGTTTGAGCTGACGGCGCGGGTTTTTGCCGGCGCCTACCCCGGCACGACCCTGAAATCGCTCGCGGCGTCGCCGACCGATGGGTTCGAACGCTTCGAGATTCTCATCCCGCGTAACGACGCGTCGCTCACCGCCGGTGTGCTTGGCCAGTCGCTCGGCATCGAGTTCGACACTACCAGCCGAGAGTTCAACGCCGGCGTCGAGAAGTCATGGGCGGGTATCGACAACGTTGTGATGGAGATCACCGGCGTGCTGCCGGGCGACCTCAACGGCGACGGCGCCGTGAACCTGACCGACGCGACCAATCTGGTCGCCAACATGCAGGCGAGCACGCCGTTCGAGGCCAATGGCGATCTCAACGACGACAACGTCGTCGACCTAAACGACTTCCGTTTGCTCAAGGGACTGATCTCCGCCAGTGCCGGCCCCTCGGCGGGCCCGGCGACCGTGCCGGAGCCGTCCGCCGCCGTGATGCTCCTGGGCGCCATCGCGGCTTGCATGGCCACGTTGGTCAGCCGCCGGCGCCGCGTGCTGCAGCCGGTCGTTGCGGCGTGCCTCGGCGTGATGCTGGCCGCGGCTACGGCTCAGCAGGCGCAGGCGGTGCTGCTGGCTTATGACCCGTTCGCTATCGGCAGCAACCCGTCCGCCGGTGAGTACACCGAGACTACCTTTACTGGCGAACCCGCGGTGGCGGTCAACCCACTTGCCGGGCAGGGCCCCACGATCGGCCCGGGGTCGTTCTTCACCGGCGCGTGGACACTCGGCTCTGAGGGGCAGGCGGTGCAGTCGACCGGATTATCCTATCTTGGTACGCCGTCCGAGGGAGGCTCGGTGAATGGATTCGGCCGCACCGATCGCTTCTTCGCCACGCCGTGGACCGACGACACCGAAGACACCTTCTACATCGGACTGCAGGTCAACTTCGGCGACACGCCTGACGCCGACATGGGCTACCGCGCGATCGAGTTCTTCCCGCCGAACGAGACGCCCGGAGAGAACCGCGTCGCGGACATCGGCTACAACCAGTTCTTCAGCAGCTTTGGCTCGGCCCAGCAGTCGGCCGCGACCGCCAAGATGCAGTTCAATTTCAACCCCAGCGGGGTGGACCAGCAGATCATCCAGGCGTCGCCGGCGTCGTTCAACGACGACGGCCTTAACCACCTGCTGGTCTTAAAGTTCGAGCTCACGACCGCCGCTAATGGCGACCGGGTTTCCCTCTACTTCGACCCGAAGACTTCGGTCGAGCCGACGATCCCGAACAACCTGGCGGAGAATTTCGACTTTGTGCTCGGCGCCATCGGCGCGGCGAGCTTTGGCAATGGGGGCGGAGCAACCACCGTCCTCGATGAGATCCGCGTCGCCACCACGTTCGCGGACGCCCTGCCGCCGGACCTCCCGATCCCGGGCGACTGCAACGGCGACATGGTAGTGGACTTCGTGGACTACCAGTGCATCTTCGACAACATGAACCTCCCCGGCGGGCAGACGCTCGCCCAGGGCGACGTCAACGGGGACGGCAAGACCACAATCGCCGACTTCCGCTTTTGGAAGGAACGACGAACCGACCTCAGCCTGGGGCTGGGGGCTGGGCCGCTCGCGTCGGGGATTGTCCCTGAGCCGGCTTCGCTGGGCCTGGCGGCATTGATAGGGATTCTGACCACCGCCGGGATTGGCGTCAGGCGACGAACGCTGCCGTAGCGCCCGCGCGTTGGGCGTGAGGGCTCGCGGCCTCGGTAGAACCGCGACAAGAGATGGAAATTGTCCGAACACCGTCGACGCGGCGGCGCTTGGTTGGGGCGGCGCCCCGCTCGGAGCCGGACGCGGTCTTCCCGATCGCCGCAGGGCAGTGCGCGCGGCGCCCCTCGGGTGTGGGGGTGGTCGCTCAATTACGCAACGTCACTGTTAACCCCTCGTTTACTGGGACGACCCAGGAGAAAAGTCATGGCAAGAATGCTCCCCTGGAACCGAGCAGCGCTTCAGTGGCAGCCGCACCGCGGCGCCGCGACTCGCCTGCCAGCCGCCCGCCGCGGCGCCTTCACGCTGGTCGAGCTGCTGGTGGTCATCGCGATCATCGGTATCCTGATTGCGCTGCTGCTGCCGGCCGTGCAGTCGGCACGTGAGGCCGCCCGCCGTACGCAGTGCAAGAACAACTTGAAGAACGTTGGGTTGGCGATCCTCAATCACGTCAACACCCTCCAGGTATTCCCGACCGGCGGCTCCACCTGGGGCGTGTTGATCGAGGACTACGTCGAAAAGGGTCAGCCCGTCGGAACTGCCAAGATGGGCCTTGGCTGGGGCTACCAGATCCTGCCCTACCTCGAGGAGAACGCCCTGCACGACCTCACGACTAGTGCGAAGATGCGAGACACCGTGGTGCCGCTGTACAACTGCCCGTCGCGCCGCGCAGCGACACGGGTCTCACACGGCGACCTGACGGTCGTGGTGACCGACTACGCCTGCGCCCAGCCATTCACAAAGATCGACTCCAAACAGCCGGCGCCGGTCGATGTCGCCACTGAGTACCCAAAGTGGGGCGGCTGGGGCGACGTGTATTTTGGTGCATGCACCGGTGGTGGAGCCGGCAACCCTCCCAAGGCCGACCAGTCCCTCGGTCCTCCGCCGCAGTACAACGGCGTCTACGACGGCGTGATCGTTCGCTCGGCCTTCTATTGGACGAGCAAGAGCCCGTTCACTGACACCGTTGAGGGGAAGTTCGTCAACGCTCCGCGGCCGATCAAGTTCGCGCGGATCACCGACGGCTCGTCCAAGACGATGATGATCGGCGAAAAGTACGTCCGCACGGATCTCTACGAGGGGGGCTGCTCCTCGGACGACGCCGGCTGGACCGACGGTTGGGACCCGGACGTGATGCGTTCGACCGGCATCCCGCCGCTGCCGGACAGCCAGCTGGACCACCTCACGCTCCCTAGCGAGCCGAAGCCGCAGGGATCCTCTTGGTGGGAGTTCCACTTCGGCGCCGCCCACCCCGGTGGGTTCAACACCGTGCACGCCGACGGCAGCGTCCACTCGGTGAGCTACGATATAGACCTCAACGTGTTCAACGCCCTCGGCACGCGTAACGGCACGTCCTACGGCGAGCAGGCCGGGTTGGTGGCCACCGGCGACTGACCAGGCGAGATTTTATTTCTTGAGAACCAATCCAAAGCGACGCACGCGGCTTGAAGTCGCGAAGTCTTCGTCATGTTCTAACCTGCCGAGTATAGCGGAGCATGTGGCGCCTTGCGCAGGGCAGGGCTCCACTCGCCGGACCGCGTGCGGTGATCGGTAGTCGACCGCGGCAAGCCGACGCCCATGTTCGCTCCTCCCCCTTCATAGCTGCGCCCGCACCTGGTCGCAGTCCTGGTTGATCCAAGCTCTGGTCGGTTGCGACTGGTGGTAGCATTCATCGCGATGCGCTCGGTGGCACGACTGTGCCATTCCGCACACCCGCGAGCTGGGGATTCGCCTTCCTCGGCGATGAGGATCGAGGTTTCTTGCCGCGCCGTATGGCGTGCTCGATCTGGCAATCATGCCTAGACTAGGGGTTTATTCTGAATTGCCGCGGTCGGCGCAGGGATGGGGACCGCCGCGTTTTCTGGTCGGGCGGGTTAGTGGCACGCAAATCGCTAACGACTGGGGCGTCGCTCAAGAACGAGCGACCCCTTCCCACCGCGTCAGCCCCCTCCAAGTGAACAAGATGCGCGCTACCACTACACGCCGACTACTGATCGGCAAGCTCGGCCTGGATGGCCACGACCGGGGCGCCAAGTACGTCGCCCAGGTGCTGCGTGACGCCGGCTTCGAAGTGATCTACACCGGCATCCGCCGCAGCCCAGAGCAGGTCGTTGAAGCGGCCATTCAAGAGGACGTCGCCGGCATCGGCCTGTCGCTGCTGTCCGGCGCCCACAACACGCTGTTCCAGCGGACCCTCAGCCTGCTGCACGAGCGCCACGCGGACGACGTGGTGGTGTTCGGCGGCGGCACGATCCCGCCGAAGGACGTCGATGGCCTGAAGGCGATGGGCGTCGCGGACGTGTTCACGCCGGGCACGCCGGCGCGGGCGATCGTCGAGCGGATCAATCAGGCTCTAGGCGCACAAGAAACCGAGTGAAGAGTTCCGGCGGCTAGGGGCAGGAAACCCCATGCGAATCGCCGACTACCATGACCAGTCTGGAAGACATGTCTGCCGAGGCTCGCAGCGGCGGCCCGCTTGCCCAGCGAGCCGCCGCCCGGCTGATGACGATCATGACCGATCAGCCGCAGCGGCTGGCGGAACTGCTCGCAGGCAGTCGGGATTGGCCGCAGCCGCGGCTGGTGCTCGGCATCACTGGTGCGCCGGGCTCCGGCAAGTCGACCCTGACGGACCGGATCGCTACCGAGGTGCGGCGGCGGCGGCCCGACAGCCGGCTGGGCATCCTGGCGGTCGACCCCTCGTCGCCGTTCACTGGCGGCGCGCTACTCGGCGACCGGGTGCGGATGATGCGGCACGCGACCGACCCGCAGGTGTTCATCCGCTCGCTCGCCTCGCGGGGGCGGCTGGGCGGTCTGGCCCTGGGGGCTAAGGGCGTGGTGCGGGTGATGGGCCTGATTGGCTGCGAGACCGTGATCGTTGAGACCGTCGGCGTCGGGCAGAGCGAGGTCGAGATCGCCGGCAACGCGGACCTGGTGCTGGTGGTGCTCGCGCCCGGGCAGGGCGACACCGTACAGATGCTCAAGGCGGGCTTGATGGAGGCGGGCGAGCTGTTCGTCGTGAACAAGGCCGACCGCCCCGACGCAGAGCGGCTGCACCAGCAGCTGCTGACGGCGCTGGAGACCAGCTACTTCGCCCGGCACGACCTGTCCTTTGGGGCAGACGAAAAGATGGACTGCAACGAGGTGCTGACCGACCCGCCCAAGGTGCTGCTGTGCAGCGCCGCCGAGGACCAGGGGATCGCCGAGCTGGTCGACGAGCTCGAGCGACTCGCCGAGCTGAATGCCGAGCGGTGGCTCGCCCGCCGCGAGGAGCAGGCTGTCGAGGAGGTCCGCCAGGCCGTGATCGAAGAGGTCCGGCTGCGGGTGCTGCATGCGGTCGGAGACAACAACGGCGGTCCCGCGCGGCTGCGGGGCGTGCTGGCGGGCTCCGAGTCGCTCGACACGCTGGTCGACAATGTCCTCGTCGAGCTCGCGGCGCCTAACTAGCCACGACAGCCACATAACACACAACCAACACGTCCAGACACTAGCCCCAGACGCAAAGATGTCGAACCTAACCGAAACCGAATCGATTGCATCCGCCAAGCAACGCTGGCAGGACGGCCCGGTCGCCAAGACGATCGCCCGCTTCCCCGAGCAGCGGGAAGAGTTCGTCACCGCGTCGGGCCGGCCGGTCGAGCGGCTGTACACGCCCGAAGACGGCGTGAAGGACCGCTACAACGAGCGGCTCGGCTTCCCGGGCATGTACCCCTACACCCGCGGCGTGCAGCCGACCATGTACCGCGGCCGGTTCTGGACGATGCGGCAGTACGCCGGGTTCGCCACCGCCGAGGAGTCGAACAAGCGTTACCGCTACCTGCTCGACCAGGGCGCCAAGGGCCTGAGCGTGGCGTTCGATTTGCCGACCCAGATCGGCTACGACTCGGACGACGACATGTCGCTCGGCGAGGTCGGCAAGGTGGGCGTGGCGATCGACTCGCTCGCCGACATGGAGGCGTTGTTCGACGGCATACCGCTCGACCAGGTGTCGACCAGCATGACGATCAACTCGACCGCGTCGATCCTGCTGGCAATGTACATCGCGGTGGCCGAGAAGCAGGGGGTCACCCCCGACAAGCTGAGCGGCACTATCCAGAATGACATCCTCAAGGAGTACATCGCCCGCGGCACCTACCGCTTCCCGCCCGGGCCGTCGCTGCGGCTGACGAGCGACATCTTCGCCTACTGCACCGAGAACGTGCCGGGCTGGAATACCATCAGCATCAGCGGCTACCACATCCGCGAGGCGGGCTCGACCGCCGGCGAGGAGATCGGCTTCACGCTGGCCAACGCGGTCTGCTACATCGAGACCGCCATCAAGGCCGGCCTGAAGGTCGATGACTTCGCCCCGCGGCTGGCGTTCTTCTTCGCCGCTCACAGCGACCTGCTGGAGGAAGTCGCGAAGTTCCGCGCCGCCCGCCGGCTGTACGCCCGGATCATGAAGGAGCGGTTCGGCGCGACCAACCCGAAGAGCCAGATGCTCCGGTTCCACACCCAGACCGGCGGCGTGACGCTCACCGCGCAGCAGCCCGACAACAACGTTGTGCGGGTCGCGATCCAGGCGTTGGCCGCCGTGCTCGGCGGAGCCCAGTCGCTGCACACCAACAGCAAGGACGAGGCACTCGCCCTGCCGACCGAAGAGTCGGTCACGGTCGCCCTGCGGACGCAGCAGATCATCGCCCACGAGTCGGGCGTGACCAACACGATCGACCCGCTCGCCGGGAGCTTCTTCCTTGAGAAGCTGACCGACGACCTCGAGGCCGAGGCCGAGGCGATCATCGCCGAGATCGATCGGAAGGGCGGCATGCCGACCGCGATCGAGCAACGCTACGTGCAGAAACGGATCGAGGAGTCGGCCTACAAGTTTGGCCAGTCGATCGACCGCGGCGACCGCGTGATCGTGGGCGTCAATAAGTTCGCAACCGACGAGCAGCCCAAGATGGACCTGTTCGAGGTGCCCGAGGCCACAACCCAGCGGCAGGTCGACCGCGTCCGCAAGGTGCGCGACGACCGCGACGAGCAACGCGTCACCCGGGCGCTGGACGCGGTAGGCCAGGCCGCCCAGGGCGACGACAACCTCATGCCGCCGATCCTCGAGGCCGTGCGGGCGTACGCCACGGTGGGCGAGGTTTGCCGGGCGCTGTCCGGGGTGTTCGGCGAGTACGAAGAGTCATTCCAGTAAACAGGAGAGAGAGGCACAAGATGATCCAGGCCGAAGCGATTAATCACCTCGGCATCGCCGTCAGGTCGATCGAGGAACACAAGGATTTTTACCAACGCGTCCTCGGCGCCGAGTTCGAGAGCGTAGAGGAGGTCCCCAGCCAAAAGGTGCGGGTCGGCTTCTTCCGCATCGGCGACGTGCGGCTCGAACTGCTCGAGCCGACGGACCCGTCGAGCAGCGTCGCGACGTTTATCGAGAAGCGCGGCGAGGGCCTGCACCACGTCGCGTACACGGTGGCGGACATCAAGTCCCGCATCGCCGAGTTGCAGGCCGGCGGCGTGCGGATGATCGACGCCGAACCCCGCCCCGGAGCGCACAACACCCGGATTGCGTTTGTGCATCCCAAGAGTTCGGGGGGCGTGCTGACCGAACTGTGCGAGCCCTCGCACTGAGGCCCGTCCCCACCCCGCAGGCGCAGCAGCGGCCCCCCAATCTTGGCGGCGCCGCCCAAGACAGGAGTCTAGACCACCATGTCCCCGACAACGACCGAGAAACCGGCCCCACCCGCCAACACGATGCACGACAAGATCAACGAGCTGTACAGCCGCCGAGCCGCGCTGCACGAGTGCGGCGGGGCCGAGCGGGTGGCCAAGCAGCACAAGGCCGGCAAGCTGTCCGCCCGCGAGCGGGTCGACGCCCTGCTCGACGAGGGCAGCTTCCAAGAGCAGTACGGCTTCGCCCGCCACCGCTGCACGTACTTCGGCATGGCCGACAAGGAGCTGCCGGCCGACGGCGTGGTGACCGGGTGCGGGACCATCAACGGACGGCTTGTCCACCTGGCCAGCCAAGACTTTACCGTCGCCGGCGGAGCCGCCGGCGAGGTGCACAGCGACAAGGTAGTCGCGATGATGAGCGCCTCGCTCAAGACCGGCAGTCCGTTTGTATTCGTCAACGACTCCGGCGGCGCCCGCATCCAGGAGGGCATCGACAGCCTGGCTGCCTACGGCCGCGTGTTCTACCACAACACGCTGCTGTCCGGCGTGGTTCCGCAGATCAGCCTGATCTGCGGCCCGTGCGCGGGCGGGGCGGCCTACAGCCCGGCCCTCACGGACTTCATCATTCAGACCAAGCACGCCCAGATGTTCATCACCGGCCCGGGGGTCATCAAGCAGGTGACCGGCCAGGACGTCAGCGCCGATGAGCTGGGCGGCGCCGCGGCCCACATGGCCTACTCCGGAGTGGTGCACTTCATCGCCGACAACGACCAGCACGCGGCGCAGATCTGCCAGAAGCTGCTCGGCCTCCTGCCGTCCAACAACATGGACGACCCCCCGATCGTTGGCAACGCCAACGAGGTCCGGCTTGAGCCCGCACTGCGGGAGGTGCTGCCCGAGAACGCTCGTGTCGGCTACGACATGCACGCTGTGATTAGCCAGCTGGTAGACGACGGGGACTTCCTTGAGGTGCAGGCCCAGTACGCCGAGAATCTGATCGTCGGCTTTGGGCGGGTGCTGGGAAAGACCGTTGGGATCATCGCCAACCAGCCGAACTTCAAGGCGGGCTGCCTGGACATCGACGCAAGCGACAAGGGCGCGCGGTTCATCCGCTTCTGCAACGCGTTCAACATCCCGCTGGTGACGCTTGTCGACGTGCCGGGGTTCATGCCGGGTGTCGAGCAGGAATACGGCGGGATCATCCGGCACGGCGCCAAGCTGCTGTTTGCCTATTCCGCAGCGACCGTGCCCAAGATCACCGTGATCCTCCGCAAGGCCTACGGCGGCGCGTACGTCGCGATGTGTGCAAAGGATCTTGGCGCCGACCGGGTTGCGGCCTGGCCCACCGCGGAGATCGCGGTGATGGGCGCCGAGGGCGCGACCGACATCGTGTTCCGCAAGGAGCTGGCGTCGGCCGAGGACAAGGTCGCCAAGCGGGCCGAGCTTGCCGAGGTGTACCGGTCGACGTTCTCGAACCCGTACGTGGCGGCCGGACGCGGCATGGTCGACGACGTGATCGACCCGGCCGAGACGCGCCGCTACGTCGCGTTGTCGCTGGCCAGCCTCCGCATGAAACGTGACGTCCGGCCGGCCAAGAAGCACGGTCTGATCCCGCTGTAAAAGGAGAACAAAATGACGCCCCTCAACGAGCGGATGATCGAAGCGCTTTCGGTCGCCATAGTCGGGATGGGAACCGTGTTCCTGTCGCTGTGGGTGATCGGCGAGGTGTTCGCGGTTCTGATGTGGTGGTTCCGCCAGAAGGCCCCACCGTCGGCCGCCGAGTCGGCGCCGGCCACCAAGAAGTCTCGCGACCGCGAGTCGCAGCGTCTGGTCGCGGTGATCGCCGCCGCCGCCACCGTGGCGGCAGGGCGACGCGTCGCGGTCCATCGGGTCACCTACATCGCGCCCGACACCGTCTCCGGCTGGGCCGAAGCAGGCCGGAGCAGAATCCAATCTTCCCACAGCTTACGCCGAGGCTACTAGCAACGTGAAACTGCGCATAAATGTTGAAGGCAAGACCTACGAGGTGGAGGTCGAGATCCTCGAAGAGGGCCCCCCGGGGCCGCTCTACGGCTCCACCTCCGTGCACGGATCCACCGTAATCGGCGGCGCGACTCCGGCCGCGGCCGCTCCACCAGCCCCGCCCGCCGAGAAGGCCCCAGCGGCGCCCGCGCCCTCGGGCGGCAGCGACCGTTGTGTCAAGGCGCCGATCGCCGGGGTCATCGTCCAGCCGCTTGTCGCGCCGGGGGACGCCGTCGCGGTGAATCAGGTCCTCTTGACGATGGAGGCCATGAAGATGGAAACCAACGTCGCGTCGCCCCTCGACGGCAAGGTCCGCACAGTGCGGGTCAGCCCGGGCGAGTCGGTCAAAGCGGGCCAAGTTCTCATCGAGTTTGAGTAACCCCAAACAGGCAAGGCCCCTGATACCATGTGGGACAACATCTGGAATTCCGCCTACGAGTACTTCAGCCAGAGCGGCTTCGGCCAGTTCTACTGGGGCAACGCGGTGATGATCGGCATCGGCTTGCTGTTCATCTACCTGGCGATCAAGCGTGGGTTCGAACCGCTGCTGCTCGTGCCCATCGGGTTCGGAATCCTTATTGGCAACGTGCCGTACAACTCGGCCACGACGCCGGTAGGCGCCTACGACGGCCCGGTCAACGAGGAGCAGCTCGACTACTACGCCACCGCCGAGGTGGAGTGGGGCGGCCGCTCTTACGCTCCCTGGGAGAAGATCGAGAACCCCGCCATCGGCAAAATCCTGCTGCACGAGAAGACGGCCGACGGGGTGAGGAAGGCCCGGGCGCTGCGAGAAAAGTCGGGCGGTCGGGCCGAACGCGCCAAACTTGAGCAGCTCGGCCCCACCGACTACTTCGCCGTGATGGTGGACCGCACCTCCAAGCTGGCCCGGCAGGGCGGCGCCAAAGACCAGCCGCAGGCCCTCGGCGTCGTCGACGTGATGCAGGGCCAGCGGGTGCTGGTTGGCAAGCCGACCGAGCAGGAAGACGGGCGGGTCGTGCTCGCCCCGGTCACCGCCGGCGACGAATCGCAGTTTCCCGTGGTTGTCAGCGCCGAACGCCAGAACCCGTTTCACGCCAGCCCGATTTACTTGATCGCCCGTGGCGTGGTGTGGGACTTCTTCCCGCCATTGATCTTCCTGGGCCTGGGCGCGCTGACCGACTTCGGCCCGCTGCTCGCCAACCCGCGCGTTATCCTGCTCGGCGCCGCCGCGCAGTTCGGTGTGTTCGGCACGGTGTTCGGCGCCCTGCTGCTGGGGTTCACGGGAGCGGAGGCCGCGGCCGTTGGCATCATCGGCGGTGCGGACGGCCCGACCGCGATCTACACCTGCTCCAAGCTGGCGCCGGATTTATTGGGGGCAGTGGCGTTGTCGGCGTACTCGTACATGGCGATGGTGCCGCTCATCCAGCCGCCGATCATGATGGCCCTGACCACCAAACGCGAGCGGCTCATCCGCATGCCCGCCCCGAAGAACGTTAGCAAGACGCTGCGGATCATGTTCCCGATCATCGGCTTTTTGATCTGCGCGTTCATCGCCAATGCGGCGCTGCCGCTGATGGGCATGCTGTTCTTTGGTAACCTGACCCGCGAGTGCGGCGTCGTTGACCGATTGTTCAAGACCGCGCAGTCGCAGTTCATCGATATCGTGACCATCCTGCTTGGCCTGTCGGTCGGAGCCCTTACTCAGGCGTCGTCCTTCCTGACGGTTAGCACGATCGGGATCTTCTGCCTGGGCATGGTGGCGTTCTCGGTCGCCACGGCTTCCGGGATCCTGCTGGCCAAGCTGATGAACGTGTTCAGCAAGACAGAGATCAACCCGCTGATCGGCTCGGCGGGCGTCTCGGCGGTGCCGATGGCGGCCCGCGTGACTCAGATGATGGCGCAGCGCGAAGACCCGCAGAACTTCCTGCTGATGCACGCGATGGGGCCGAATGTGGCCGGCGTCATCGGCACGGCGATCGCCGCCGGCGTGCTGCTGTCCTACTTTGGAAACTAGAACTTCACCACCTTGCTACCCGGAACGAGGCAATGTCCGCGAACGCAAACTTCCCCTCCATTACGCCTGAAGAAGTCGCCGAGATGATCCCTAACGGGGCCCTGGTAGGGTTCTCGGGGTTCACCCCGGCCGGAGCCGCCAAGGCCACCCCGAGAGCCATCGCCGCCCGCGCGAAACGGCTGCACGATCAGGGCGAGGAATACAAGATCCGCGTGCTGACCGGCGCCAGCACCGGCCCCGACCTCGACGAGACCCTCTCCGAGGCCGACGCCATCGCGTGGCGCGCGCCGTATCAGAGCAGCCGATCGCTCCGTCAGAAGATCAATAAGCAGGAGGTCCAGTTTGTCGACATGCACCTCTCGCACCTCCCGCAGATGGTCGAGCAGGGGTTCTTCGGCAACCTGCACACGGCGGTCGTCGAGGCGGTGGACGTCACGCCCGACGGGCGGGTGTACCTCAGCTCTTCGGTGGGGGTCTCGCCCAGCTTGCTGCGGCACGCCGACCGGGTGGTGATCGAGCTGAACCGCCGCCACTCCCGCCGGCTTTCCGAAATGCACGATATCACCGTGCTGCCGCCGCCGCCGCACCGCTCGCACATCCCGATCGAGCAACCCCTGACCAAGATCGGCAAGCCGTTCGCCACGGTCGACCCCAAGAAGATCGTCGGCGTGATCGAGACCAACGAGCCGGACGGCGTCGCCCCGTTCCACCCAGCAGACGACGTTAGTCGTAGGATCGCCGAGCATGTCGTGCGGTTCCTGGCGGACGAGCGCCGGCAGGGACGCATCGCGCCTGAGTTCCTGCCGCTGCAGGCGGGCGTCGGCAACGTGGCGAACGCAGTGATGGAGGGCCTCGGCGCGAGCGACGCTATCCCGGCCTTCTACATGTACAGCGAGGTCTTCCAGGACTCGCTGGTCGAGCTGGCCGAGAGCGGCCGGCTGCTAGGGGCGTCGTCCACGAGCCTCACGCTGAGCGACGAGCTGCTCGACCACGTCTACGACAACATGGACTTCTTCGCGCCGCGGGTCGTGCTGCGGCCGCAGGAGCTGTCGAACAACCCCGGCGTGATCCGCCGGCTGGGCGTCGTCGCGATCAATACGGTCATCGAGATGGACATCTACGGCTGCGCGAACTCGACGCACGTGGCGGGCACCCAGATTATGAACGGCGTCGGCGGGTCGGGCGACTTCACCCGCAACGCCCACCTCTCGATCTTGGTTGCCCCCAGCACCGCCAAGGGAGGCAAGATCTCTTCGGTGGTGCCGATGGTCACCCACGTCGACCACAACGAGCACTCCGTGCAGGTGCTGGTCACCGAGCAAGGGCTAGCCGACCTCCGCGGCCTCGGCCCGATGGAGCGGGCCCGAAAGATCATCGACCAGTGCGCGCACCCCCACTACCGAGACTACCTCCACAAGTACCTCGAACGCTCGCGGACGGGCCATGTACGACACGACCTAACCAGCTGCTTCGAGCTGCACCAAAATCTGATAGACACGGGCCGCATGCTGCCTGAGCTCGAGTCGGCGGCGGTGTGATAAGCCCTGAAGGCGTGAAGTCCGGCCCGGCCTAGCAACGCGGCGGGACGGCGTTCACCAGCCAGCAGCTTCACAGCAAAAGGGCGCCCCGCGATGGGCAAGTAGCTGCTTGGGCGAGCTGCAGTCAGATCGCGCCGCCGTGCGCCGCTTGGGGAGGTGAGTAGCACAGCCACGGGCCCGATAGACCCTCATAGGGATAACTTCCCGAGTCGCCAACCGCAAAAGCACGCCCAGCTGGATTCGAACCAGCGACCTACGGATTAGAAGTCGAATCCAGGGCTCTCTGCCACTCGGCGGCAACCACCGGCGATTCGCGTATTCTACGGGGGAAACGGCCGATTGCAACCACTCGGCGATGTTGCCGATGTTGCAGGAACCGACTCAAAATGCTGGGGGCGGGTGTACGTACACCCGCCCCACAGCGAGGTTCTACACTACTCGAACGCGTTGCCAGACATGAGGCGGTGCGACAAGTTCATCAGAGCGCGGGCGCGCATTTCAGGACGGTCGCGATCGGCTTCCACGATGGCTTCGGTGAGCTTCTCATACCACTCCCGCTTCAAACGGAACGGTCCATCAGGGCGAAGCTTCTTCGCTAGCTTCAACGGGTCGTTGACGCTGCAGGCCATCGTCTGCTTGCGTTCCATGACCGCAACGCGCAAGGCGACGACGATGTAGGCGAGGAACACACCTGAGGCCGCGACGTACCGATTCTTGCGAAGCAACAGCCGCCCACCACGGTAGAGAATGCGGGCGGTGCTGAGCCGCGTGTCGCGCTTTAGCAGCTCAATCATCTTCTCGGGAGGATCTTCCCCGCTGCTAATCATGGGTAAGAACTTGGGCAGAATCCGGTTCTGCTCCCGGCGATCCATCTTCGACACAACCAACTCCTCAAAACTGGGTGAATGCTTACGCGGTCGCTTCGCTTAGGCGCGCACCTTCGGCGCCAAATGCACCTGAGTAGCGCTGCCGCTCTAGTCCGAAGTCGGAAGCAGAGGCGACAATGGAAACGGGAGGCAGCTCGAACCAAGCTCACGCGATTGCGTCTGCGCTCTGGTTCAGCTTCACTCCCAGTCAGCGGGGCGTAGCCTGGATGGGGCTCGGTTCCCAACGAGATGCGGCTAGTACCAGCCGGCGTGAGAAGTTTTCGGCGCGCATGCGCGAACGCCCCCAGTTTCCACCAAAAGAAACGGTGGTAGGGGTTAGGGAGACCTTGCGCACTGCGTGCGCGTTTTCAAGACTGGCAAAGATTACGGCGAGCGACTGACTACCAGCACCTTCGCCTTGCTTGCTTTGCGGCAAGAGCTCGTCGTGAATTGCCTGCCTAAGGCAATGGCTGAACTGCTAATGACGCAATCGCGGCGCTCATGCAACAAAATCTTGGCTAGTTTCGATGTGTCTACTCAGAAGCCATGACTTGTTTCCATGTGTCCACTGAAGCAATCGGCAAATCGCGCGGCAAAGAATAGTCGAAGTCATCGGAATACCTGCTTTCGTGATGATTCCGACAGGACCGACTTCCCTCGCGCTCATCGATCTGCAGTTAGGGCAAATGCTTTTCCGAGTAGTCGAGGAGGAAGCGGCTCGCTGTCCTCCAGGGCCATTGCTGCCTCGGTATTCCTATATGCTAACCGGCCGCTGGGCTGAGACCCCGCCAACTCGAAGGGATGCTGCTCGGCCACTCTCGATTCGCAGCAGCAAACCGCGAGTCAATTCCCTCGGCCGCCTGGCGTCGCTATGTTATGCGGGTTGCGGCGCCGTGCCGCCAGCTGATGCACTCGTCGCCCGACTGTCGCACCTTAAGGACCCCATGGGCAAGAAGAAGACGGCCAAGAAGGCCACTGCGACCGGGGCGGATAAGACCGCTGCTCCCAAGAAGTCCGCCGCAAAGAAGTCCTCGAAGAAGGGCGCCAAGCAGGACGCCGCGGCCAACCTGGGCTTCGAGGCCAAGCTCTGGCTGGCGGCCGACAAGCTCCGCAACAACATGGACGCGGCCGGGTACAAGCACGTGGTGCTCGGGCTGATTTTCCTGAAGTACATCTCCGACGCGTTCAACGAGGTCTACGAGAAGCTGGTCGCCGGCGAGGAGGTACAGAGCACACGGCATCTAAACGCGACCTGTGCGCCAACTCCGGAGCCTGTTGCCTACTAGCCTCGCCGAACTCCACCGGCCAACCAGCCACCCGGCAGTGCCATGTGCCGACGCATCAACAAGGTTAACGTTACATGACCGACGCCCGCGAGCTTGTCATGGTCTCGCCTGAAGATTAGGCACTGCCGAAATGTCAAGCAGTCCCCCCCTCCCAACCTTCGACCTCGCCAGGATCAGCGGATCGAGACGCGGCGGCGGCATGTGCCCGCCCGCGACCCAGGTCCGATTGTTGAGAGCCTTAGTGGCTAACCTTGGGATCGGCAGAATCTCTGTGGTCCTCTAAGCGAGACTCTCTTGCCAGCCAAGGTAGAGTGCAGCGGTTTCGACGCCGAGACCTTTGCGTAGACTTGCCAAGGGCTCGACCTATACAATCTCGCTACCGCAGCTCTTCCGTACAACATCCTATGGCGACAACAATGGCGGGCGTCGACGTCGAACTCCAATCATCAGATCGCAATGGACGAAGAGTCAGATCGCACAGCATGGCCACCGCCCCTGCCAACAAAGGACCGGAAGCCAGCGATAGCCATAGCGGTAGCCTCCGCCCTCTTCATCCTCCTGCTAGTATTGGGAGTTCGTCTTGCTATTCAAATCAGCCACGTGCGAGAGTCGGGCAAAGAGGGAATCGAGGAGACAGGCGGTGCCTCTGTCTGGCCAAGCGATGTGAGAGAAGACGCGACTGCAGCAGGTGACGTGGGCTCTCTAGCCCAAGGCTCCGAGGATGAGTCTGCCGCACGTGCGAAAACCACAGAAGCTGAGCAAACTCCGGCAGGGAATGACCAAGTGGAGGACGTTACCGAAGAGGTAATACCGCGGAAGACCAGCGATGCGCAGCTGGCCGAATCGCAAGACGCGGGCGACGATTCGCGTGACGCCGAGCAAACCGTCGGCCGATTCTTTACTCTTAAGGAAGCAGTAAGCCGCAATAGCGGCGCCATTGGAGCCGACATCGAACCGGTCGATCTCTCGCACGCGTTCGAAGGAAGGTCTGATCTGCGCAAGCAAGAGCTGGTAAGAAACGGCGGCGGCTCAGCCGTCACTGAACATGCGGTTGAACTTGGCTTGGAATGGCTTGCTCGCAACCAGGACAGGTCTGGTTTGTGGAGCCTCCGCGGCCCCTACACCGATGGAGCGCCGCTCGAGAACGAACGTGCAGCCTCCGCGTTGGCCCTGCTAGCTTTTCAAGGTGCCGGACACAGCCACCAGGGGGATTTGGATAGCAAGTATCGCAGCGTGGTCCGGAAGGGGTGGAACGCACTTCGCGAGCTAGCCGGCAAGGACGGGAGCTTCTTGCCGCCCCAACGAGTCGCCTCCGGGGGCATGTACGCACACGCGCTATGCAGCGTGGCATTGAACGAGCTCTATGGAATGACCCGCGACAGAGATTACCGGCACCTCGCAGCACAGTCGCTAGACTTCAGCTTGCATGCCCAGTCGCCTATGGGAGGCTGGCGATATACACCTGAAAGTCGGGATAGCGACACCTCGGTGAGGCGATCGCTACGGCACTGTGGGCGGCAGACTCTACGTAAGCAGCAGTGGCTGCCACTGACGTGGCGGAGGGAACTAGAGAGCCTGATCAGCCGGAGGGAAGCGAAGTCGCTCACAAACCTGCGGTCGAGCTCGCGCTAGAAGACGCGCAGCCGCAGAATCCCCTGGAGCAGCGGCAAGCGTCTCCTGCCTCCGACGAATCCGAGCAAGAGCCCATTCACGCCGTTTCCGCGGAAGTCGCTTCCCCGGTGGAGGAAGTGGAATTTAAACTCGAGCGAGCCGTTTCTCTCCCCGGCTACGAACGTGGGTATGGCGAAGAGAACGGGGATGTTTCCACACGGGTCACGTCACTCGGCAGGATCTCTGCCAAGCTAGAAAAGGACCTGCAATTCACAATCCTGGCACCGAATCATTCCGACGCGTCGACTTCTTTCGTGGTGTCAAAGATCAAGGACCGTCCCATTGGTAGCGTCTGGGGAATCCAATTCGGACTGCAAAGCACGCCAGCGGAAGGCGACGAAGAGTCAGCGCTCGCAAGCGAGAGCATGCGTCAGGCTGGAGTGATCGCTGGGCTTCGCGTAAACGACGGCAATCTGGAGTTTGCTTGGGGCATCATAACGGGAGTTACGGGAGTCATCGTGCTTCTCACGCTCCTGTTGGCTGTAGAGTTGGTTCAACGGAAGAGCATCAACGAGACACCTGCATCACCGGCATCTCTCGAGCACGCCACGGAGTTCGAGTCTCTGCAGGCTGAGGCGATGGCCTTGCGAGAGTCTCTCAATGGACTTCAGCGTCTATTGTCCGAAACTGCATCTGTTCCGGAGGAGATGGTTGCGGTTCGGACCGAGCAGCTGGAAGACGCGATTGAAGATCTAGAGCGTGCTTTAGGGGAGACTATCTATTCGATCCAAGCGAGAGAAGAGACCCGCAGGGAACTCGACGCCAACAGTCGAGCGGCAGCGACGTCCAAAGAAATCGACTCACTGCGTTTGCAATTGAGGTCGCTCGAGGCCCGGCTTCGGTCAGCAAAACGCACTCCTCAAATTGTCTACAACCCCAGTCCCCTGGCTGATAAGCCCGCGCTCCTCATCGACCTGGCTCCCGAACAGATCAGGGTGCTTGATCCTGGATCCGCAACGCCACTCTTCAAGAGCGAAGGACGCTCAAATGCGCCCAGGGCCAGAGAGCTCGCAGCCTGGGCTCGGGGTCGTGATCCCGCTGAAGTCTATTTTGTCCTCCTATTAAGGCCCAAATGTCTCGAAGTATTCGAGGTCGTGCGTGACGAGTTGGAGAAGCAAGGTTTCGACCTTGGAATTGACCTGTTGGACGAACATGCCGAGCTGAAAGTGGGAATATCAGCGGAGGTCCAAGAATGAGACGCCGACGCGCCGACGGTGCAAACGAGAGTTTGGACCTGTTGCTAGATGCGGTTTCAAACACGTTCGGAGGGATCCTGTTTCTAGCGGTCCTTATTGCGATTTTGCTCCGATTTTCGGGAGATCCGACTACGGCCTCCACCACCGGTGAGCACGAGGCCTCAGACGCGTCCCCTACAGCACGCGACATTGAAGCTGCACGCCGCGCTGTAGAGGAGCTCCAGATTGCGAATGCTCAGGCTCGAGATGCCGCTGCAGCAATGGGGGCAGTTGAAACGAACATTGGCTATGAGAGGTATGTCGCCCTCCAAGTCAAATCTAGTGGCCTTCAGGCCGAGTTAGCCGCTCGCAACCGAGACCTCTCAGAGCTGAGTGTCGCTGTAACTAAACTCGAGGCCGAACTGGACAGTTCAACTCGAGAGAAGCAGTCTTTGGAGCTGGAGATCGCCGCGGTGCATATGAAGATACGGCAAGAAACCAAGACATCTACCCGGACCGCTCAGCTTCCGAGTTTGCGAGCCACTGACAAGCAAGAATTTCCGGTCATAGTGCGGTACGGTCGCGTGTATCTACCGTACTCCGCAAAAAGCTACGGCGTAAATCGTGTACGAACGTTGGACTCTTTCGTGGTTCTCGCGAACGAAGCAGACATGATTCGAATTACTCCTAAGCCCTACGCTGGCATCAGAGTTGCCCAAGAGGGTTCATTCACGGCGAAACTAAGAACCCGACTCGCGGGGCTCGACGAGGAACGGTTCTACATTGCCCTCGCGGTTTGGGATGACTCATTCGGCGAGTTTGGTGTCCTGCGTTCAGACCTGGTAAGCATGGGATTCGAGTACCGAACCCTGCCGATCCCAGCCGGCGGCGCCATTATTGAAGGCGGCTCGGGAGACCCGTTTGTGCAGTAGACGAGACCGCATCTTCAAAGCCATTTGGATTATTGGTTAACCTCTGCCGCGGACTGTGGTCCAACGTTATTAGCTGTCTGGTAGCTGGAACGATCGCTTACTGCGGGGCTGCCAGTGGGGCTGAACCACCCCACGTGTGTGAGTGGCATTCGAAAAGTGCAGCGCCCGGCGTTAGGGGCTTGGCGCCCTAAAAGTGCAGCGCGCCGGGCGCGTTTTTCGAGCTGATTTGCGAAGCTGAGAGGCCGTTGGAGGGGCCGGAGGCCCCTTTCCTGGTTCTCTTGGGGGGCGTGGATCAGCGGGGCGCGTCAGAAAGTGCTGCGAGACATGGAGTTGTGGACGGAGGTCCGTCGCCGGGTGCTGACGGGCGAGCTGAGCCGGCGGCAGGCGGCCGAGGAGTACGACCTGAACTATCGCACGGTGGCCGCCTGCCTCGCCGGACGCAAGGTGCGGTTCTTCCGCGTCACCGAGCTGATCACCGCGCTGCTCGAAGCACGGGACGAGAAGTCGCTGCTGCGGCTCCGCTCGCAGCTCGCCAAGCAGGACGTCGTCGTGCTCGACGAGCTCGGCTACGTCCCGGCCAGCAAGGCGGGAGCCGAGCTCTTGTTCGACCTGGTCGGCCAGGCCTACGAGCGGCAGAGCCTGGTCGTCACCACCAACCTGCCGTTCGAGAACTGGACCGAGGTCCTCGGCTCCGAACGCCTCACCGGCGCCGCGCTGGACCGCCTCACCCACCGCTGCCACATCCTCGAATTCACCGGACAGAGCTACCGCCTGCAGGACGCCCAACGACGAAGCCGATCCAAGAAACAAGAGTAGAACCCTAGGCGATCGCGGGGACGCCTGGTATCCTCCCCGCAACCACCCAGCGCTGCACTTTCAAGGCGCCGGGCGCTGCACTTTTCAAATGCCACTCACAGCCGGGCGCTGCACTTTTCAAATGCCACTCACAGATCCTACCGGCCCACGTCCGAACGCATAAATCGGCCGCCTATCTTGTGGCTCCCCGCGGCTCGGGTGGCTATCTTGGGGATATGCACACCCGTCAGGCACTCCTGGCAGACGCCCACCGGCTCCGTGCCCTGCTTGCCGACACTGCCGCCGACCTCGACCGGTTGGGCGACACCGAAGCCGCCTCCCGCCTCAACCAGCTCACCGCTTTGTCGCAACTTGATGAAATCGTGGCCGATGTCTCTGCTCTAGATGATCACCCGCGTGACGGCCTGCTGGCTCGTCTGTGGCGTCGCCTGGAGCCTTGTAAGGTTTGCCATCCGCCGCGTCCGTGATGGTCGAGGAGTTGAAGCCGCATTGCTCGGAAACGGCCGAACTTACGCGCTCGCTGCCAAAGCCTACCGCCCGAATCAGATCAATAGTAGACGCACGTCAATTCAGAGGGCATTCGAGCGCAGGAGTTTACGTCCTGTGCAGGTTTCGTGCACAAGGTCGGTTCGTCCTGTGCGTGCTGGAGAAGTTTCACATCGACTCATTTGGGAGACCGAAGCAGGTTCGCCGGAGCAAGCATTGCCCGAAGCGGTTCTGCAAAAATCGGTCGAATTATGGCACGTCTCATAAGACGCGCGGGTTTATCGGCTTGCTCTAGAATGTGAAAGACAGATCGAAGACTACGTCACCCAGGTTTAGAGCGTTTTTAGAATTGTCGTGCGGAGTATCCAGAATGTGAGAAGTAGCGGCCGCACTCCGCAAGTTGGAAGCGGTTCAGGAGTTTTCCGATTCGTTGTTCGAGGTCGTGGATGGATCTCTCAGCGGCCGAACGGAGAAGTTGCTTGAGCTTGGCGAAGGCCAACTCGATGGGATTGAAGTCGGGACTATAAGGGGGCAGATAAACGAGTTGGGCACCAACCGACTCGATCGCCGGCCACTTTGTGGTGTTAACCGTCGCGCATGAACCGGCGTGTTAAACGTTGGCTTAGAGTCACCACGGCGACCAGTTAGTTTAGTTGGGCTGGGCATCACGGCAAATGGATTTTTGAGAAATTGCTGTGCTGCTACTCTGAACTTCTTCCGTGGAGTCCGTGTTTTCCTCAGCTACAGGGAAAATGTCGGTAAATAATGGCGTTTCCCCTGAGGAGCTGTAGCATTGTACTGGGCCGAAATCAAAGCATTCAATGGTATATTCCGATGTCACTCTTAAGTCTCTACCGGCTTCCTTGGTTACCTCCTCTAGTGGCGGTTCTTTTGATGGGAGGGTGCCTTTCTTCACGGTCCACCGCGGAAGATGAACCAGCCGTTGCGGCGGAAGAGGTGGCGCCGGTCGATCACGCGGCTTCCGCGGAAGAAGCGGCGGGTGACTCTGTTGAGGAAGACGCATCCGACCTGGTTAAAGACGCGCCTGCGGATGAGGAAGAAGTTGCCCCCGAGAGCGGAATAGACCCCGCAGAGGTAACAACCGTGCCAGCGACACCCGAAAGCATCATTCAAGATGAGCCGAGCTTTCTGGTGGCGGTGAAGGTCGACCGCGAGGACCGCCGTTATCGCGAAGGGGAACCTCTGCGGGTGAGCATCGTTTCGGAGGAAGATGCGTATGCCTATGTTCTTTATCAGCAGGTTGATGGCAAGGTTTATCAGATTTTCCCAAACTCGGCTCAGCAAGACAATCGTATCACGGCTGGCAAAGAGGTTCAGATCCCTGCCAAAGATGACCTGTTCCGCTGGAGCATTTCCGCACCTTTCGGCAAAGAGACTTTGAAGGTGATCGCCACGAAGGAACCTCTCAGAGGACTCGATGACGCAGAACTGCGTGCCAAAAGGTTTAACGCAGTCGGAAAGTTGCAGCTTCAACAGGCCGCGAAAGGCTTGAAAGGTGAAGGCCAAGCCCAAAAGATTGCATGGGCAGAAGATCAGGTCGAAATTACAACGTACGCTCAGGATCAAACTCAGCCAGATTCTTCCGCCAAACGCTACGGTGTTTTCTTTGGGGTCTCTGAGTACGAATTCAATGATGTTGTCGCGGAGTTAACCGAAGGCGAGTGGTCGCCGAATCTTGCCAACTGTGCGAACGACGCCCGAGCGACGGCGCTCCTAATGACGCACTTGGGAAAATTGGATGCCGTCCAAGTCTTTGTCAACGATCAAGCCACTCGGCGGCAAATGGAATTGGCGATCACTGGCTGGCTGCCGTCGGTTTCTAAACCTGGCGACACAGTTTTCATCTTTTTTTCGGGCCATGGCGGACAACTGCCTGATGACAATCGTGACGAAGCCGATGGGAAAGACGAATGGCTGCTGCCGCATGACTATGTCGACGGTACAGTGTTGACGGGACTCATTGCCCAAGCGAAAGCGGGGAAACTCGATCCGGCCCTCCAGTCACGCTATGAAAGCTGGATGGCGCTCGCCAAACGTGCAGGTTCTGGAGAAAAGGCCGATGAATGGCTTAGTCGATCCACAGGAGTGACAGACGACCTGTTTGGCCATTGGCTTCAGCGACTGAGCGGTCGTCGTGTTGTTGTCATTTCGGATTCGTGTTATTCCGGCGGCATGGCAAAGCACGAAAAGTCGCTCAAGGCGCCCGTTACAAAGTCGTTCGACTTTTTAGATGGCGAGGTCGAGCGGCTCAAGGATATTGGCCAGCCGGATAGCGCCTTGCTTGCTGCGTGCCGTTTTGATGAGCTGGCGCAAGGGCTTCGTGCGACGGACCAGATGCTTGTCGAACTTCGGGCCACGACCAGCGAAACAGCGAGTACGAAGGGTATGGAGAAAGGGGCCGTTGACGACTGGGTCGAAGGAGCGACTTTATCGGTGCTGGCCTACTACTTCGTCGAAGGACTGCTCGAAGGGGAACGCCCCCTCAAAATGGACGGAATGTTCGCGCACTGTCGCGACGGAATGCAGAAGTATTTCGAGACGGTGAACGAGATTCGCACACAGCGAGGCGAGGAATCCATCCCCCCCCACGAGCCGGTATTCGTCAATTACAGTGAGCAACCGATTGTCATTAAACCGTAGCAAGTCATCCATAATCCCAAACACTATTCCGATCTCGGAGTTCCGCAATGAGTCGTTGTACGGCCTTCTCAAGCATAATCGTATTTCTTGCTTTCTTCTTGGTCGCACGACATCTACATGCCGCCGAAAACTCTATGATCCGCGTGACCACTGATCGTGGAGAGATATGGGCCGATGATAAAGTGGTGGCCACCGTTCCCAAAGGCACGCGCATGTGGTGCTTTGAATTTTCGGATGGCGAATGGGCAGACGTCATGGTTCCGGGCCGAAATCTACGAGGATGGCTGGGTGCCGCGCATTTCAAAGCTATCGAGCATACAAAGGCCGAACAGGCGCGTCTCGACGAGTCCGTCAAACACTACGATCGGGCCGTCGAACTCGTGGAAAAAATGAAATTCACCGAAGCGGAGCGCGAACTGAAAGCCTGCCTCGCTATCGAACGCGAGATCGAAGGCAGTGACCATCCGGACGTGGGGTACACGCTCAGCTATCTAGGAAACGTATGCTTTTCTCAAGCCCGATATACCGAGGCTCGCAAGCATTACGATGAAGCTCTGGCAATCTTCCGCCGAGTTTTTGGAGATGATGATCTTGATACGGCGTCGACGCTCATCGACCTGGGTTTTCTTGTCAGCGGCCAAGGTGACTACGCATCTGCCCGCAAGTTCTTTGAAGAGGCGCTCGCGACAAGCCGCAGTGTTGCGGGTGATGAAAGTGTTGAAACGGCCGACGGGCTCGGTAATCTTGGGACTTTGGCTCAACAGCAAGGCGATTATGCGGGGGCACGCCGTTATTTCGATGAAGCGCTCGCGACCTATCGAAAAGTCGACGAGGGTGTCGAGGGTCTAGACGCCAGCAAAGGCGCGTTACTCCACAATCTTGCCAATCTACTACTCGAGCAGGGTGATTACGCCACCGCGAGAAAGTACTACGAAGATTCTCTGGCAATTTCGCGCAAGCTCTATGGCAAAGAGCATACCGAAGTTGCACATTCTCTCAATAACATTGGCTTGCTTCTCGCAAGCCAAGAGGACTATACCGCCGCCAAGAAATACTATGAGGAAGCATTAGCGATTTATCGCAAGGTTTATGGAAACGAACATCCCGATACGGCAATGACGCTTGATAATCTTGCCATTTCGTTGGGATATCTGGGCGATCTGAACTCTGCCCAAACCTATTCGCAACAGGCACTTGTCGTTAGGCGTCGTATCCTTGGCGATAATCATCCGGACACAGCGACATCGTTAGAAGGTTTGGGGTTTTTATTATATGAGCGCAAAGATTATGCGGCCGCACAACGATACTACGACGAAGCCCTTGCAATCCGTCGAAAGACATTCGGCGAAGCGCATCCCTATGTCGGCATGGTTCTGCACAATCTCGCTTGGCTTAAAGCTTGTAGCGGCGAGCTCGATCTAGCGGGAGAATACATGGAAGCTGCAAGGAAAAATACTTGCCGACATCAGGCTCAGGTGTTGCCGGCCCTGCCGGAGCGCGAGCAGTTACTGTTCATCTCGGAAACCGACGAAGGAAATCTGCATCGATGCCTGTCGTTCGCTAGCCAGCAAAGAGACGACAATCGAATCGCGGCGCTCTCGGCTGGATGGCTCGTCAATGGTAAGGCGATTGCTCAACAGGCACTTGCCGAGGGTGCATTATTATCAGCTTCCGAAACCGCACCGCTCGTAGAAAGATTGCGGGCCGTGAGAAGTCTATTAGCGAAGTTGGTGGGTAAACCATTCACCGCGAACATTCAGCAAGGGATCGCCGGACTGGAAACAGAGCAGCAGCAACTTATCCGACAAATCGGCGCGGCGGGAACAGGCTTTTCTGGTCAAGACCCGTGGATTTCGATTGCTCAGCTCCGCGGCGAGCTTCGTCCCGGTAGCGCGTTGGTGAATATTGCGCGTATTGTGCCGCACAAATTGGACGATCCGGTGTTTAATCCGACGGAAAGACCGGCGGTCTATATTGCTTGGGTGATCCCTGCGAGTGACGAAGGTCCCGTCACCATCGTCGACCTTGGTGACGCGGAAACCATTGACCTTGCCGTCCAAAAAGCTCGAAGTGCCATGCAGAATTCTGCAAGCGCAATTGAAGAGCAAGGAGAACGAAGTGCGACTGCGATGGTCAATGACGAACTGGCAACGTTGGCGAACTCTTTGTGGAAACCGCTTGCGAGCCATTTAAAGGGGAAGAAAGAGCTCGTGCTCAGCCCTGATGGTGCGCTCTGGTTGGTTCCATGGGCAGCGATTCCGGCTGGCGACAATAAGTTCCTCTTGGAAAAGTTCCAATTGCGTTTCGTTACGAGCGGACGAGAGTTAGTGCAACGCCGCCCGGAGCGAACAGGCATCGGGCCGCCGGTCGTGCTCGCCGATCCGGACTACGACTGGAACGCCATGGGAACCAGCGTTTCCTCTCGTAGCGCCACGCACCGAGCAGCAACAATTGCGGGGCCGTTCGCTCGACTTCCAGGCACGGCCCGAGAGGCAAGGGCGATCGAACCCGTCCTGGCCGAGTTTGGCAAAGGACAGCCAGTTATCTACCTTGAGAAGCGGGCAACTGAAACTCAGTTTAAATCGCTTTACAGGCCTTCTTTTCTTGTTTGCAGCACACACGGTTTCTTTCTTGAAGACCAAAACACTGACGAAAGCGATGCGATTCCCAAATCCACCGTTTCAGCGGCGGCCAATAGTGCTAAGGGCCCAACGAAATCGCGGCCCCTCGAGAATCCGCTCCTACGATGCGGGCTTGTCTTGTCGGGAGTCAATCGTCAGACGGAAAAAACGTCCGGCGATGACGGTGTTCTCACCGGCCTGGAAATCGTGAGCACCGACCTTCGCGGAACGGAAATGGTCGTATTGAGCGCGTGCGATACCGGCGTAGGCGACGTTCGCAATGGCGAAGGCGTGGCGGGCCTGCGACAAGCGTTTCAACTTGCCGGTGCGAAGAGTGTGGTCGCCACGCTGTGGCAAATTCCTGATCAGGAAACTTCCCAGATTATGACAGACTTCTTCGTTTATCTAGGACAAGGGCGGTCCAAAGCTGAAGCCCTGCGTTATGCTCAAATCAACCGTATCAACGACCATCGCAACCGGACTGGGGCCGCGCACCCCTACTACTGGGCTGCCTTTACCATTACGGGAAACCAGTGAATTTCTGTGAGTAGTGACAGCGGTCGTTAAAAAATGTGCCTGAACTTGATAATTCGTCGCGGCCTTGTTGACTAATTCCACTCAAACAGCGGCATTCCCAGTTGGGTAAATCGGTTAAGGATTTTGCAGCGGATTCGCGCTTCGGTTCGTTGGTTTGGGAGTCGGCGATTTTTCAAGCGGTCGCCGAAGGTTTGTTTGACTCGATAGACGGACGTTTTCGCGAGGCTTCTTCGATGATATCCGACTTCTCGTTTCCAGCGTCGCCGTCCCTGGCGTCGAATGGCGCGAATCGCCTCGTCGCGCGGCAAGGGCTCCGCCGCGCTGTTGCCGTGTTGCTTGATTTTGGCGTTATGCTGCGGCGGAATCACCGGCGCAACGCTTCTCGCCTGAAGCGACTCGTAGACCTTCCATTTGTCGTAGGCGCCGTCGCCGTAGAACTTGTTGATCGGTCGGTCGATCTGGCTCAGCAGGGCCTCCACTTCGTCGGCGTCGTGGCTGCTGTTTTCGGTGAGCGTCTCGGCGACGATCTCGCGCGTGTCGGGATTAACCGACAGATGCAGCTTGCGCCAGGTCCGTCGCTTCGACTTGCCGCGCGTGCGCGTCTTACATTCGCCTTCGCCGAACACCTTGAGCCCCGTGCCGTCCACGACCACGTCGATGGCCCCGCGCTTGTTGGCGATCGCCAGCGAGACGCCCAACTTGGCGGCCCGCTTGGCGAGCGACGAGTAGTCCGGGATCGCCGCCTCGACGCCCAACAACGCGATCAGCGACCGTCCAAACCCTTCCGTTTGACGATACGGCAGCTTGAACAACTCCCGCAGAGTCAGCAAGCATTCGATCGCCGAATCGCTGTAGACGAAAGGGCGACCGACCTTCGACTCGGCGTTGGCATGCCGCCAACTCGCCAACGCCTCCTCGCTAAACCAGACCGTGACGCTCCCGCGTTCCACCAACGACTCGTTGTACTGACGCCAATTCGTGATCTTGTACGTGAGTTATCGCTTCGCGACCATGGGGAATCTCCGTAAGACGAGGACGCGGCTCCATGCCGACACTCCGTTTACGGGACGTTTCTGAGAATTGTTCAACAAGGCCATTCGTCGCCGTCAAACCTATGACATGCCACGAGCAGCAGTGCCTTTAGGCAGACAATTGAATCCTAGCCGTGTGTGCTCATCAGCCCAAGGAAGCCCCTCATGATTTCCCGATATTGTCGACGTATTTATTTCTCATTGGCAGCAATTGCGATCCATGGCACATTGTCGACACTAGTACCGTGCGTTGCCAGCGCTGGCCAGCAATGGGCGGTGCTTATTGGCTGCGAGCAATATCAGCAAGCGAATCCTCTCAAGTTCACGGTCAATGATGTCAAACAACTGGCGAGCACACTCGAACTTCGTGGCGGCTACGAAAAGAGCCATCTGCTGTTGATGACTGATGACGAAAACGAGGTCAAGCATCAACCGCTAAGAGCGAGCATCTTGCGTGAGTTACCGGTGTTTCTCGACAAGATCGCTCCGGGTGATTCAGTATTCGTCTATTTTACCGGCCACGGCTTTCGCGATGGCGATGGCAAGCTTTATCTGGCTCCGCTCGACATCGATCCAGCCAATCCCGCCAAAACGGGAATAGCTGTCGAGTGGCTTCGGGAGAGAATTGCGAATTGCCGTGGTGACTTCAAATTGCTCGTTCTCGATGCGTGCCACGCCGGCTCGGAAAAGGGCGAAGAAGATATGAGTGCGACAAGTGTGACTTCGAAAGATCTGCAGAGTTTCTTCCAGAATCTTGAAGGGGTCGTGACGATTGCCAGCTCGACCGCGGCCGAGCCAAGTCAGATCTGGGATGCCAAAGAGCAGTCGCTCTTTAGTTACTGGCTCAATCAGGGTCTTAAGGGGCATGCCGATGACGACGCGAACGGTGCCGTCAATATCGACGAACTGTACAACTTCGTGCATCGAAATGTGCTACGCACGTCAAAAGATCGCTTTCCCCGCACGCAAACGCCGGTCAGGATCGTGCGTTCGGGAGCTCCCGGCGTTCCAACGATCGTGCGATTGAATCCCCACACACTGCGCGAAGCTCTTTCTGATATCGCGGAAACGCTGGCGGATCGAATCGACGAACGACGGCAAGGGCGGGTCGGAGTGTTGGAATTTATCAATGAATCAACGATGGGCGATTTGCTTGGTGCAAATTACGGTGCCCTCGGAAAGTGGTGCACCGATGAATTTGAACGGCGACTGTTGAATGCGAGCATGGAACGGTTCAGCATCGTCGATCAGCGGCGTTTGCAGCATATATTGAAATCAGAAGGATTCCAGCTCGATGATCTCTATTCGGGCGAAAGACTGCAGCAACTGTCGAAACAAGCAGGTGGAATGCCAGTTCTCGCGATTGGCACTCTTCGCAATCGAGCCGGCCGGGCGGTAATGATTCAGTGCAAGCTCCAAAGCGTGGAAAGCGACGAAACGATTGCATCCGCATCGGCAACCGCTTTGCTTAACGAAGACGAATGGGCCATGCTGGGGCGTAGCGTCAAAATTGAGCCAAGGGATCGAGTCCCCGAAATTCCAGTATCCGCCGATGCGCCTCCTGCCGATCCGATCGCGACGGTGATTGACCGGGCCGACGAGCGTTCGCAGGGAGCGCACCCGCTGCAAGATGCCAAGTTCGATTTCCCAATCAAGATTGTGGTTAATGGAAAAGAGCGACCTTTCGTTTTCAAATCGGTCGGTGAAGGTGAGGAAACTCATACCGAATGTTTTGTCGGGCTGAAGAAAGATGAGGTCTATGAGATTTGGGTTGGAAATCGCATAGGCACCGCTGTGAAAATGCGACTGTTGGTCGACGGCTGCAACACAATGCCTGAAAAGGAGGATCTTAAAGGAATCACGACTAAGATTGTCGGAAAGAGGGTAAACCTTGATGAAGCGGCAGGATGGGTGCTGGAGCCCGCGAAAATCAAGCCACGACGTGATGGCAGCTACGTTTGGGCGATTCGCGGATTCTTTGAGGAAGTGGGAGCTCAAGGTTCCCTCAGAAAATTCACGGTCGACGAAGCGGATAACTCGCTGGCCGCAAGGCAAAAGTTTACCGATCAGATCGGCATCATTACCGCCGCATTCTATACGGCTTTACCTCCAGGCAATCGCTCGCGTGGCGGCTTAGGAACTCGCGCTGGTGATCGACAGGCCGAACGAACCCAACGTTCTGATTTGGAGTTCGGGGATCTATTAAGCGTCGTGCATATCCGGTACGTTGATGTGGATGCGCTGAAGTGAGTGTTGGAAGTCAAAACAAATGCCGGGCAGCGCGTCAGGGCATCGTTTCACTCTAACCAGGGTCGTCCCGTAGCCTTCTGCCCCGACGGCCGGCACATCCTCAAGGGTTCGGGTGACAAAACCGCCATCCTGTGGAACGCCGCCAGCGGCCGGAAGCTCCGAACGTTCGAGGGCATGATGATGGGAGTTATTTCTGTTGCTTTCAGCCCTCAATCGAAACCTTAACATCGTTGATGCATGAACCGGTTGTTCGTCCATGCAGATGACCGGATGCGTCGGATCATACGGTTTTTCATAGGTTTCCAAGACCTCCTCCATGTTGGCGACGAATTCGGCGTCACACTCAGGAGGGATCACCCAGTATAGGATCGTTCGGTTGTTTATGCGATTTTTTAGCGTCTGCCGAACGGTTTCGTGGGAGACCTTTGCGGCGATCTCCAACTCGACGACCTTCTCGGCGAGCAACCGCAACGACCACTTCGCATAACCGGTTGGCGGCTTCCCTAGCTGACAGACCTTAGCTCGCTCATGAGGGCGTGTCCTGGGTCAGTTCGGCACTGGCTTAACCTGCGTAAGACCGACACACCGACCTCCGGGCGCAAAGCGTCGTCAGTTTGAATAGAATTGGAGCTATTCGCAGAGTTTTGCGGATGAGACCCATCTTCTCATGACGCCCCAGATGAGTGCGTCCGATTGCACGAAGCGTAACCAGTTTCCGCTCAGCAAGGATCGGCATTGAGGCAAGTAGCGGCAACGGGAGCCGCCGCGATGCCGACAACGATGAAGAATGCCGTTGAGATGTACCTCCAGGCACGAGACCTTTCCCGGGGATCGAGAATCGAGTACCGGACGACGCTAGAGAAGTGGCATGCCTGGAATCACAAGGTCCCGGTCGAGAAACTCGACCGGGCGACGATTCGCCAGTTCCTGAATTGGGTGTACGAGCAGGCTGTGGCTGAGGGCGGCACGAACCCCGGACGCACCTCCAACAAGACCCGCACCCACATTCGTGCAGTCGTTTCCTGGGCCTGGGAGAACGATATTATCGACATCCCGCCGCGTTTTCCCAAACCGCTGCCGGCTCGGGAAGTCGCGGGAAGGCACTACTTGACGAAGTCCGAGATCAACGCTCTCTACTTCGCGACGCATCAGATGCCAAGACCGCGCGGATGGCAAGAGACCGTCCCGGTAGGACGATATTGGCGTGCCGCCCTGGTGCTCTTCTTCAATTACGGATTAGATAGTGGTACGGTCTGGGGGACGACCTCCTTTCATGAGCCCATACTCTGGCGCCACGTGTCGTGGAGCGACAGGGCGCCAAACCGAGAGGTGAAGCAGCGTTCCCGGTGGGGATGGCTATCGTACCGTCGGATCAAGACGGGGAAGTCGTTCTGCCGGCCGATGAACCGCGTTGTCCACGCCCATCTCAAGAGCCTCTTCATAGGCGAGCCGGCTTCGGTCGATCCCGTATTTCTGGGCAGCACAGCTCGGCCGAACGTTCGCTTTCGTGAACTTTGCGCTCTAGCAAAGATTGGTCCCAAGAAGGACGTCGACACGTCGGAGGAAATCCCCTGGGTGCTGAAAGATCTGCGGAAGACCTGCGCGACCTACTACGACGAGCACATGCCCGAGTCGTCGATCGAGATCCTCGGTCACTCCGTGGGAGGCATCACCTACCGCCACTACGCCCACCGGGCCCCGCTGGCGTTCAAGGCAATCATGACACTACCGCAGCCGTCGTCTTTCCTGGCCCTCGTTCGAGGGTTCGATCGGCAATCCCCCTGTTGCCGAAGGCCCTTTGCAGATTTGGCGTAGCGGGCGAAGCCTGCTGAGGTCGGATTCACCGCTGCGCCTAGCGGCTGTTCGTTCCCGACCGCGGCCGATGCAACCGCGAGCAGAAAGAAAGCTGCGGTACTCGCGTCGGTCCGAGTCACGTCGGTCGCTATTCGCGACGCAAGGGGACCCGAACTGATGCAGACATCTACCGAATCCTACAACATGCAGTTTAATGTGATTGACAGATCAAACACACATCGCCTTGGCCTGCACGGCCTCTGCATCGGGCTTGTGGAGCCCAACGACGAGCAGCACGGCCGCACTGTTGGCCCAGTAGTACCAAGCATCTAAGCCAGTGAACCCCAGGGCAATCGGAGCGGCCAGGAACACCACCCCGATAAGGAAGTCGACAGCCAGGTGCACCCAATACGGCAGCACGCGAAAGACGCCCAGCTTGTGGTCCGTGAGCAGCGTGAGAACGAGCGCGGCGACGCCGGCGCCAACCGCCAGCCACCGGGCCATCGGATGGGAGTTGCCAAGGTTGAGCAGAAACGGCGCCGCCATCAGGCTAAAGGCGACAGGGTAGTCGAGGTAGGCATGCATTGTCTTAGTCACGAAGCGAGGGTCCATGTCGTGTCCTCCTGTGCGAGAAACGGGGTGGTGAAGCGGCGTGGCCGCGAGAGACGTCGGCGGGGCGGCATCCTTGGACGGATGCTGCTACCGACCTATTGGGGCAGACGCCTTGGGTCGGCGAATGTTGGATGCCCCGTCGCGTGCGAATCTTACGCGTTATGATTCACTTCGACGCCGAATCAAGAAGTCTCGCAAGACAACCGCATGATTGCGCGTTGTGTCAGAAGCCGCGTACAGTAGAGTTACCACCGAGTGCGTGACAAGTTGCCGTAGGACGTCCTCGATCGCCGAGTTGCCTGCCAGCTCGTCCAGATAGAGACGGCGGAACTCTTCGAACTTCTCTGGCTGATGTCCAAACCAACGGCGTAGCGAGGATGATGGGGCCAAGTCGTTGGCCCAACAATCGATGTGCGCCGCCTCTTTGCTCATACCACGCGGCCAGAGCCGATCCACGAGGACGCGGTATCCATCCGTTTTTGCACAAGGTTCGTAGATGCGTTTGATCTTCACGCCATCCTTTTCAGGCATCGCTCTCACCACGCAGAGAATCGAGTGTTTGCCGCAGGGCCTCGTACTCCTCACGGCACTCCCCGCAAACGGCAAGGTGCTGTTCCACCGCTTGCAGGCTCGCTGGAACCGATTTGCCCGACAACTGTGATTCGGCAAACTCCGCAACCAGCGCGAGACATTCCTCGCAGTTCAGTTCATGGTCTTCGGTTTGACTAAGGAGCTTCAGGAGCTGAGCGATTTCGTCTTTGGATAGTGCCATGGGTAGGATCTCACTGTGCAGAGGAGGCAATCAGGTCTTCCGCCGTGAAGCCAGCTGCTTCCAGCCGCTCTTTCAGCTTCTTCCGCGCGTCGTGGGTCAACTTATAGAGGGCATTGCGATTACTGCCGAGCTGCTCGGCAATCTCGTCCTGCGGCATGCCCTTGAGTTCCGCGAGCAATGCCGTTCGTTGTCGATCGGTCAAATCTCGATGAATGGATGTGTTTAGCGCGTCCAGCAGATCGCGTCGCTGCATCAGAGCATCCGGCGCCCATTCGTCGGCAGTCCTGTCGCGGCTCGGGAGGTCCGTTGCTGGGACCAGGTCGCTAAGTGATACGTCTTTCCATCGGCTGCGACGAAGCTGTCCCAAGGCAACGCGAATGGCAATTGCCGTGGCCCAGGTAACAAACTGGCTGCGACTGTCGAACTGTTCGAGTTTATCGAGAACACGCAGCAGCGACTCTTGCGCGCAGTCCTCCAGAAACGAATCGTCCGCACGAGGGCGGTCCGACAATCCGCTGCGTAGATTACGCAACAGCAATTCGCGCAGCTCGGCCAAGGCGGAATCACTCCGCTGCGCTAAGTCCTTCACCCAGGTTTCGTTTGTTCGCTGCATATATCAGGCCAACGAATGTTCGCAGAAGCAAAGGAACCGCTCGATCGGCCCGGCGAAGCCAGATCGAGCGGCGTCCCCAGTTCAAGCCGCGGCGAGTTCGGGGGCTACGGGAAAGTCGACTTCCGTGCCGGCCACATGGTTGAAATAGTTCGTGAAGATGTTGAGCGCCACGTTGGCAACGATCTCGGCGATCTCACCATCAGTGTACCCAGCTTTGCGTACGCGCTCGACGTCCTCATCAGCCACGACGCCACGGCTGGAGACGATCTGCCGGGCGAACTGCAGCGCCAGCGATTCCTTCTCGTCGGATGCCGTTGCCCGCCGCGCGTCGCAGGTTTCCTGCTCGGTCAGTCCGGCTTTCTTACCCAAGGCAGTGTGGGCCGACACGCAATAGTCGCAACCGTTGGTTTCGCCAACCACCAGGGCGATCTGTTCCCTGAGTCGAGCCGACAGCGCGCCGGAAGCGAGTGCCTGGCTGAACCCGAGATACGCGGTGGCGACGGCCGTTGATTGGGCCATGGTGGAGATAAGGTTGGGCACGACACTCAGCTTTTTCTGCACGTTGGCGAGCAATTCGGCGGTGGCGGGAGGGGCGGTGTCTCTGTTGACTGGTTGAATTCGCGGCATGGGATTGCCTCACTTGGGAATGGGAAGTGGTGGGTTTCCCATTGGATGCCTCCAGGTGGGCACTTCTTACGTCTTTTTCTGATTCGCTCCTTCGACTCGCAGTTTTAGTGGGCAGGGACAATGCAGTTCGCATTGATTGACGTCAACCGCAGTCGGTGCAAGCGACCGCCTGCAGAAACGATTTGGTGAATCTGCCGAAGCTGGACCAGCCTCAGCAGATTAGCGGCCTCTCAAACTGAGCGAGGTCGGTTTCACCTCAGCAGGTTGCCGTTGGCTCGCAGCCACCGTCTTTTCGGATCTTCCTAAACTGCGTCGGACCGACATACCTGTGCGCCTTAGCCTCTCCACGCCCCACATCCAGGGGACCGGTCTCGGCCACAAACCCCGCCGAGGTGGACGCCGCCACTGCCTGGTGGACCGAGCTGACCGATCAGGGCGGCGAAGGGATGGTCGTCAAACCGCTCGACCTCATCGCCAAGGGCAAGAAGGGCCTCCTGCAGCCGGCCGTCAAATGCCGTGGCCGGGAGTACCTCCGCATCATCTACGGCCCCGACTACACGAGCGAAGCCAACCTGACCCGGCTGCGAAACCGTGGCCTAGGGGCCAAGCGATCGCTAGCCCTGAGGGAGTTCGCCCTCGGCGTCGAAGCCCTCGAACGCTTCGTCCGCCGTGAGCCCCTCAGGCGGGTGCGGGCCCGTCCGATGGTCCAATAGCCTTGCTTAGAAACAGCCCGAGTCTGTTGATTGAGCAGTAAGCGTCTTAACAATGAAATCGTAACGGTCGGTAAACCTGGGAGCTTCCAGCCCGGGATAGGATACGTGGCACTCTAGCCCTAGCGGCTCCGCGAGCTTTTTGAGCTCAACGCCGAACTTCGGGCTGTGCACAAAGAAGGAATGGTCTTTCTCCGCTTCGTCTGGTGCGAGCTTGTAGTAAAGGAAGATTGGCGGATCGTCGCTGCTTACCAGAGCAGCAGGCGATAGCTTTGGGAAGAACGGCTCATAACGGCTCCGCTGATCCAGGAACTTACTGAAGTTCCTCTCTGGCAAGCCGAACGCGTGCCCCCCGTATCGCAGCTCGGGCCCAACCCACCTTCGCATTTGCCGAGGGTCGATCGACGTCTGAGCGTCGCGTACCCCAATTGCTAGAACCCTGGTCGACTCCCTGGCGATTGGGTCCGGAGAATCGGGCTTTGCCATTTCGTCCGAGAGCCCAAGCCACAAGGCACTGAAGCCTCCGGCAGACACTCCCGACAGGGCTACTCGGCGGCCGTCCAAGCCCCACTCGGTGGCATAGTGCCGAACGAACTGGAGCGCGTACCTTACATCATCCAGGCAGGCCGTCACAGGCGGGTCGACTTTTTGGCGTGCGGCGTCGCGGAGCAGCCGGTAGTTGACTCCGACAATAGCAATCCCCGCGTCGGTGAAGGTTTCCACCTGCCTTCGCCCCAGAGCTTTGTCACCGTTCCACCAACCACCCCCATGGATATCCAGGACGAAGGGAAAGGGGCCCGGTCCCGACGGCTTGTAGACGTCGAGCCGCTGCAAAGCGTGTGGTCCGTAGGCGACGTTGGCCTTGAAGGGGGCGCCCTGACCGTACGCGGAAGGTAGCCAGGAAATAAGACTGAGAGCCGTTAGGGCGTAGACCAACCGAGACGGAATCATCGCTCTGGCCTCTCAATCGAATTTGGTTCTGATAAGGTGGACAGGCGCCGCCGGCGCTTACCGCGAGCTAACGTGCACGAGCATGAACTACTCTACTCGGTTTCTCCGCTCTCCCGCCAGGAAGCTGCGCAGGTTCTCCGCGGCGGTGGCCATCAGGCGACGCCTTGCTTCGACCGTGGCCCACGCGAGATGGGGCGTGATGACGCAGTTTTCTCGGGAGAACAACCGGTGGTCGGCCGGTGGCGGCTCTTGATCCAACACGTCTAGCGCGGCGCCGCCTATCACTCCTTCACGGAGAGCCCAATCAAGGTCTTCCGATACGACCAGCCCGCCACGCGCCGTGTTGATAAGCACGGCGCTGGGCTTCATCTTTCGGAGCCGCTCACTGTTAACGAGATTCGACGTCTCCGCAGTCAGCGGGCAGTGCAGTGAGACCACGTCCGCTGCGGCGAACACCTCGTCCACAGACACTCTTCGGATCTGTAGTGCTGGATCGCACTCCGGAGATCGCGACGATGCGATCACTTTCATCCCAAACGCCTGGCCGATCTGAGCCACCCTTCTTCCAATCGATCCCATCCCGACAATCCCAAGCGTCCGACCCGCCAGCTCAACTTGGGGATAGTCCCAGAAGCAGAAGCTAGACTGACTGCTCCACCGTCCCTGCTTGACTGCCGCGTCATGATGGCCGACGCGGTGCATCAACTCGAGCAGCAACGCGAAAGTCAGCTGCGCAACCGAGTCGGCGCCGTAATCTGGGACGTTTGTGACCGCAATTCCCCGTTCCCGCGCCGCCGCGGTGTCAATAACGTCGTAGCCCGTTGCAGTCACCCCGATGTACTCGAGGTCGGGCGCCGAATCGATGATGTCACGGTCCAGCACTACCTTATTGGAAATGACGGCCGTGGCGCCGTGCAGCCTTGCCGCCACCTGACCGCGATCCGTTTCATTAAACACCTCGACCTGGCCCAACTCTTCGAAGGGGGTCCAGTCGAGGTCTCCTGGGTTCAAGGCCCGTCCATCGACCACGACGATTTGCGGTGTTTTGTCGCCCATAGTGCAGAAGCTCTTGTCGTAAAGATTTTATTCCTGCGATTTCGAACTCTGAGTGACGCCAATGCTACTTGTCACTGATGGTCACGTTTGGAGCTCAAAATTCACGGTCGGTTGTTGCTACGCGCCGCTGCGTCAATTGCGGAATCTGGAGAAACGCTCAAGGGGCCGCATCTGAGCAAGCGACTAAACTTGACTTGTAGGGAGCACTGATTCAAGTAGAACTCAGGCACTGCCCGGCGGATGCTTTGTTTTGATTGAGTTGGTGCTTTGAATGGTGACGCGGCGGATGCACCTGTCGGTCGGCACTGGGGCATCGGCGGCGCAGGGTTCTTTTAGATCTGGTTGGCCAGCAACTAGTTGGAGACTAGGCTACTTCGGCGTGCTCCAGAGCTGCTGGCGGCGCGATTCCGAAATCGTTTGCCAGGCAGTTCAGGTCTTCTACAACCGCGTCCGGCAAGAGGATGCCCTGCGTCTTAGCCGCCTCTGAATGGCGATGCTCAAGCTCGCCGGGGATCAGCACCTCTTCTACTCCAGGCGCCGGCGGGCAGGATTTCATTTCGTCAAGCAGCGCCGCGGTCCGCTGCTCGAAAACGGCCAAAGGCAAAAAGCTGCTGATATCCCAAACCCCCATAAAGAACCCGAGGTCTTGAGGTCTTTCGAAGTCTTTCCAGTAGGACCGGATATTGGGACTGCTCAGGGCGCCGCTGAGGCTGCTGCACAGAATGTCTATAATCAACGCCAAGGCGTACCCCTTCGGCCCACCAAAGGGAAGCATCGCTCCCCGCATCGCTTCGGCCGGGTCCGTCGTGGGAATCCCGCGTTGGTCGACCGCCCAGCCCTCTGGAATGCTGCTCGCGCCCTCTTTTAGCGCCAAGATGACTTTGCCCTGGGCGACGACGCTGCTGGCCATATCCAGCACAAGCGGCGCGCGGGCTCCGGCGGGGATTGCGATACTGAGCGGGTTGGTGCCTAGCATCGGCGCCATGCCGCCAGTAGGGACAATCGAAGCCGGCGCGTTCGACATGGCGAGGCCAATCATGCCGGCCTCGGCGGCTTTCATTGTGTAGTACGCCGCTATGCCGAAGTGATTGCCGCCTCCCACGGCCGCGAAGCAGCTGCCGTGTCGTCGTGCCTTGGCGATGCACTTTTCCATCGCGTAGGTTCCGACCGCGGCGCCCATCGCATTGCGCCCGTTAATCAGGAGTGAGCCGCCGGTTTCCGACTCGATCTGCGGCTCGACTCCAGCGGCGACAACGCCCGTCGTTACTCGCTTTGCATAGGTGCGCAGGCGGCTGAGGCCGTGAGATCCGTGCCCACGTAACTCCGCGGTAAGCAGATTCTCTGCAGAGCAGGTCGCTTCCCGCGGGGAAAGGCCGGCCTTCAGGAAGACCTGTTCTGTGAACTGACGAAGGTAGTGTTGTGAGTATCGCATGTTCCGTTTATCGCTTTATGGGTCCACTAGTCGAGCGAGGTCGTGCGTAACGACATCTCTAGGGCTGCCGATCTCGATGGGACTGAGTCTTGCCGGCAGCTTGGCTTTATGTTTCCGGTTTTAGTCTTGCTCAAGGCCTAGGTCTCTTAGCGTTGGCCGCAAGTCAAGCAGGTCGAGCGTGAGCTTGCCGGAGCGTATTTCACGGAGGATTTTCGCTTCCCGCTTCTCGATCCGGCCGGCGTTCTCCAGCACCTCTTCGGCCTCCGATTGGGGCACTACGACCACGCCATCGCAGTCACCAACGACGATGTCGCCGGGCTGAACGTAGACACCTCCGATGACGATTGGGAGATTGATCGAACCCCCTTTTTTCTTGCTGGTTCCTTTCATAGAAACGCCGCGGGCGAACACGGCAAACCCCATTTCGCCGACGGCGTCGACATCGCGGACGGCGCCATCGGTTACGAGGCCTCGGATGCCCCTTTCCATGGAGGCGGCTGTTGCAATCTCGCCCCACAGGCCCGCATCAGTGAAGCCGTCAACAGCGGCCACCAGCACGTCGCCTGGCTGCGCCAGGCTGATCGCCTTATGGAGCATCAGGTTGTCGCCCGGCGCAGCCTTGATGGTCAACGCGGCGCCCACGCACGGACCTCCAGAAGTTACCCTCTTGAAATCAGAGGCTAGCGCGCCCCGCTGTCCCATCGCCTCATGGAGCAAAGCCGCCGACACGCCCTCAAACTTCTGAAGAAGCGAGCTGCTGGGCCTGGAAAAATCGTTGATAGTTTGGCTCATGGTTGTTGCTACTTGCTGTAGGCCTTGAAAACTCCTTGCACACCGAGCTCCCCCATTCCTTCTGCTTCGCAACTATTAAACGCCTCGCGGGCGGTTGCGAAGGTGGGCAGCTCTACCTCGCTTGCTTGCAAGAGCTCAGAAGCAATTCGCAAGTCTTTATTCATCAGTTTGATCTTGAATCCGGGCGCGAAGTCCTCCTGCAGGACCTTGGGGGAATAGTTCTCCAGCATTCCCGACCGAGCCGCGCCACCGAGGATAACCTGCAAGGCCTTTTCCGGATCGACTCCGGTCTGCCTGATCAGGTGCATGCACTCGGCCATCGCCACCAGCGAAGTGGCGGCTGTCACTTGGTTGACCATCTTCGTTAGCAGGCCATGTCCGTTGGGTCCCACGTGGACGACCGTCTTGCCGACGGCCGCCAAGATGTCGGAACAACGCTCGAATGCTGCTTGCTTGCCTCCCACCATGATTGCCAGCGTCGCGTTTTCTGCTCCCTTTTGCCCGCCACTCACGGGCGCGTCGAGGAAGTCGACGCCGTGTTCGTCGAGGCGTGCTGCGAAACGCTGAGACGCCAACGGATTGATGGTGCTCATGTCGATGAGCACATCGCCCGACGTCAGCCCCTCGACTGCCCCCGCCGGGCCGAACAAAACGTCTTCGACGTCGTTCGTGTCCGAAACCACGGCGATCACCACATCCGACTCAGCGGCGGCCCCTGCTGGAGAAGCCGCCACTCTCGCCCCGGCCTGCTGAAGGGCCGTGCACTTCGAGGCGGTCCGGTTGTAGACCGTGACTGGGTACCCGCTCTTGACGAGGTTCAGGGCGATCGGCGCGCCCATGATTCCCAGGCCGATTACCCCGACCGCGGTCTTTTGGCTTTGGCCTTTCACTGATTCATTCATGCCGTTGATGCTCACAATGGGGGGCTTAATTCGTGTGCGCCGACTTGCCGCACAGGCTTTCGACAATGGTCACTACAACCGATACGACCGCGAGCGCGAGAAACACGCACGCGATGGGGTGCGCGATGATCGAACTCCAATCGCCTTGCGCGCTAACGGCTGATTGGAAGAGGGCTTCCTCAAGCGGCCTAGCAAGTATGAAAGAAATTACTACGACCGCGACCGGTATGCTCGACTTGCGCATCACGATTCCCATCAGTCCGAACGCCAACATCGTGTAGAGGTCGAAGATGCTGCCGCGATAGGTGAACGTGCCGACGACACACAGCACCAAGACCATGGGCAGCAGCAGATTCGCGGGAATCGCAGAGAACCGCTGGAACATCCCCATCATGAGAAATCCGCTGACGGCCATCGCCAAGTTGGCCAGGATCAAGATGTTGTACAGCAGGTAAACCGAGTCGAGGTGCTGCGTGAAGATGAAGGGCCCGGTCTGAACTCCGTGCATGAGCAGTGCGCCGGACAGCACAGCGGTCACGGCGTCCCCTGGAATGCTGAGCGCTAGCAGCGGGATGAGGGCGGCGCCGCTAACGGCATTGTTGGCCGCCTCGGCTGCGGCGACCCCTTCTAGCGCCCCGGAGCCAAATGAATCTGGATCACTGCTGGTTCGCCTCGCGGCTGCGTATCCCAAGAAGCTTGCAACCGTGGCTCCGATTCCGGGAAGGATACCGATGAAGGTACCAATCAGAGAACTCTGTGTGATCGCCCTGCGGCTTCCGCGGATATCGGGCCAGGTGAGCTTGTCCTGCGGGGAATCTTCGTCGCCGGCAGATTCGCGTTCTTGAGGAATTACTGGCGTGCGTGAGAGGGTGAGAATCTCAGAGATTGCAAACAAGCCGATCAGCAAGGCGATGAATGAGAAACCATCTTCGAGCTCAATCAAACCAAATGTAAACCGTGGAGCGCCGGTCATGGGGTCGGAGCCAACCGAGCCAATAAAGAGCCCGATCCCAGCACCGATGAGACCCCGGCCGAGCGATGCGCCCGATAGAGAGCCGATGAGAGTTAACGCGAACACCAGCAGGGAGGCTCGCTCGAACGGCCCGAACATGAGCGCGACGTTGGCGAGCTGCCTGGCGACAAACGTCAGAACGAAAACACTGAAGAGGCCGCCGCAGACCGAAGCAAGCAGCGCCATCGAGAGCGCCTTCTTGGCCTGCCCACGCCTGGCAAGCGGGTAGCCGTCCAGCACCGTGGCCGCCGCGGCCGGCGTCCCTGGCGTGTTGATCAAGATCGCAGAGACCGATCCTCCGAAGATCCCTGAAACATAGAGCGCGAGGATCACAGTTAGGGCCGAGGTCAGCGACATGCTCATCGTCAGCGGCACGGCCAGGGCAACCGCCATGTTGACGGTCAAGCCGGGGGTGGCGCCGATGGCAATTCCCGCGACGGTGGCCACGAACAGTATCGGCAGATTGAAACCGCCGATTGCGAGCCAGGTTTGTTCGAGGAACAGGTTCATTGAGCCGAAAGAAGCATTGCCTTGTATAAGCTTGAGAACCGATTGTGGATTAGGGGAGCGGCATCGCCAGCAGACCGTGGAACACGCCCCAGATCAACACAACGAAAGAAAGTGGCGCAATCACCAGCCATCTGATATCCCGGATCCCTAGCACCCAGGAAATTGCCGTGATACACGCCGTCGACGAGATCACAAACCCAACAAGCGGTAGCGAAATCACATAGGCTACAGTGACTGCAATATTGCTAATCACACCGCAGCGACTGCTCTCGGATGCGTCCGCTTCGGCGGAGGACTCCTGCTCCTGTGACGCCCCCTTCGCGGGCCGACGCTCTAGGAGGAGCAGGAGCGAACCAGCCGAAACCACGAGCAGTGCCGCGGCAGGCAGGTGAGCCGGACGGAGTGGAAGGCTGCTTTCATCGACGCGGCGGATGCGGCCACTCGGTCCGCTATCTGCCAGGAGCATGAAGGCGGAACCCGCTCCCAACGCTGCTATGGCGACGATAAACACAACCTGGTGCTTCTTGGCGATTGCTACCATCTAGTTGCCTGCCACTTTGGGTAGCAGGTTGCCAATCGTCGAGCGGGCTTCGATCAAGGCTTCCCGGAAATCTTGGGCGCCCAGGTACGCAACCTGCATCTTCTGCCGCTTAGCCTCGGCTGCGAACTGTGGATCGTTGCAGACGCTCCGCACCGCGTCCTCGAGGATCGCGAGCCGGTCCGCCGGAGTGCCCGCCGGGGCGACAAGACCTTTTTGGTTCAGCAACGCCAGGTCGTATCCTAGCTCCCTCAGGGTGGGCACGCCGGGAGCAAGGGGAGTGGGTTCCGCGGAGGTGACCGCCAGCGCGCGGACGCCGCCACCGGAGATCAGCGCGTCTGCTTCGGCTGGCATCGCCATGCAGACGTCGACATGGCCCCCCATCAACGCCGCAAGCGACGCGGCGCCGCCGTCGAACGGCACGTGAGTCAACGAGATCCCGGCCTCGTTCGAGAAAGCAAGCATGGCGCTATGGAACAAGCCGCCGTGGCCCGACGATGCGAACTTAATCGCCCCCGGTGCTTTGCGTGCTTCTCCCACCAGCGATTCGAGAGAATCCCAGCGAGCGTTGCTCTGCACAACCATGAGCATGCCTGTCGCCGTGATGCGAGCAATCGGCTCGAATGACTCGACCGGGTCGTAGGGCAACTCTCGGTAAAAACTTGCAGAGGTTGTTTCGCTTCCTCCCGCCGCCAACAGCGTGTAGCCGTCTGCCTTGCTACGCGCGACCACCTGAGCGGCGAGCACCCCAGCGGCGCCAGGCTTGTTGACGACGACTACCGAGGACTTCACCTGTTGCTCGAGACTCTTGGATACGGCGCGAGCAATCAGGTCCGTCCCGCCACCTGGCCCAAAGCCGACAACGATGTCAATCGACTTCGCGGGGAAAGGGCGGTTGTCGTCGGCGACTAGCCCACACCCCCAGGTCGCGGCCAGCAGGCCCGAGGCTAACGCCAACCGGCTGATTCTGGTAACAGGCTTTGTATTCAACAGGAGCATTCGCCTATCCTAGAAAACCCAAGCGACCACGAGTCGTGGCGCACGCTCAGTGCCGCTGCCCGAATCGCGGCCGGCCCCAAATCGCGGCCGGCACGGCTGGGTGTTTGTTAGCCCGCCTCGTATCACGAACCGCGCAGAAAAGCATGGAACTGCTCGCGTTCCGTGTCCTTCGCGAAGCGGACATGGTCACGCATCTTTGCTTCGGCTTTGTCTGGGTCGCGTGACATCAGCACCTTGACCAGCTGCTGATGCCAATCTTCCGGAACATCGCGGTGCCACGTCTCGCCCAGCCAGTTGAGCCGCATCACCTGCCTGAACCAGACCCGCTCCAGCTCATCAGCAAGGCCCGCGTAGCCACCGTACTGAGCAAGGTGGACGTGAAACTCAAGGTGAGCTTGCAGGCCGACCTGAGATCGACGGTCACCCCGTGCGATAATTCGATCAAGGGGCTTAGCGTCAACGAGAAGTTTCGCGAGGTCCTCGCCGGTAGCAAACTCGGCGCAGAGCCTGGCTGCCTGGCATTCGATTGCCTCACGCAGCATCTGGTCGTTCTTGACATCCTGGATCTGAAGCGGTCGAACTCGCGAACCATGAAGGGCAGCAAACTCAACCAAGCCCTCGGATTCAAGTCGGAGCAGCGTCTCAGTAATGGGAGCTGGGCTAACGCCCAGCCGCTTGCTGAGCGTACGCCGAACGAGCCGCTCGCCCGGTCCTAACGCTCCGGACACGATCTCATCGTGAATGGTTTGGTAAACCCGCTGGGTGAGCGTCATGCCGCCACCCGCTTGTGATTTCCTGGCTATCCACGCTGGACTGACCCGTTCCGGCAGCGATGTTGACATGTCAGGTCCTGACGAGAGGTTCAGGTGATCACCTGAGGGAGCGAGGAGCCCATGGCACTCATTCCCAGCGATAATAGCAACAAGCGCCTGCCGTGTAAACTCCTGTACCGTGAATCGCTGTCGCCGATTTAGCCTAACAACGCCATGTCAGCTGTTCATTTTGCAGCCAGCGAATGGTCGGCAAGAGCGTCTGGATAGTTGTGTCTCAGTCCGTGAAAGCCCGTGTATGCCGTATAGAAGGCCGATCGCAGCCAGGATTTGCCTCTACCTTGCGCACCGAAGATCCGTTGCGGCGCGGCCAATCTGCCTTCATGACAGATCAGCGAGTCGCGATCACGACCTCCGGTTCTGCTGGCCGCCGGCCAGGCTTGGGCGGCAGGATAGGGTTAGAACTTCGGTGAAAAACTCCAGTAAGCCCGGGTGGCCCGATGGCTGAATCGGTTTCCTGCAAAAAAATCCACAAGGTCATTTGACATGTCAGGCGGATTTGCTTAGTTTATCGCTTGTAGGGAGAACCCTCGCTATTCGGTGTGCTTTTCCGTTTTGTTTCCATCGATCGGCTGCTCTACATCAGACCAATATTGCAGGGCCGAGTAGCAGCCGCCTGCTGCTGGGCTAGCAGTCAGTCAACTCACGTCAGGCTTCTCGCTGTTCAGCGAGTCGCGGCCAACTAGGTTTCTCTCTTCTTTCTTTTTCCAGATGCAGCCACGGGTCCGTGTCGGAGGCAGAGCGTCGACAGGCAGATTCGCGTCTCGACAGCAACGGTTGCCTTAATCGGCGGCTGCATCTACTCATCCTGCTCTAGCTTGGGAGTGTTTCTAATGAGGATTACGACGAGAGCGGCATCAGCGACCTTGGCTACCTGTATTGCGATAGCGCTATCTGCCAGCAGTTCCGATGCGGCTCTAGTGCTGCGAGCCAACTTTGATGATGGGCCCGGCACGACCGTGACCAATCTCGGCTCGGCGGGCGGAACACTGGACATGCGCGCTGTGGGCGGAGGCCTTGCCGATCTGCACACCGCAAATGGCGGCGGCGTCTCGGGGCAGCCCGGCGACTACGGCTATGAAGCGTTTGGAAATCCCGCCGCCACGGGAGTGACCGCCGATGGCCGGTTTGACTTTGGCACGTTCAGCGACTTCACGATCTCGGGATGGTATTACCAAACCGCGTCCCAGGCGGCTGAGCTGCAAATCGGTGAGAGGAAGTTGAACCCCGATACCGGCAGCTTCACCGAAGGCTTTCAGAACTTCTTCCGGTACCGACCTGAGTTGAATGCAGGTAATACTCGTATTGAATTGTTCGGGTCGGGGGGGTCGACGGTCGACGCCGATCCTGGTGACCTTCAACTGCGGATCGGGGGCACGGCTGGGAATAGCTTTGTTTCAAATGCAAACACGTACACGGCAACCGACGAGTGGGTCTTTTACGCCGTGACCTACGACGGCACTTCGTCCGGAGCAACTGCAAACTTTTACGTGGGAAGCAAGACTTCAGCCCCCGTGCTGGCTGGCACGAGCACCGTGAGTCAGCTGGGCGGATTTCCGGCGTTTGATTTCGGCGAGCAACCGGTTAGCCTCGGCAACCGCCCCTTTATCGATAATGGTGGCGCCAACCGATCGCTCAACGCCACGATGGACGATGCACGGTTCTACGTCGGAGACGTTCTGGACCTCGCCGCGCTTGACACGGTTCGCCTGGAGGCGATTGGCGTTCCTGAGCCCGCTACTGGAATGCTCGCCCTCGGAGCGTTGTTGATGAGTGGCATCGCTAATCGCCGGTCGCGGAGCGATGCCTAGCAGTTAGGGAGTACGGGCGTCGAGTTGCACACCTCTCTTCGGGCAGGCCGGTCAAGCAGTAAACGGCTGAAGAATCGGTGCACTTTGGCGCGGTCTCGCGGCCCCCAGTCGCCGCGAGACCGCGTATTAGAGAGGTCTGACAATTACCAACAACTGTCATCCAGCCCACGGCTGAACGTCTCACAATGATCGAAGGACGATCCATGATTAGCACAATCTTCTCTTCGCGTTGGCCTATCTTCTTAGGCGTCGTGCTGCTGGTGCCATGCCCCGCACTTGCCGAGCTGGCGCTTCACATGGAGTTCAACGGAGAAGGAACCTACACCACTAATCTCGGCACCGCGGGGGGCGTCGCTGAGATGATCGACGCCGATGGGGTAACGTTACGGGACAATCACCGGCGAGCCGACCCCTTGTACGGGGCCATCCCCGCAGCCTACGGGCCGTCGGGACTAGAGGCGGACAATTCGCTTCTCCAGACCGGCGGGCAGGGGATTATCGCTCCCACGACACAACTCCCCCTGGATCTGGGCGCTTTCAATCAGGTGACCATCACCGGTTGGTTACTCGATCTTGGAGGCAATCCGACCGGCCACGACAACAACAACTACATCCGTCACCAGTTGTCCGGATCGCAGCGCATGACCCTCCACGGCATGGGTGGGCAGGTGACCTGGGAGGCCGCCCGATTCACTAACCCGGACCCAGAGGGGAGCCAGCAGGACGAGATCCTCGGTGACGGCAGCCTGAACCTGACGATCAACGGGAAGCACCACTTCTCAATTGCCAAGAATGAAGAGGGGGTGATTGACGCCGACGTGCCGCTCTACGACGACCCCGCGTTCAGCCAGTCGTGGATGTTCTTCGCCGTCACGTACGACGGAACCACCACGACCGACGCGGTCAAGTGGTATGTTTGCGACCCCAGTTCTGGAGCGGGTTGCACCGACGCGGAAAATGGCGCGGTGAGGCTCGGCGCGACTAACGATCTGCACCCCGATTTGGTCGCCGACGAATCGCTCCGCATGGTCGACATCGGCGAGATCATGACCGGCATCGGCAACGCCGACGTGGTGAACGGTCAGGCGCGTGCTATTGATTCGCTGATGGACGACTTCCGGATCTACACCAATGAAGTCTTGTCAATCGAGGACATTGAGCTCATCCGCCGCGCCGGTCTGGATGACGAGCTGCCCATTGGCCCGCCTGTCACCATCCTGGCTGGCGACTTCAATGACGATGGGATCGTTAACGCCGCAGACTACACCCTCTGGAGGGACAACGAGGGCGGGCCGGAAGGCAGCCTTGGGATCAACGACACCGTTGGCGGGGTGATTGGAGCTGGTCAGTACGCCCTTTGGCGTGACAACTACGGCGAAACCGACATCAGCATGGCGTCCCCTGGATCGGCCGCCGCCCCCGAGCCTACCGCGGGAATCTTGATGGGCGTACTGCTCGCCGTCTCAGCATTCCAGACTCGTCAGCAACGTAACTCTGCAACTTGATAGGACCCCCATGCCAGGCATCTCTTTCAAGCTCTTGGCCCCCGCTGCACCCGCGGCGGCAGTCCTGACAGCCACATTGGCGCTGTGCCTCGCGGCCAACGCCGCAGGCGTCGACCAGATCGTGTCGTACCAGTCATCGGTTAGCTCGGACGGCGGCGGGCCGCTGGACCTGGTCGCTGAGGTCAACTACGACGACACTTTTGTGAACGCTCCGATCGCGGTCGTGATGCACACCTACTCGCAGGCAGACGACGCCACCCAGCAGAACATCGGTCGGGTGAGAGCCAATGCTCAGCGGCTGCGCGACAAGGGCTTCTTCACGATCAATGTCGCGATGCGGGGCCGTGACGGATCGGACGGTAGTCGAGACTCCGGGGGCGTCGAGATCTACGACATCTACGACGCCGTCGAATGGGTCAAGGCGACCTATCCGGACCGAGTTAACGCCGAGAATGTGCACATCACCGGCTACTCTGGCGGTGGAGGCAACGTTCTTTCTGCGCTCACGAAATTTCCGGACTACTTCAACCTCGGTTCGTCGTTCTTCGGTATTTCCGATTACGGCTACTCGGCAACGAACGGCTGGTACAACAAGGGCGCCAGTGGTTCTCACCAGGCTCAGATGAACGCCGACATGGGAGGCCCGCCTTATGTGCTTGGTTCCCCGACCGCGTTCCTCGACGCGTACCAGGCTAGGGCTTCCAACTTGGCCTCCAAGAACAACCCCTACTCAGAGACCCACCTGTTTGTAAACAACGACGAAGTGCAGACCCCGCCGATTCAGGACACGAGCTACCGTGATTTCGCAATCGCGGAGGCGGCCTCACCGGGCGAGTTCGACAACATCACGGTCCACATCGGCAACCAGAACCTGTACGTGGACTTCAACAACAACAACATGAACGAACCGAATGAACGGCAGTACTGGCCTCATGCGGTGCCGAGCGAGAACGTGCAAGACTCCGGTGAGGCGTGGTACCTCAGCCGGCTGCTCAACAACGAGATCCCCGCGCCTGTCTTGAACTCGCAGGACGATTTCTTTGTCGCCGGCTTCGTGAAGACCCGAGCGTTCGAGGCTTGGGTCGGCGATGGGCAGAACGGCGCCGCGGCGTTGTCGTACAGCCTGGCGGACCTGGAGAAGTCGTTTAACGTGGAGTTGCTCAGCAGCAACCTCGACCTGCCCGTCCGCTTGTCGGTCGAGACCGACGACTGGGCTGGGCAATCGATCGAAGTGTGGCTCAACGGCAACCAAATAGAGACCTTCGTCGGCGGCGCGGTCTACACCAACGACGACTTGCACCACAACGACTCGCTCGTCCTGAGGGCGTCGGCGGTTCCAGAGCCGAAGGCTGCCGCGGCATTGTGCGTGCCGTTCTTGCTGGCTTTGGCTTTCCGTCAGGCCCGGACCGTCACCGGGGCAGCAGCCCCATGCTATGTGCGACTCGCGGCATCGGGACGCAATGGAATATCCATGTAGCGTGTTCGCGGAACCGCATTCCTGGCAACTTTGCAACGAGGGCGTAGGCAAGAGATGTTAACTCGGTGGTCGGTCAAGCACCTGGCGTTGGTGGCGGCAGTCTGTTCTCTCCCTGAGGCCAGCGTCGCGCAATTCTCGAGCAATCTCGTGTTCGAGGCAGAGGGCTACTCGTTCAGCGGCGGACTCGGGTTCGGAACCGCCGCCGACGCTTCTGCCAGCGGAGGCTCGTACATCTCGACCCTCGGCGGATCCACCGGCGTGCCCGACGCCACGGTTACCTACAATCTCGCATTTGACCAGCCAGGAGACTACTACCTCTACGGCCTGACCTACGCGCCCAACCCGGGCACGGGCCTGAATGACAGCTTTTTCCTGCCACAGACGTTCGGCGCCTCTCCCGGGTTTACGACCATCAACAACCTCGACGTGGTGACGCCGGCCAACTACGTCTGGCACAACTATTCGACAGGCGCGGTCATTCCGAGCTCCCCCACCGGCTCCAACGGACGCGCCATGGTCGGTACGGCGCCTATCTACACAGTGAGCAGCATTGGCACGCAGCCGTTCACCATGGGCGGACGCGAGTCGCAGCTCCGACTCGATGCCTTTGTCTTAAGCACGCACCCAAAGCTGACGCAGGCGAATCTGGGTGACCTGCTGCTGAACCCGGGCACGCAAATCGAACTGCCGTCGGGACCGGAGGGGCCCGAGTCGTACCTGCAGGTGGTGCAGGCGTACGCCGACGCCCTCGTAGACCACGGCACCGACACCTACGGGGCGGTCCACTCCGGGATGATCCTCTCGATGCTCAACCGCCACACCCTGCAGCCATACAACTCGATGCCCGCCATGCCGGACACCGTGCGATTTGACGATCGGGTCGTCCCCTATGGCTCGAACGTGAACCTGGACCAGAACCTCTACCGTACGCTGTACGCGTTGTCTGAGGTAACAAGCAATTCTAAATACGGCATGGCCGCGGACTCGGCCCTCTCGGCATTCCTTGAGTACACCCAGGCGCCCGCCACCGGTTTCTTCGCTTGGGGCGAGCACCTGTCCTGGGACCTCCAAGCCGACGCCTACGGCACCCATGTAACCAACGGCGGATCTCCCTACCCCATCCACGAGCCCAAGCGAACAACCGCTCTTTACGAGAAGTTCTACGAACTAAACCCGTCAGCAATGGTCGACTACGCCGAGGGACTGTGGGAGCACCAAATACACGATAAAGAGACCGGCAACTTCAGCCGCCACGCCCGCTACGACGCCCACGACACGCGCCCCAACTTCGATTTCCCGAAGGAGGCCGGCTACTTCATGCACGACTGGGCCCGCACCTACGACAAGACCGGGGAGGCGAAGTTTCTCGGCTACATCGAGGTTCTTGCCGATCGCTATCTTTCCAAACTCGACGACACGACTGCGAACCTGATCGAGTTCGACTCAACCCGCTCGTTTGCAGACACGTCGGCCAGCATATCGATGGCAGTCGACGCCTACCACGCCGCACAATTGGTTTCCGACGGGGTGGTGAAAGACAAGCTGCTCGCGCTCGCCTCCCGGATCGACCAGGGAATCCAGTCGATGCCGCACGATGTCGCCGGCAGTGGCGGGTTCGTCCAGTACGTCACCGTCGAGGACGACTACGAGCTCTACCCCTATAAGGAAAACGGAGGGGTGTCGTACGACTGGAGCCTGGCGTACGGACGGAAGACCACGGCGATGCTTGGTGGGCTTTTTTACGACCGGTATCGGCAGCTCGCTGACGTTAGGTTGGACGGGGACGCAGACAGCGACGGCGACGTCGACGATACCGACTTCAACGCCGTCGTGAGCAACTGGGGATCGACCTCAGCGCTATGGGAAGACGGCGACTTCAACGGCGACGGCATGGTGTCCGGTGCCGATCTCGACATTATTCGAGAGAACAGAGGAGCGCTCGTTGATACAGAGGTTAGGGATCGCTACCGAAGCATGGTGATTGAAGCCGCGGACTTCTATCTTTCAAGCGACCCGCTGATCTCTGACCGCCCCTGGCCGGTCGAGCTTGGGCTCGCAAGCTCGCTCGAGCTGGCGGCCTTCGAGATCACCGGCGACGAGCTGTACCTGGGGCGGGCGAGGCATTTTGCGGACCTCGGGTACGAGCTCTTCTGGACCGAGGACAGCCCGCTCCCCAAGGCCGACCCGTTTGTCGACCACTACGAGAACATCACCCGTGCGGACACGCTGGTCTACGCGATGCTGCAGCTCTATGCGATTGAGAACGGTCTCCCCAATGACTTTGACGTCTCGAATATTGACCGCTCACCGACGGCGCACGGCCCGAATGCAGTTCCTGAAGGCAGTGCGATTCTTATCGCCGTGTTGGGCATCGGAATCAGCTTGTGCGGCCGCGGTCGTTGCAGTCACTGCAGATGACGCTGCCTATCACGACAACCCATGATCGACACCAGCGGTCGCCGAGTACGGCGACCTCACCGTTCACACCGCCATCCGTTTAGAATGACACACGATTTCAATCCCGCTGTCCTAGAGCGATTGCCGTTCAGCGGCACGCGAATCGCTAGTTGCGCAAGGATTGCCCTGCTGCGTGCATTAGCAGTTGTGTCGATGGCGTTCTTGCCGATCACTGCGTTCGCTGAGTTAGCAGTGAATCTAAAGTTCGACGAGACTGGCTTTACGGCTGGAAACTCAGGGACTCTTGCCGATGCAACGATGCTCAATTCGAACGGATTCCCGTCCGACTTGCACACGGCATCAGCTCTGGGCGTGTCCGGGCTAGTGGGTGATCGAGCCTTCGACGCCAGGGGCAACTTTGGCTCGGTGGGGCCGGTGACCCAGGCTAGTTATGATCTCGGAACATTCAGTCAGTTCACGATCACCGGGTGGCTTAACCGCGACAGTGACGCCCTCGCTCTGGGCGCCGATCAGGCCTACCAGAATCTGATGCGTTTTGAGAAGGACAGCGTCAACCGCATCACCCTCCAAGGCTACGGTGGCAACGGCGCTACGGTTGGCGACCTGCAACTCCGTATTGGATCAGCTACCGGATCCAGTTTCTTCTCGCCTTCGAGTTACCAATCACCAGACGAGTGGGTCTTCTTTGCGGTGACCTTCGACGGTACGCCCGGCACGAACGTGGAGCGTGCGAAGTGGTACGTGGCAGACACTGCGACCACGGTTGTGAGTGCAGGCACAAACTCATCGAACATCGCCAGCGGCAGCTTTGAGTTCGACTTCGGCGCTACTACTATGGGCATTGGGAACGCAGACTCGCTGCACGGTCAGAACCGCATTGTCGACGGTCTCATGGATGACTTTCGGTTCTACACCAATGAGATCTTGGGCCCGGCCGAGATCGAACTCATTCGCCGAGAGGCGCTGCCGCCGACTACGGAGTTGACTTCAACATTCGTAGCGGAAGACCCTGGGGCGGCGCTCCCTGGTCATGTATCAAACGTTTGGCGGCTCGACACCGCAGGAGCGGAGTGGCTCAGTTCAGAGCTCCGCGTTGAGCTAGGCGTTGGCGCTATCTACCAGGACGCCGACGGATCAGAGGTTCCGCCGGACCCTGCAGAATTCGGTGCGCGGCCATCGCTGCAGTTCGACAGCTACCTTACTGGCGGATTCGATTCTAAGCCGCCGAGTTATAGGGGCAACCTCCCGGTTCCGGTCGGTGGCGCCATCGATGTCGGTGGGGCGTCCGCTTTCACGTTCGATAACGAGAATCTTAATGCGACATGGGTTACAGAGGAGCCGTCAAATCTAGTGGGCGACCTTTCCCTGGCCCGAGTTACGCTGACCGATGACGCCCAAGGCTGGTTCCGTTACCGCCTAGGGATGTCGGGCGGGTTCAAGGATGCAGTCTACGCCGAAGGAATGATTGTCGATGGCGTCATGCACCTGCAGGCTCTTCCATTGCTGCCAGGCGACTTCAACTACGACGGAGCCGTCAACGCAGCCGACTACGTTGTTTGGCGTGACCTACTCGACGCCGAGTCGGGCTCGCTGGGCCCTAACGACACCGCCGGCGGGATGATAGGAACTGCCCAATACGAACTCTGGAGGTCCGCCTACGGCGCAACAAGGACAGGCGTGGTGGGGACGACCATCGCGCCAGAGCCGAGCGCACTCGTCGCGTTCATAGTCGCCGTGTCCGCATTGGCTCTCAATACTCGAATTCAGGCTCGTTAAGAGCCCGGCCTTCGACTCACATGATTCGGAGCAATTGCTCATGGCCTCTCGGGGCCCTAGAACCTTATCTCGCAAACGCAAAAGGGATGGAAACGATGAAGCTAAGGAATCGTCGGCATAACGCATTCACGCTAGTCGAACTGCTGGTTGTCATCGCGATCATTGGCGTCTTGGTTGCCTTGCTCCTGCCCGCCGTCCAGTCCGCTCGCGAGGCGGCCAGGCGGACACAGTGCACCAACGGACTAAAGCAGATTGGCTTGGCAGTACAACTGCATGCCGACACCAACTCATCGCTCCTACCTACGGGACGGGCCGCTCCTAAGCGGGGGGTTGGCAACTCCGATGGTGACGCAGGCGGCGAGTATAGCTACTCATGGGCATTTACGCTCCTGCCCTACATGGAGCAGCAGGCCCAGTTCGACAGCTTCAAGCCGGGGGTGAAGGTGCCGGACCCGCTTAACGCGGCTGCCATGCGTACGCCCGTGGCGGCGTTCTATTGTCCAAGCCGACGCGCGCCGTCAGCGGACCGCGACTTCGATTCGGCCGGCAACCCGCCAGTGCCGCAGGCGTACCGCAGTCTGGCGGCGGGCGGTGACTACGCGGGCAATGTGGGCGCCGCTAGCCGCATGGAGAGCGGCGTCAGGGTCGGTGACGTCACCTACGGTCAGTACAGCTACTGGACCGGACAAAAGTCGGGCCCCATCCTTTCGGATAGCAAGCTTAAGCTACGAACGGTCGTCGATGGCTTGTCGAAGACTTTTGCTGTTGGAGAGAAGCACATTCCGAGCGAACTCATCAGCCCATTTGACAACGTGCCTGGATCGATCGACTTCAACAAGGGAGACACGGCGTTTTTCGCAGGGAATCACCCTTGGGCGATCCTACGCAACGCCTACAGCGGTTTCCCGGCGAGCGCCGACGACGAAGAAATCTCTAAGTTCGGTAGCGACCACGCCGGCCAGATCTGTTTGTTCGTGTACCTCGACGGGCACGTGGAGCCCCTTACCTACAACACGCCGCTCTCAGTGCTGCACGCCCTTGCGACGATCGCAGGCGAGGAGGCAGTCAGCGAAGACGGCGCCATCGGTGGCGTGACGCTCTAGCAGGAACGCCGTTACTACAAACACAAACGATCCAAGAGAATGGAGTTCGCGGTAGATGAATCCCTCAAGGAGATGGTTCACCGTGTTAGCAGTGGCCGCTAGTGCTGCGGCACACGCGGGATGCTCGGGCGGTGGTGAGAAGACTTACCCAGTATCCGGCGTGGTCACGTTCGAAGGCAAGCCACTCGCCGGCGGGAGCTTGGTCTTCGAGCCGCTCTCGCCCGCTCCGAAGACGGGGAAGATGTACAGCGCCCGAGGCAAGATCGGGCCTGAGGGGCAATTTCGACTGAGCACTTTCGGTGATCAGGATGGCGCCCCGCCGGGACGCTACCGCGTTGGCGTCACTCCCCGCGTAAAAGTATGGCAGTCCGAAGAGATCCGGGAAGCTCCCCCGCAGAACTCGATCCCGCCGAATTACACGTCGCCGAGCAGCTCGGGGCTCGAGTTCGAGGTGAAAAGCGAGCGCAACGAGATCGACATCAACTTAGAGTCTTCCCCCGCGTAGACTTCCGCAGCCTGCCCTGGGCGCAGTCCGCAGAACTTATAGCAGTCCGAAGGAAAAGGGATTGATCGCATGGCAATTTTAGGTCGCGGCGATTGGAGCGTTAACTCACTTTGCATGCCGTGCATACTCGCGGCCGCTGTGTCCGGCTGTCTGGCAGACCAATCACGCGCGGACGACGACGATCGGTTCTATCAGCACGCAAAGGGGTACGCCGACGCGATGCTTCTGCACGCGCAGGACACGTACGGCGATCAGCAGTCGAGCCTGATGCTCTCGATGATAGACCGCAGCAGGCTAGCGCCTTTCAGCAGCATGCCCCGAGAGCCGCACGGCATTCGGAACTCTGACCGGGTATCGCCGCACGGCGCAAACGTCAACCTCGACTTCAACCTCTACCGCCTCCTTTACGCCCTGAGTGAGGTGACCGGAGAGCCGAGGTACCGAGAAAACGCCGACAAGGCCCTCCGGGTTTTCCTGGAGGTAACCCCATCGCCCACGACTGGTCTGTTCGCGTGGGGTGAGCACCTCTGCTGGGATCTGAAATCTGATTCTCCGGGAACGAACTGTCGTAGCGATCCGAGCAAAGGGCACGAAATCATTTACATCCACGAGCCGAAGCGCCCGACGGTCCTGAGTGACAAGTTCTACGAATTCAATGAGAAGGCGATGGTCGGATACGCCCATGCCCTTTGGGAACACCAGATCGGCGACCACTCGACCGGCAACTTCAGTCGTCACGCCTATTACGATCACCACGAACCGGGCCTCAACTTTGACTTCCCCAAAGAGGGGGGGTACTTTCTGCACGACTGGGCCCGCGCGCACCAACGCACACGAGACGAGCGATTCCTCAATTACATCAATATCCTGGCGGACCGCTACCTCGAGAAAAGCAGGAAGACAGGCGACTCGCTGGTCGCCTTCGACTCTCAGCGTGAGTACGCCGACACCTCTGCCAGTCTTTCGCTGGCAATCGACGCGACCCACGCCGCCAATCTGCTTCCGGAAGGCCCCGACCGAGACAAGCTCTTGCGTCTGGCGGCTGCACTCGACAAGGGACTTTTGGGTCTGCCGCACGACGTCAGCGATAAGGGTTTTGTCATGTACGTAACAACCGACGGCAACCGCGAGCTGTACAGCCACAAAGAAAACGGCGGGTACTCATACCTGTGGAGCATGAAGTACGGTCGCAAGACAACCGGCATGCTAGGAACTTTGTGCTTTAGTCGAGCAGCCCAGCTGGGCGACAGCAGAGAGGGGAAGGCCTACCGCGAGTTGGCCATCCACGCGGCCGACAAGTACTTCAACGAGGCGCCAGATCGTTCGGAACGCCCGTGGCCCCTAGAACTCGGCATCGTCACAAACTTGGAACTGCTCGCCTACCGGGAAACGGGCGATTCCAAGTACCTCGAGCGAGCCAAAGACATTGCCGATCATGGAATTGACTTTTTCTGGACCGAGGGAAACCCACTTCCAAAGGCAGATCCAGAGGCGGCCCACTACGAGAATATCACACGCGCCGACACCTTGGCCTACGCGATGCTTGCTATTCACGTGATCGAGAATCGGCTTCCGGCTGAGCTTGGCGATCTGGACATCGATCGCTAGAGCCTACTCGATATGAATCAGCGGTTGTAGGCCCGAGGACTGACCGCCCTGTGGGTCGACGTTTGTAAGCGATGGGTGAGGACCAGGGCGTCGCTGAATGGCTCGAGTTCGATGCCGCGTCCGGGCGGTTCGTGGGGGATTCGTCTGAAGCGGCCAACGCTCTCCTACGGGACCCCAAAGATCCAGGCTACCGAGTCCCGGAACTGCTGGACGTCTAGCGAACGCCCGAGCTGTGCTGCCTCGCAAAGACGCTGGCACGAGAAGCTCAGCGGGGCCAGGCAAGGAGTCATCCCTTCCCCGGCGCGACGTCAAACCTGACGGAAACGCCTGCCCGTAGTCCACCCAACGTAAGAGGAGTCATGGCCAGACAATTGTCTTTTGCTGTGGTGCTTGCCCTATCCCCTGCAATTGGCCTCGCTGCTGATAAGCGGATTGAGGTCGTCGACGCCGGCAGCGGCGTCGTCGAAGTCACATGTGACGGCAACGCGTTCACGTCCTACGTCTACCGCGGGACGCCGAAGCCGGTGTTGTTTCCCCTAGTGGGACCCGGCGGAGTGAGGATGACGCGAGATTACCCGCTGGTAGAAGGCACGCTCGGCGAGGCGACAGACCACCCCCACCACCAGTCGCTGTGGTTCGGACACGGCAGTGTGAATGGAATCGACTTCTGGGCCATCGGCGAGGGCACGGGCGAGATCCGGCACGGGAGCATCGAAAAGGTGTCCTCTGGGCCTGTTGGGGTAATCGACTCTACGTCGGCTTGGGTGGCTCCCGACGGAGAGGAGGTTTGTCGAGAGCGTCGCTCGATGCAGTTCCGCGCGAGCGAGAACTTGCGAACGATCGACCTTACGATCGTCCTGTCCGCCGGGTCAGATACTGTCGTCTTCGGCGACACGAAAGAGGGGACCATGGCGACGCGGACGCGTCCCGAACTGCGTCTCACAGCGAGCTCCCGCGGCGCAAACGCCCTGCCAACCGGGCACGCAGTCAACAGCGAGGGCGACAAGGACCAAGGAGTCTGGGGCAAACGCGCCAAGTGGGTCGACTACTGGGGCGAGGTCGACGGCGAGAGGGTTGGGATGGCGATCTTTGACCACCCCCAGAATCTGAGGCACCCCACCACGTGGCACGCACGCGACTACGGATTGGTTGCCGCCAACCCTTTCGGCCTGCACGACTTCTTGAACGAACCATCTGGGTCTGGAGACTACCGCCTCAACGCAGGAGAATCTCTGGAACTCCGCTATCGATTCGTTCTTCACAGCGATGACGCTAAGAGCGCGGGCATACCTTCGAGGTACGAAGAGTGGGCACACATCAAGGAAGCTCCCTGGCCGCGCTAGGCAAGCGATCCTTTTGGTCGAAGAAGCAGCTCATCCAGTCTTTCCGCTCGAGCAGCGTTTGTCATCTACTCGGGTCGCTTCGGATATAGCAATACGGGCGATAGACGTTTGCGACCGCTCTCCATAACGCTGTAAACCACGAGAATACTCAGGGTAAGATGATAAGATCCGGCACTTTGATACTAGCGATTTCTGCCGCCCTTTGCGCGTCGCTTGCCTCGGCGGACATCTGGGAACCCGGGACGGCGCTCCACGAGAAGATCTGGTACGACTGGGACGCCGACACGTTGCCAGTCGGAAAAGTGCGAGAATGGAAAGACTCCACTTCAGCGCAAGTCGCAGCCGTCCAGGCCGACCCGGCTCGCCAGCCAGAGAAGCAGCCGGGTGGCGTTCACTTCCCCCCCGGCGCGGACTGTCGCCTGGAAGCCCCCTGGCTCCGAATCCCCGAGAGGGCGCACCGGGCGGCGGTGATGGTTTTCGCTGCCAAGGTTAGCAGCTCGCCTTCTGACTCCGGGATGCTCTTCGCGGCCAATGGGCATCAGGGCAACTACAACCACCGACTGCCCGGCATCGGGTATCGTCGAGGTGATCACGAGTACACCGTCCACTGGACGGGGCAACCAGACGCGGCGATTCGACTGCCCGCTGGCGCAGACGAGTCTTGGCATGTCATCGTGACGCGGAGGGTGGATGGTCGGCACTACGCATCGATTGACGGACAGCCGGAGGTTCAGGCAGAGATCGAGGATCTGGTAATCCCACGCGACGAGTCCCGCGCAAAGACGCTGATTGGCGACACGCGACCAAACGGGATCGAGTTCATCGTCAACCGTATTATGCTCCTGCACGAGGAGCTGTCGGCGGTAGACGTCGACCGAATCGCGGGTTGGGCGATGTGGAAAACCGACTCGCAATCGCGTCTGCCACCGAGTCACCCCTATCGAAAAGAGCGTCCAGAACCCGGGGCGCCCAAAGAGGGGTTCGTCGGTCACACCGAAGCGTCATGGGCCAAGGTGAAAGAGCAGTGGGGTGAAAAAAACGCGACGAAGGAGCAAACCTTCGGCAGACCTATCGCTCCGCTCCTCGAGGGCTACACGACGGTGTTCGAAGATCAATTCGACTCCATGACAATAACAGACGAGTCCTCGGGCGAAGGACCGTGGTACTCGCCTGGACACCCCGCGGCCACGGGCCGGGCGCGGAGCGTCAAGCCGGGCCGTGAACCGAACGTCTACTCACAGGCCGGCTCTGAGCTAACGATCACCATGCAGCGGGTCGGAAAGACCTGGTTCTCAGGGTCGTTCACGTCGGTCAACGTCGATGGCCGCGGCCAGACTTGGAATCCAGCCGAGCACCCCACCTACTTTGAGGCAAGGATGAAGTGCTCGCCCGGCAACGACTTCGCGTCGTGGCCGGCATTTTGGATAAAGGCAGTCGACGAGTACTTCACGCAGACAGTGCCAAGGACAGAGATCGACATCTACGAGGGATACAACTCCGACCCGAAGGGCCACCACCAGGCCTATCACAGCTGGAAGGCCGCTCGTCAGTACGGAGACCGTCCCAACAAGACGTTTCACGTAGGCAACTACACGGGCCTCCACAAGAACTGGCCGGACGCTCCGGTAGACCTGTTCGACAATGAGTACCACACCTACGGCGCCCTCATCACGCCGAAGCACATCATCTTCTCGTTCGACGGCAAAGAATTGATGAGGGCGCCCACTACTCCTGATATGCTGCGGCCGATGTTCATTCTCGTCGACCTCGCCCTGCTGCCCAAGGAAGCCGACAAGGCCGATGGCGAGTACAAACTTGTAATCGACTATGTCCGGGTGCGGCAGAAAATCGAAACGAACGCAGCCGTTCGCACCCAAAGAGAGCGCCGAAATCAGTCCGATTAGCCCGCCTCGTGACGTTTCGCATGCCGACCGACAGGCGTTCTCCCTTAGTGGGGTCTTCCGGCGGGGGTTTGAGCCCGAAATCGCCAGGAAGGACCCGGGAAAACTTCGATCGCGAAAGCGGCTAGCCGCGTTTCCGGCAAGTGCACAGGCGTTCCGTAGCCCTCATCCCGCAAGAGCGGACGCGGACTGCTACATTTCTAGGCATTTCCGGCAATGAGAATCCGTAGGCAGCCCTGCCAGAGGCGTAGCTGGACAGCTGGCTTTCGGGAATGTCCGTCTAGGCGCGCTGAACGCCCGTCTAACGCGCCGGAGCGCCAGCTCGATAGAGGAGCCGCGCGAGCGCTGGAGGCGCGCGAGACGGCCTCTCAGGGCCCCTCAGCGCGCCCTGTGGCTTCGGGAGCCTCGTAGCTGTCGACGCCCGTCGAATGAAACCCAACGAAAAACGCCCGCTAGATGCCTAGCGGGCGTTGAGGGGCATTCAGATTGTGAGCCGATCGGGGCGCGGCTAGTCGGCCGACTCGCGCCTGAGCCGATCGATCGCCTCGGCGACATCTGGCTCGAGATCGCGGGCCGCCTCGACGATCTCGGGCGGCAGCTCGTCCGCGCGGTCAGTAATCGCTAGCAGCAGGGCGGTGGTGCGTTGCAGCAGGTCTAGCATGGCGCGGCAAAGCCGGTTGCGCGTCCTCGGGCCTTGGCGGCGTTGGTCCCCTTCAGCCGAAGCCCACAGACCACGCCCCGCCCGTCGACGCTGGGTAGGCGGATATCGTGCTTGTCGGCGTCGATGACGGGCCACTCCGCGCCCCAGTAGCGAACCGACCGGGGCAGCGGGCCAATCCGGCCGCAAGCCGGGTAGTAGTCTACCGCAAACACGGCCGCCACGTTGCCCCCGCGGCGCAGGAAGCTCGCCAGGGTCGCCGGGTGCGACCGCTCCGAGGCCGAGAACGTCAGCGCGTAGTTCGGCGGCAGCTTGCCATCGAGGTACGCGCGGAAGCGGCTCAGGACCTTCGTGTAATCGTAGAACTGCACCTCCGGCCAGCGCTCGATGACCTCTCGCCAGTCGAGGTCCGACCCGACATTGAGCCGCACCATAGGCCGCAGGAGCGCCCTGTCGGCGCGCCTGGCGTGCTGGGCAATGTCGTGGTGCAACTGAGCCAGAAAGCCGCGCCGGTCCTCCGCGAGCCACTGGGTGTCCCTGATGGCGCGCTGGCGGGCCGCGGGCACGACCCGTTGCCCCGAAAACCACAGATTGCAGGCCGCCCGGCAGCCTACCGTCGAGGCGGGGCAGACTTGGTGACCGGACAGGCCGTGCGGGGCGAGCGCCAGCCCAGCCACTAGGTAGTTGTCCGGGCCGGCTTTGGCCAGCTTGGCGTTGGTACGCAGCAGGTTCATCGGTCCCCCCTTTCGGCAAGCAGGGCCAGGGCGAGCGCCACAGCGCCCGCTGCGGGGATGCTCAGCACCAGCGCGAGCCCCGACAGCTCGCGTATCAACTCGATCGCGGAACACATAGCAAGAAACTCCAGCGGGTGGCGAATCGCCAGGCAGGGCGCCTGGGCTCGCTGGCATCGTTCGCCGGAAACGAGCGCGGAGAATGGCCCGCCGGAGTGGTTCGGGCGCTGAGTTCTTGGGCGCGAGCGCCTGGGGATTGGGCGTCGCGTCGCAATTGCACACAAACGCCGGTGATTACCCAGGATGGTCTAGCCAGAGGGCCCAGGACCGCCACGCCAGCCGCTAATGAGGAATTCAAACGGTTGAGAGATCGCGTCTCCGTGCGCACGCGTTGAGCCGATCCCTGATTTTTTTGCCGGGGTGCTAGTTCGTAGCCCCCCGATCAAAGAGGAGAGGCCCCCGCCATTCGCCGAGGGCCTCTCCCGAGCGCACGCACCGGGTCTCGTAGCTGGTACAAATTCGCTGACGAGGCGTCCCCCTGCGCTAAGATTCCACTTCGATGCGCTCGTCAATCGTCTCCCACAGGGTACTCAAAGCGTTCTGGGCCCAGTACGCAGTCAAGGCCAACTGGATGAGGCATGCCTGCTCCAGAGTCTTATCCTCTACCGGCTTCTCGGGATCATAGGATTCAGTGAGATCCGCAGCTTCCTTGGTGAGCATGAGGTGCATGAGGTCCATCTCGGAAACCAGGGTATCGCGATTCCGGAATACGGGGCCAATGAAATCGAGCTTCATAACTTTGTTGTCCTTTGGAATGTGAAAGTTGAATCAACGCAATGGTTTCTCGCCGGTTTATCTACATTGGGATGGGCTCCGATCTTCTGGGGTGACAATCGCGCCGACAGGTGCAATTGCTAGGGGGGGAGAAAGACCAACCCCTCTGGCGCCTCTGACCACAGAGGAGTTGGCGCCACTTCCGCTTTCCTCGGGAAATTCCCAGAGAAGTTAATAAATACTCTCTCTAGTACTCTCCGTTTGCGGCCTTCGGCCGGTGCGTCCCGACCACCCCCTCTAGTGTCAGAGGAGGTGGTCAGAAACGCTCTCTCGCGCTGATCAGAAGAGCGGAGCTCCGACACCGTCGTCGACCGGAACCACGCCGTCGAGGGTCACTGCCACCCCTGGCTCAACATGCCTATCCGGCATCCTGAGAATGTGAGGCTTCTGGAAGCCGCTTACCTTCGATTCGATTCCCAACTGTTTCCGAGCGGTCTTGTAGGTCGATTCGCCGATCCCAGCATCCGTCACAAGCTGACGCACCTCCGTCTCAGGCTGGGGGCCGCTCATCAGAGCACGATTGATGATGCTCTTCGCGTGCTGGAGCTTCGAGCCATCGCCCTTCACCGACTTCGTCGCGCCAGTCAGCTGGTTAGCGGTCAAATCACAGCGGCCGTGCCATTCAACGGCCCCGAGGTACTGGACCGACCCGTCGTCAAGCTGAACCCGTTGAGACTCCGTCGTAAACTCAAGGCTCGGCGGCATCGGCGCCACGTTGAACTTCTGAGGTGAGAGCACGCGGACAAACTCGCCCTCTTCATTCCGAGGATCGAGGCCGACGTTGTAGGCGGCCCGAGCGATGCCGACGATGCCAATCGACCCCGACCCACGGTTAATGGCCGACTCACCCGACTTCTTGTTCATGTGGCGAATGACAATGGCAGAGATGTGGAGCCGTTCGCACATCTCCTTCAACGGCTGCAGCACTTTGCGAACATCAGGCCCGCTGTTGCTGTTTAAGCCAGAGGGGAACATCGAGTCAAACGGATCGATTACGATGAGCTTGACCTGCTTCTCGACAACCAGTTTTTCCAGCAGTCCAATGCAATTGGGCAGCTGAACCGGGCTACCGTCCTTCTGATCTCCATCAATCAACTCGACGCGACTAGTGATCGCCCTGGCCGCCTTCAGCCTCGGGACCATGACGCAAGACTGAGGGTCTTCGTAGTTCAGAATTGCGCAGTTGATCGGGGCCCGCTTCGGTGAGAGCGGGTCGGAGCACGGCATGCGGTCCCCGCGCGAAAACCGGGCGACGAGGTCCATCACGAGAGAGCTCTTCCCGCTCCCCGGCTCGCCGTCGATCAGCGTGATCATGCCAAGCGGCAGGTAGCCGTCCCAGAGCCAGCCGACCTTCTCCGATCGCACATCAGCAGCTGACCGCGACTTGAGCCCGCTGGTGGGCCCCTCGGGCTGGAAATCCGACGCGTCGTAGACGTCGAATTCCTCCTCGGCGGGCAAACGGCAGCCGAATCCATCTTGCCCCAAGCGGTTCATGACGCTCAGCAGCATCTTCACCAACTCATCATTGGTCCATTCCGCCGGACCGCCGTTCACCGAGCCCGTGCGATTGTGGTTGAACCAGCTAAGCAGTTGCCACAGCTCACGACCGGCGAGTCCACGGCTCCACAGCTCGGAGACGACCCGGTACATGGCGGCGTTGCCCCCGGCGCCGTTGGCGGACTCCTCGGCCTCATCCCGCAGCCACTGGAAGGCTTCGACCGCCCGAAGCGAGGCCTTGCCCGAGTCGATCCACGACTCGACGTCGTCGGGGGCCACCAGCTGGGACGACGACGATTGCGTTACCTTTGGCTTGTACTCGGCCAGCAACTTGTCGAGGGCGTCCTGGCCTTCGACAACCTCACTGCCGCTGCCGTAGGGCTCTCCCGTAATCGCCAACCACTTGTTGTGGCTGAACAACTCGATAGTGAACGAATCGTCCCCTTCGCCGACTTCAATTTCGGCGCGACTCGCCCCTCCGGGGAGCTTGGCCTTGATGAACAGCTTGAAGCCAGTCTTGGAAGGAGACCACTCAACATAGGCGCCAGGAAACCGGCCGATGATCTCATCGGCCACAGGAAGCACCTGGTCGTGGCGCACGCAATCATCGAAGTCGAGACAGACGACTTCGTCGTCTTCCGAGAGCACCAAAGCGAGACCACGGTACAGTTCGACTTCGGCGTGCTGGAGTTCTATGGCCTCGTCGAACGAGCTCCAATGGGCCTGGGTGTTCCACCCCTGAGACGAGCCGTCGACGCGAGACGGCAGCTTGGCGGCCGTGCCATTGCGGTGAGCGTAGCGCCACACGAGCCACTGCTTCAGCGACTTGAGGTGATCAGGGATGTGCTCTTCGCTTACCGGCGCATTGGCGGACTGTGCTGCGGCCAGATTGGCCTTGGCCTTGTTGGAAGTGATCATTTTCTTCTTTCTTCGTGTAGGGTGAAAGCTTGAAGCTGCGTGGATGCGAGTTCAAGTTCTTAATTACTTCTTGGTCTTCTTCGCCCGAACGGTGACGTCCCAATTGCCACCGAGCCGCTGATCTTGCCAGCCCTGATCAATGGTTAGACCGAAAGATCGCTCGCTCGACTGCTCTTTGATGCATAGGTTCAGCGCGAAAATGCCACGATGCGTCCTCTCACAGGAGTCGAGGTGGATGACGGTCTCGGCCCATTCGCCAAACTCCTCGTCGGCTTCATGGCCCCAGGCGCCCGTGAGGGTCACGAGCGCCATCGTGCACTTCGAGGCCTCACCGCACTTGGCATAGCGGTCCAGCGTTTCGCGGAAGAAGACGCGATCGAAGCGATAGGCCGAGAGAGACCGGGGGAACGCGGGCCGTGGGTGGTCAAGCAGGCAAAGCTTGGCTTCCTCGCGTTCGACGTTCGCCTGCAGCGACTCGGGTCCGTTTGGCGACTGCAGGGCTACGGAGTTGGGGTACTTCCGGAAGATAGTTTCGTAGCGGACACCTTTGCGAGACCGCTCAAGGACCGCGATCCGATCGCGCACGATCTGCATGTCGATCTCTTTGTCGTGGCCTTCAAAGTAGAAGACTGGCTCGGGGTCCTTGTAGGGAAGCTCGAAGTAGTTCAGGAACTTCGTCGACGTGTTGGCGGAAAAGGCGAGATCGAGAGCAATCGCCGTCTTCAGCGCGGCCTTGTCGCCGGTGATCCAAAGCGAGCGACCAAGCGTCAGCTGCTTGTGCGCGGGGGTCGCCTTCGCCTTGTGGGGGGATTTCGAATTGGAAATGTTGGACTTGCTAGTCATTTGTTGTTCCATGGGGGGATCAGGTTTGTGCAAACGCAATGGGCAGCATCTGGCACTCTACGGACGTACCGCGAGCGCAGAGCGACCCATCACGCAATTCGGGAGATATCTAGAAGAAGCGTTTCGCCTGAGAAGGCGAGCGGCGTTTCCGCGAGGATTCAGACGGGCCGGCGCGTTGGCGATTCGACGAGCCAGCAGCCATGAACGCCGCCAAGGCGTCGGCGTCGATGCGGTACGTGGGACGCTTGGCCGTCGGCCTAGCGACATTCGTTGCGCGGAGAGATCCCGACTGAATTAGTCGCGAGACATGGGCGCGCGAAACGCCGAGCTGGATGGCAATGTCGGAGGGGGTGAGATACGCACTCATAGCAGTCCTTCCCGGCGGAAGCTCTACGATTGAATGCGTCTGGAGCCAGCGGCGTCAGCCACTCTCCAGTATCTCACTTGCGGCAGAAGTGCCGAAGCAGTGAACGGTCCCGACTACCGCTCGCATGGGGGAACTATAAGTTGTAGTCGCCAGTTTCGGGGGGCGAGGTCTTGGGAGCACTTAGCTGCCCGTACAACCTAATATCGGCCGATGAGGGCCAAATGCTCCAGCGATCGAGAGAGTTTTTCGCTCAGGACCCGAAGAGCCACTGCCTCACATGCGATGTGACCCGTTCAAGCCGCTCATCCATCACGGCCTCGCGGTAGACAGCGTCAATCGATGGGTCGACGTGGCCCATCAGGTAACGGACCGCGACCTGGTCGCCCGTGTCACCGCCGATGGTCGCGAAAGTGTGCCTCAGGGAGTAGAACGACACGCCCTTGGTGTAGCAGCCAGCCGCCTTGGCGACCCTGCGGAACTTCTGCGAAACCGCGCTGCATGCCATGTCGCCGCCCCAGGCATTGCCCACAGAAGTAAGGAATGCTCGGTCTTCACAGCCGCTGGCCGGCTTCGGGCCGGCGGCTCGGGCCTCGAACGCCTGGCGCATCGCCTCGACCGTCTCCGGCCAGAGTGGGCACCGGCGGTCAATAGCGGTCTTGGTGCGGGGGAACTGGACCCAACCGCTCTCGAGGTCGAACGCCTCCGGCGTGATCGTGGCGCAATCCCGATTACCGAAACCTGCGTTGATCGCTAGGTGAAGCATGGCCTTAAACTGGTGGTCTCCGGCCGAGTTTAGCAGCTTCTGCACCTGCTCGGCTGAGAACAGCTTCTTCGGCTGGCTCTGCCGGTGAGCACGGAGGATCTTCTTGGACGGCGAGGCCAGAGCCGATGCGGCGCGGACTTCCTTATCGAGGATGCCAGACTTGTAGCCAAAGTTGAACACCGACCGCACGCGGTTCAGCTCGGGCCCGAGGGTGGTCGGCGCCCAGCCGGAGGACAGTTTGGTGCGGTACTCGGCCAGCTCGTCGACCCTCAGGTCTTCGACTAGCCGGTTCTTGCCGAAATGGTTGATCAAACGTTCGCAGGTCTTGTGCAGGTCCTGGAAATGACGCCTCGTCAGCTCACCAGACTCGACAAGCTGCTCTTTGGCTGTCAGCAGGGCGTTGCAAAGTTCTCGCAGCGTGACGCCGTCTGGGTTCCTCTCCCGCGGCTTCCGTCCGGCGTACAGGTCGTCGCGTTGATCAAGGTATTGCTGCAGAGCGCTATCGGGGTTCTCCCAGCGGTCGAAGTAGTAGACCTTGCCCTTGATCTTCTTCGCCCAGTAGCCGCGCGCATGCGGGAACAGCGGGAAGTCCGCGTACGGCTTCGTGGGCTTGGTGCGTTGTTTGGGGGTGGCAGTAGCGGTGGCCATGGTCGTCGCCTTGCGCAGGAGGTGCGTCCAACACGTCCGGGAGGGCCCCACGGCCCAAACAGGTGTACTACCGGGTGTACGCGTTGGCGTCGGCGACGCCGCCAGAATGGCGAGAAAGTCGAAAAACCCTATCATTTGTAGGGGTTTTTCCAGCACGCCCAGCTGGATTCGAACCAGCGACCTACGGATTAGAAGTCCGTTGCTCTATCCAACTGAGCTATGGGCGCAGACGTACAGGATGCCGCAGTTTACGGGGCGGGGGGCTGTCCGCCTAGATCGGCAGCCTTCAGTCTACCTTGAATCGTGGGGGGAGATAGGCTTCCGCCGCTGGAGAATGATCGGCGTCAGCACGCCGTCGGTCTACGGGGCGTCGATTGCGTCGACGGCGGGGCGATCGCCGACGGGGCCGACGATCAGATTCTTGGCCAAAGGGAATTGGTGCGAGCGGCTCTCGCGGAAGTGCATGAAGTAGCCGGCGGTGTTCGGCAGCGCGAAGAGGTCGCCTACCGCCACTCCGCGGGGGAAGCGGAGGCGGCGGAGCAGAATTGCTTCGGACTCAGTGCAGTACGCGCCGGTCAGAAAGCCCTGATCGACCTGCTCGGCGTCCTGTCGGTCGGGGCCGGCGGCGATGTGCAGCGGGTCGACCAGCATGTCGACGCTGCCGGTGCGGCATTGGGTGTGGTTCATCGCCAGCCCGATGTGCCAGTCGCCGTTGGACTGGCGGCGGCGGTGGACCACCCGGGCGAGGGTCACCCCGCAGCCGTCGAGCAGGGCGCGGCCTGGTTCGCAACGCAGCTCTAAGTCGCGTCGGCGGACTTCGGGGCCGATTTCCGAAAGCACTTGGGCGAGCCACTCGTTGCGTTCCGGCTGCTGGAAGAAGGGGTAGGTTGCTGGCTTGCCAAACAGCTGCCCGTCGTGAGCCGTAAGGCCTAGCCCGTGCCCGCGGTAGGTGAGGGGACGCGCTCTCGACAGCAGGCATTCCTTATGGGCGGACCAAAAGAGTGTCCACGCATCGGACGATTCGAGGTAGCAGACCGGCATGCCGCCGCCGATGTCGAGGTGGACGACACGACTTCCAGTTGAGCGAAGATGGTCGATGATCGGCAGGCATTGCCGCACGGCAGCGACCCGTTGATCCGCGTCGTATCCATCGAGATGGAAGTGGATGCCGTTGATGGCAAACGCGTCGGTGGCGGAGAGGCAGACGCTGGACAGTTCCTCTTCGAGCGTTTCGATAGCAAAGCCAAAACGCGAATCGAGGCGTCTGCCCTGGTGGGCGAAGCCACTCACCCGGATCGAGACCGCGGGGCGTTCGCCAATTGCCTGTGCGAGCCGCCTGATCAAGCGGGTTTCGTCTGGGTTGTCGAGGACGATCGTGATGCCGGAGCGGATGCAGTGCTCCAGCAGTGAAGCGTCCTTGACGGCGGCTGTGCAGACAATCTGCTCGGCGGGGACGCCGCGGGCGAGGGTTTGCCGGATTTCGGCCTCGCTGGCCGTGTCGACGCCGCAGCCAAGCTCGCGGCAGGCGTCGACGTACGCCAGGCACTTGTTGGCCTTCCGGGCGAAGAACGGCGCCAGCCGAACCCCGTGGTCGTTTCCGACCGAGCGGAGTCGTTTGACGGACTCGGCGAACGGCGCGGTGCAGTTGAGATTGAGCGGCGAACCGTGCTCCTCGACCCACGCCACGAGGTCTGGCGAGCGAAGCGCCCTGACCATCCAGGGCGACAACCTACCGTGGAGCGGGGGATCGCCCGCGCAGCCGCGGCGGAGGTCCTCGAGATCGGTCGGATTAGCGCGGGGCGTATCGAGCAGCGTCATGAGTTAGAGCGGGTGAGTTGCATGGCTAGGCCTGTCGCCCATGTGTCGATTTGGTTGTGGAGTGAGCGGTTGAGGGTGTCGTGCCCGATGACCCACCCCTCGGCCACCCGCCCGAAGCAACGCACGGATTCGATCCGCGTGCCGTCGGACTTCAGCGGCTCGCCGCCGCGCGATGTTTGCATCGCGCCGCCTGGGGTCGTCTTTAAAGCGATCGACTCTGGCAATAGGCCGCCGGCGACTTCATTGTTGCAGGTTTCAGCACCTGATGGCAGCACCGCGTCCACAACGCGATCCACTTTGGTCTCAACCGCTGCGGTGACGATGCGATGGCCGTGCTCCGACAGCAGCCGACTATGATCGCCGCAATGGCGTAGGTCCAGCACACCGTGGTCGACGAGGGCGACTAGCTTTGCTGCGTTCTCGATAGGCGGACCGAATGCTAGTCGCTCCATCTCGCGAGAGAACTTGGCGATGCTCTGCCAGGCCGCCTCGCCGTGGCGCCCGAAGCTGAACTGAGCGACGAGGGTCGGGTAAAGTTGGCGCCACGCCTCGCCGAGGGCCCAACCGGCGTCCGCCGGGCGTTTGCCCGCGGCGATACGGATCGAGCGACGCATCCACCGCACTATTTCCTCCGGAGTCTTCGGTTGGCAGAAACGGTCGAACCACCGACGCGCCACGCCCGACGCGGGACGCTCGAGTCCGAAGTTCTGGGCGTAGTCGGCGAGGGCCGCGTCGGCTGCGTCGAAGACGACGCCGGCAACTTCTTCACCGCTTGGGCCTTCTAAACCAGTGAGTTGCGACTGAAAGCGGGGCCAGATAGAGGTCGAGGCGCCGGCGACTCTCCACTGCCGGTAGTCCGGTTTCGGCTGCATCGGACGGCCGGTGCCGGAGAACGGTAGGATCGAGCCCGGCTCTTTGCCTGAGGGGAGATAGCTCCAACGATACTGACCGTTGCTGAAAAAGCATCCTCCGCGGCCCTGAGTCAGGGCTAGGCAGACATCGATGCAGGTGAGGGCAAAGCCACGAACAGCGACGCTCGCGCCGGGGGCGATGTTGGCAGGGCCTAGGTTGGTTGCAGTCGGGTACGCCGGCAGCAATGTGTCGCCGGTTGCCGCTTCGGTGCGGCGTCGCCAACGGAGTCCGTGGCCAATCGTGAAGACTATTTGGTCAAACGCTTCAACGCCGGCGGCGGTTTGACACCGCCATTGATTTTCTGCCGGGGAAACGTTCATGACGGCGTGCGGGATCACACGGCAGCAGATCCCCGCGGCAGCGAGTCGGTGACGCAGGCGCTGGAACCGATAGCTCAGGTACCTGCCGACTGTCGCTCGGGGCAAAAAAGCGCCCGGCGAGATCGCCTCCCTATCCTCTCGTGCCAACCACTCGATGAACCCCGGAGTCTGACCCGAGTCCGACGAAGGGAACGAGCGGTCGATCGCGGCCGCCGGGAAATTCATCAGTAGAAAGTTGGGCTGATCTGGAGAGTAGACGGCGCCCGCGCCCGGACATCTGGCCGGTTCGAAGTAGGTGATCTCGGTGCGGGGACGAGGCCCCGCGTTCGCCAATTGGCTCGCGATCGCCTCACCGCACTGCAGCCCGCGGGGGCCAGCCCCGATGATGGCCAGGCGGTAGGGGTCAGCACTCGACTCCCGCCGGTCGCTGTGGAACCGATCGGCGCCGCTAGGAACGAGGGTTGTCACGCTGTTGCTCCTGCGCTCTCCGACAAGCCCGCAAGTTCGGAGAGTGCCGTGGGAGCGATGTGGAGGTGCTGCTGAACCCACTGGTCGTTGTACACGGTGTCGAGGTACCGCACACCCGAGTCGTGCAGAATCGCCGCGCAGCGGGCGCCGGTAAGCTGGTCCCGCATTGTGCGAACGGCTTGCAGCACACCGCCGCCGGACCCGCCTGCCAGAATCGCTTCGGTGGCGGCCAGGCGTCGGCAGCCAACGACACAGTCGGCGTCGCTCACGCGGACGACCTGCGCCGGCCGTGCGTTGCGAGAGAGCGGCGGCACACGCCCGGCGCCAAGGCCGGGCATCAAACGCTTGCCCGCCTCGCCGCCAAAAAGCACGCTGCCGTGGGCGTCGACTGCCACGATTTGTGGAGGGCGCCGATGGTCCTGGAAGTACCGCTGGCAGCCGAGCATGGTGCCGGTGCTGCTGATCGCGACAAACAGCCAGTCGAGGTCGCCTCCGAAGGCGTCGTCGAGCTCCCGCGCGGTCTCCTCGGCGTGGGCGGTGGGGTTGCTGTCGTTGGCGTACTGGTTAGACCAGTAGGAGTCACGGGTGTGCTCGAGCAGCCAGCAGACGCGAGCCAATCGGGCGGCTAAGAAGTCGCCGTCGATCGGCTTGGTGACCTGCTCGATCTGGGCGCCCAGCGCCCGCATGATTGCGATGTTTTGCGGCTGAGCCCTCGGATCGACAACGCAGATGAACTTCAGGCCGTAGTACCGGCACGCCTGGGCCAGGCCGATGCCCATATTGCCAGACGACGACTCGATGACGGTGGAGCCTGGGTGGATCTCGCCGGCCGCCAGGGCGTCCTCAATCATGCGGCGGGCGGGGCGATCTTTGGCGCTCCCGCCTGGGTTGAACGACTCAAGTTTGACACGGAGGTCGATCGTTTCGTCGTCAAGAAAGCGGCGCAACTGTACAACGGGCGTTCCGCCGATGGCCTCGAGCACTCCGTTGCAGGTGCGTGCCTCTCGGGCTGCGTAGTGGGGTGTGGTGGGTTTCATGCGGGTCTTGGAATCCGTTTGTGTGAGATCGCAGTGCTTAAGGCAAAGGTTGTGCCAATGCTTCCGGCCGGTGGCGTAGGCGTTTGCTCGTGCTTCTTTGGCACTCTGGAAAGGCTTGGGCTTTGGGGCTGAGTTCCAGGCGAACAAGGTGCCTTCCTGGCTGCCACCACCGCTGGTGCGGCGGCAGACCGGAAAATCCCCGGACAGCTATTGAGTGAACGCATGTTCATGTGTATTGTCGTGGCATGATGCCTCCTGAGCTGACATCGTCTGATCTGACATCAATGGACGCGGCGGCCCGTTTAGCGGGGCTCAAGCAGCTCCACCCACTGATTGTTGGCGGTGGCGAACAGCCGACGGCGCCCCGCTTGGAGCCGGCGGCCCCGCTGCCTCAGCTGGTGCGGCCCGGCGTGCTGATGGACTGCCTGGGGGAGCCTGGCAGCGGCGCGGGGCTGATTGCGTTGTGGCTCTGCCGGCTCGCCTGCAAGTCGCAGGGCGAGTTGGTCGTGGTCGACCCGTCGCGCGAGTTCTACCCGCCCGCGGCCGTCGCCTGGGGAGTCGACCCCAGCCGGCTGCTGGTAGTCCTGCCCGACACGGCCAACGACGCGTTGGCGGCCGTCGAGCAGTCGCTCCGCTCGCCGGCGGTCGGCGCGGTTTGGGCGGTGCTTGACCGGATCGCCCAGCAGCCGTTCCGCCGGTTGTTGCTCGCCGTGGAGGAGGGGCACGCGTTCGCCACGCTGGTGCGCCCGGCGCGTCGGTTGGCGGACTCCTGCTGCGCGGATTACCAGTTTCATTTTGTGCCTGTTCCGCAAGAGGACGGTTGCAGCGACGTGATACGCATCCGCGCCGAGCAGACCCGCAGCCGGCACGGGCCGTTGGAACAGCCAAGGAACTTGACGATTGATTGGCGGGCAGGGCACATAAGCTGAACGCGTGGGGCGTTGAACGAGGGTTGTCATGGCAAACCAACAAAGAATCCTCGCCGCCTGGCTGCCCGACTGGCCCGTGCAGCGTCTGCGGGCGGGACAGCCCCTGCGTGCGGGACGGGGGGAGCCGCAGCGGGCGATCGCGGTCTCGGCGTCGTCGCGGGGAGTCGACCGGGTGGCGTCGTGCTGCCCGGCGGCCAGGCAGCTGGGCGTGCTGCCCGGCATGCGCACCGCCGAGGCCGAGGCGATCGCCGGGCCCGAGAAGCTCGCGGTCTTCGTCAGCGAACCGAAGGAAGACCTGCGGCGGCTCGAGCAGCTCGCAGAAGACGCCAATCGGTTTAGCCCTATCGTGGCGATCGATGAAGCGACGCGGTCGGCGTTGTTGATGGATGTGAGCGGCATGTGGCCGTTGTGGGGGGATTCGCCTGCCGCCGGCGAGCAGCGGCTGGCGGCCGCGGTCGCGGGGTGGCTGACCGAGCGTTGCCTGCAGTCGCGGGTAGCGGTAGGCTCGACGGTCGGCTTGTCTTTCGGCGCAGCCTGCTTCGGCGAGGCGGCGGTCGCGGTTGTCGACCACGAGCGTTCGGCCGAGGCGGCCCGCCGGCTGCCGGTCGCCGCGCTTCGCCTGGACGAGCAGACGCTCGACCGCCTGGCCGGGTTTCACCTCCGCACGCTCGACCAGCTTCTGGCGATCCCCCGCGCGAGCCTCCCCTCGCGTTTTGGCCCGACGGTCAACCAGCGGTTGGCCCAACTCCTGGGCGAGACCCCCGAGCCGCTCCGCCCGGTCCGGCCCCCGGAGGAGCTGCGCGCCGACTGGCGTTTCGAGTCGCCGGTCGCCAACGCCGAGGTGCTCGAATCGATTGTGGGGTTGCTGCTGGCCAGGCTCGAGTCGCGGCTGACGGCCTCCCGGCAGGGCGCCAAGCACGTCCGGATCGAGTACCTGTTCGACACGCCGCACGAGAGCACCGGCCGGCGTTTTGCCGTCGACCTGCGACTCTCGCGGGCGACCTGTTCGCAGCAAGAGCTGCAGGCGTTGTTCGCGTTGCGTTCGGACGGGCTTCATTTCGAGGACGCCGTGGCTGAGGTGAATGCTCATGTCGTCGAGGCGGTGCTGCTGCAGCACCGCCAGCAGTTGTTGTTCGAGGACCACCGCGAGGCGGCCGGCTTCGAACGCGACCTGCTGGTCAATCGCCTCGCCGCCCGCGTGGGGCAGACCCGGGTCTGCCGCGCGGCACGCCGTTCGAGCCACGACCCGCTGCGCGCCTACCACTACCTGGAGGCGATCGACCTGCCCCGCGCCGCGTTCCGGCTGAGCGCGGCCGAGGCCGAGCGGGCCCGCCGGCTGCCGCTGCTGCCGAGGCAGAGGCCGCTCTCGGTCCGTGTCGACTGCGACCAGGACGGCTCGCCCTGCTTGGTTTCTCTGGCTGGTCAGCAGCCGGTGACCGTGGTGTGGGGGCCCGAGCGGATCGAGACCGGTTGGTGGCGCGGCCGCCCCCTCGCGCGGGACGCCTACTGGGTCAAGCTGGCCGACGGCCGGCGGTTCTGGCTGCTGCTGGACCTCGGGAGTCGCCGGTGGCGGCTGGCGGGGGACTTGTCTTGAGATGCCTGATTCTCCTGTGTTCTCAAAGCGTTCTGTTGAGGCAGCGCCGCCGCCGCCGCTGGCCGACCCCGAGGGGCCGCCCTACGCCGAGCTGCGTTGCCGCACCAACTTCTCGTTCCTCGAGGGCGCCTCGCATCCTGACGAGCTGGTCGCCCGGGCGGTAGAGCTCGGCTATGCGGCCCTGGCGGTGACCGACCGCAACAGCCTGTGCGGCGTCGTGCGGGCGCACGCCGCGGCTAAGTCGACCCCGCTCAAGCTGATCGTTGGCGCCGAGGTGACCCCCGCCGACGCGCCGCCGCTGGTGCTGTGGGCGCCCGACCGCGCGGCCTACGGCCGACTGTGCCAACTGCTGACGCTCGGCCGGCGGCGGGCCGAGAAGGGCACGTGCCAGCTCTCCCTCCGCGACATCTACCAGCACGCCGACGGCCTGCTGGCCGGCGTCGCACCGGACGGCGCCGACTTTTATTTCGACTGGGCCGCGTTCCGCGAGGCGTTCGGCGACCGCGGCTACTTGCTGGTTGACCTGCAACGCGACGGCGACGACCGGGCCCGGCTGGCGGCATTCGACGCGCTCGCCCGCCGCGTGCAAGCCCCGCTGGTCGCCGTCGGCAACACCTACTACCACGACGCCCGCCGCCAGCCGCTGCACGACGTGCTGACCGCGATCCGCCACGGCGTGACCCTCGCCGAGGCCGACGGCCGTGAGCTGTTCGGCAACGCCCAGCGGCATCTGCGTTCCCGGCGTGAGCTGGAAAGGCTGTTCCGCGATCGACCCGAGGTCTTGGCCCGCTCGGTCGAGGTAGCCGACCGCTGCGGGTTCTCTCTTTCGGAGCTCCGTTACGAGTACCCCGCCGAGCTGACGCCGGCCGGCAAGTCTGAGCGGCAGTGGCTGCATGAACTCACCTGGCGCGGCGCGGCCGAGCGGTACCCGGGCGGCGTGCCCGCGAAGGTCGACGCGATGCTGCGGCACGAGCTGACCTTGATCGGCAAGCTGCAATACGAGGCCTACTTCCTGACCGTGTGGGATATTGTCCGCTTCGCCCGTTCGCAGGGCATCCTCTGTCAGGGCCGCGGCTCGGCGGCCAACTCGGCGGTCTGCTACTGCTTGGGCGTGACCTCGGTCGACCCCGAGCACAGCGAACTGTTGTTCGAGCGGTTCATCAGCGCCGAGCGCAACGAGCCCCCCGACATCGATGTCGACATGGAGCACGAACGCCGCGAGGAGGTCCTCCAGTACGTCTACGCCAAGTACGGTCGGGAGCGGGCCGCGCTCGCCGCGACGGTCATCACCTACCGTGTTCGTTCTGCGATCCGCGACGCCGGCAAGGCGCTCGGGTTGTCGGTCGACCGGGTCGACGCGCTCGCCAAGCAGGTCGACGGCTGGGCGTACGACGCCAAGCTGCCCGACCGTTTCCGCCAGGCCGGCGTTGACCCGGCTTCGCCGCTGGGGGCGCGGCTGCTGTCGGTTGTTGAGCAGCTGGTCGGCTTCCCCAGGCACCTCTCGCAGCACGTCGGCGGGATGGTGATGACCCGCGGCCTGCTGTGCGAGATGGTCCCGATCGAAAACGCCGCGATGGCCGACCGCACCATCGTGCAGTGGGACAAGGACGACATCGAGGAGCTCGGCATCTTGAAGGTCGACTGCTTGGCGCTCGGCATGCTGACCGCGATCCGCAAGGCGTTTGATCTGATTGCTCTTCACACCGGCCGCCGCTGGACGCTCGCCACGATCCCGGCCGAGGACCCCGCCGTCTACGAGATGATCTGCCGCGCCGACACGATGGGCGTGTTCCAGATCGAGAGCCGCGCCCAGATGACCATGCTCCCCCGGCTGCGGCCCCGCAAGTTCTACGACCTCGTGATCGAGGTCGCGATCGTGCGGCCCGGCCCCATCCAGGGCGACATGGTCCACCCCTACCTCAAGCGACGCAACGGCGAGGAGCCGGTCTCGTACCCCAACGACGCCATCCGCGCCGTGCTCGAGCGGACCCTCGGCGTGCCGATCTTCCAGGAGCAGGCGATGAAGCTGGCCGAGGTCGCCGCCGGCTTCACCCCCGGCGAGGCCGACCAGCTCCGCCGTGCGATGGCCTCCTGGCGGTCCGGCGGCAAGATCGACCACTACCGCCAGAAGCTGCTGGACGGCATGCGGGCCAACGGGCTGGACGAGCAGTTCGCCGAGCGTTGCTACCGGCAGCTGCAGGGCTTCGGCGAGTACGGCTTCCCCGAGTCCCACGCGGCCAGCTTCGCGTTGCTGGTGTACGCCTCGTGCTGGCTGAAGTGCTGGCACCCCGCGGCCTTCTGTGCTGCGCTGCTCAACAGCCAGCCGATGGGGTTCTACTCTCCTTCGCAGCTAGTGAGGGACGCGCGGGCGCACGATGTTGGGGTGCTGCCGGTGGATGTGAACTACAGTGACTACGACTGCACGCTAGAACCGCAAGCCGAATCGCTCGCCCTGCGGCTTGGTCTGCGGATGGTTTCTGGGTTGTCGGAATCGGCCGCTCGGCGGCTGGTCGAGGCCCGACAGGCCGGACCCTACGCCAAGCAGCACGAGCTCGAGCGCCGCGCCAAGCTCGACCGCCGCGCGATGTCGTGCCTGGCGGCAGCCGACGCGTTTGGCTCGATGCGGGTCGACCGCCGCCAGGCGCAGTGGCACGCCCTCGCGCAGGAGTCGGACCGCGCCGCCCGCCCGCTGTTCGACGACCTCGACGACGACGAGCCGCTGATCGACTGCCTGCCGCAGGCGACCCCGCTCCAGCAGACCCTGGCCGACTACCAATCGCTCGGGTTGTCGCTGCGGCCCCACCCGCTGACGTTCTTCCGCGAGCAGCTCGCCAAGCGGCGGGTCGTGCCGGCCGAAGAGCTGCAGCAGACTCGCTCCGGCGCCCGGGTGGCCGTGGCCGGCCTGGTGCTGCTGCGGCAGCGGCCCGGCACGGCCAAGGGGATCACGTTCGCCACGCTCGAGGACGAGACCGGCCTCGCCAACCTCATCATCCGGCCCCACGTGTGGGAGCGTTACTACTCAATCGCCCGCCGCAGCAACGCCTGGATCGCCCACGGCGAGCTGCAGCACGCCGAGGGGGTGATCCACCTGCTGGTCCGCCGCCTCGAGGCGTTCTCTTCGCTCCGTGCCGACAACGCCGACGACCTGCGGTTTGCTTCACGCGACTTCCACTAACGCGCCGACCCTCGTAAAGTCCGAAATCACAGCACAGGGGACAAAACCCTGAGCGTGCCTGCCCTCGCCCAGGCGAAAAAGCCTTAAAAACCAGTCTGAAATGCCCCGCCACCCCTCTTAGGCCGTCGGGTTTTGTCCCACGGTAGGCTCGGAGGAGCCGTTCTGAGGGACAAATTGCTGAGCATCAGAACGGTGCTCCAGCAGCGACCTGCGGACCGCCTGTTGCGCAGCAGCAACCGACGCCGGCGCGCAGCAGCGCGGGCATTGTTTGTTGAGCGGTACCTCTATCAGACCGCGCTCACTGGCTCTTTTCGACAACATTCGGACCGCAAGCGAGAAAATGGGTTCGACACTAAATCGCGGGAAGACCTCCGACTCAGCCGAGCTGCGTGAGACGATAATCGAGGGCGGCTTTTCGATCAGCGAATTCCTGCTCCGCCGCAGCATCCCGGCGTTCCGCACTTGCCGGGCTGCAAGAGAGCGCATCCTCGCCCTGCAGATCGAGGTGCAGAATTACCAGCTGTTCCGCTCGATCGACCGGCAGGCGTCGCGGCCGCGGCTCTCGCCTTCGGCGATCGACAGAGGGGTTGCACTGGCCGAGCTGCCGGACGCGAACACGGAGGAGCTCGAACGTTACGGGCCAATAGACTGGACGGCCTTCGGCGCCTCGATCGAGTGATTGACTATGGCGGTCGGCGGATCGCCGGGCGACCATCTGTGCGCAATACGTCAGTTGTAAGGGGGTTCGGTCATCCGCCCGGTGCGGATTGGTGAGCTAGACTTCGCTAACCCCGCGTACGGCACAGTCTCATGCCGTAGGGACTCACCTTTCCGACTAGCAGTCATGTCCCCACGACGCTTCCTGATCGCGTTCACCGCGACCGTGACCGCCGCGTTCCTGGCGGTTTCCGCGTTGAACTGGGGGATCGACCCCTACGATCAGTACGGACCGCACGGACTGCCGCCCTTGACGCTCACTTCCCGCGGGGCGAAGTCGACGGCAATCGCTCAGGCGGCCGGCGCCGCCCGCGGCTTGGTGCTGGGTTCTTCGCGGGTGCTCAAAGTCTCGCCGGAGCAGCTGGAGTCGCTGACCGGCGCCAGGTTCTACAACGCCGGCGTCTACTACGGTCGTCCGGAAGACTTCCTGGCGCTCGTGCGGCGTTACGGATCGGTCAATGGAAGGCCGCCGAGCGAGCTAGTGATTGGTCTCGACGTCGATGCATTTGCCGACCGGGTGGGTCCCGACCCCGAGCTGCTACGCGTGCCCGAACTGCGGAGCGAGGTGCCCGAGTGCGTGACCCTCAGCGACCGCTGGCAGCCGGTCCGCGAGTTGTTGTCGTGGCGGCAGACGACCGGATCGCTGAGGCTGCTGTACGCCACGGCCCGCCACCGAGCCCCAGAGAACGAAGAGTTCTTCGCCCCTGATGGGTCGATCGTCTACGCCGAACGCGACCAGCGGCTAGCCGAGGGCGACTACAACTGGGGAACCGCGTTCAACTACGACCGTCAGGTGTACCTCGGACTCTACCAGGGGTACGACCGCCTGTCCCTCATGCGGATGCTGGCGTGGCGGGACCTGATGGACTACTGCGAGTCTCACGCGGTGCGGCTCACGGTGTTCCTGACCCCGGTCCACCCAAAGCTGCTGGACGAGCTGCGGGGCGTTGAGCACTACGAGCGGCGTCGGGCCGACGTGTTCGCGCTGCTCGACTGCACGCTGCCCCCGCGCGGCCGCTTCCTCGACCTTACCGAAGTGGCGTCCTTCCGTGGGGACCCAGAGGCCTTCTACGACGCCGTCCACCTGCGTTCTGCCAACGCGTCCCGGCTCGTCGAGACGCTCTTCAGCGGCGGGGAGGCCGAGCGCTATGCTGTTCAATAGCTACATCTTCGTCTTCGCGTTCCTGCCGCTCACGCTGTTGCTGTGGTGGAGTCTGCCGCGTGGCGGCGCTACCCGGCTGGGGCTGCTGGTCACGGCGAGCTATATGTTCTACGGCTGGTGGGACTGGCGTTTCCTGGGGCTGATGGCGCTGTCGACGCTGATCGACTACTTCGCCGGCCACCGTATCGCGCTCGCAAGCACGCTGCGCGCCAAGCGGTTCTGGCTCACGCTGTCGCTTGTGTCCAATCTGGGGCTGCTTGCGGTCTTCAAGTACGCAGGCTTCGCGGCGCAGAGCTGGAACGCGATTGCCGATTGGGTGCACCACGGCGGCCTGGTCCCGACCCCGCAGGTGATCCTGCCAGTAGGGATCTCGTTCTACACTTTTCAGACGATCAGCTACTCGGTCGATCTGTACCGTGGCAACGCGAAGCCGGCCGCCAGCCTGCTGCACTTCGCGGCGTACGTCTCGATGTTCCCGCAGCTCATTGCCGGCCCGATCGTCCGGTACTCGGATATCGACGAGCAACTCCGCTGCATCGACCGCCCGCTCGACGCGGCGCAGTTTGCTTCGGGGGTCTGGATGTTCGTCGTCGGACTGGCCCAGAAGCTGCTGCTAGCCGACGTGATTGCCAGCCGGGTTGATCCTTTGCTCGACCCGCACCAGACGCTCCAGCTCGCCGCCGGTTGGTACGCGATGCTGGGGTACAGCTGTCAGCTCTACTTCGACTTCGCCGGATACAGCAACATGGCGGTCGGCTTGGGCCGGATGCTCGGCTTCGAGTTCTGCCAGAACTTCGATTCGCCCTACAAGGCGGACTCGATCCAGGACTTCTGGCGGAGGTGGCACATCAGCCTGTCCACGATGCTGCGGGACTACCTGTTCATCCCGCTGGGAGGCAGCCGCGGTGCGCTGGTTCTCACGCTACGGAACTTGTTTGTAGTCATGCTCCTCGGCGGGCTGTGGCACGGCGCCGGTTGGACGTTCGTGCTGTGGGGCGCCTACCACGGCGTGCTGCTCGCGATCGCCGCGGTTTGGCGAACGCTGTCCCCCAAGCGGCTCCCGTACCCCGCGGCGGCCGCCGTCACGTTTGTTGCGGTGGTGTTCGGCTGGGTCCTGTTCCGGTGCGAGACGCTCACCCATGCCTGGGCGACCATGGCCGCGATGGTGGGGCTGAACGGCGTCGAATCGGCGCCGGTGCTGGCCGTTGGAGGCGCAAAAGCGGCCGCTCTGCTCGCGACGCTCCTGTCGATCGCCTGGTTCGCTCCCAACGCGTGGCGGATGAAGCTTCCGCTCAACGCGACGACGGGCGTCGCCGCTGCGTTGGTGTTTGTGCTGTGCGTCCTGCGCTTTGATTCGGCCAGCCCGTTCCTATACTTCCGCTTTTAGCCCGCCAATTCCCCAATTCCCCAATTCCCCAATTCCCCAATTCCCCAATTCCCCAGCTCCGCAGCTCCGCAGCTCCGCAGCTCCGCAGCCCGGCGGGGCTCGTCTGATCCCGCCGCCAGCCCAGCGCCGCCCGTCAACCATGAACGCCAACGCCCTGCAAATATCGACGGCCAACCCCTTGGACGGATCGCTACGCAATATCTGGAACGAGCTCGCCGGCGCGATGCTGTTCCGACGTTACGAGTGGGCCGAGTCGTGGCTGTCCACATTCGGGAAAGAGTGCGAGCCGCGTGTCGCTGTGGTGCGTGACTCTGCCGGCGAGGTGGTAGGGATTGCCCCATTCTGCCTGCGGCGAATGACCCGCGCAACCAAGGCCCTGGAGCTAATCGGCGGCGCCAAAGCGTGCGGCGATGAGTTGTCGCTGCTCGTGCGTCCTGGCCTGGAACCTGCTGTCGTCGAGGAGATTGCCGGATGGTTGGTCGCCGATCGCGCAGCGGGCGTCTGGGACGAGCTCTGGCTCACCGGGGTCGATGGCGGCGACCAAGTGATAGCGTTACTCGAGCAGGCACTGTCTGACGCAGGAGCGCACATGAAGCCGATTGAGGACCAGTCTCGCTGGGTGTGTCCGCTGCCGTCCTGCTTCGAAGATTACGCCTCGAGCCTCGGTAAGAGCTCACGCCGGTTGCTGAGGCAGGCGCTCAAGAAGGTTGACGACCCGAAGCAGAACAACCGGTTGAGGTTCGCCGAGGACGAGACCAGCCGGCAGGAGTACCTCGAAATCGCGGAGCAGCTCCACGAGATGCGTTGGCAAGGGCTCGAGGGTGGGGGTTGCTTCTCACACGCCCATTTTCGCGACTTCATCGACCGCGTGACGCGCGAGTGGCTGCAAGAAGAGAAGCTTCATCTGGCGGTGCTTTGGATTGACGAGGAGCCGGCGGCGGCGGCGATCAGCGCCGAATGCGGCGGGACGTTCTCCATCTACCTGACGGGACGCAACCCTCGCTTTGACGACCGTCACGCGGGCTGGATGATGAATTTCAGCTTGGTGAGGAGGGCGATCAAGAACGGGGCCCACACCCTCGACATGCTGCGAGGCGACGAGGCCTACAAGCAACGGCTGGGCGCCCGCCAGGCTCCACAGCTCATCTATTACGTTTCCGGACGCGGGGTGAGGAATTGCGTCCGAGGCCTTTCCTACACGGGCCGCGAGCAGATGAAGAAGTGGACGCGGCAGTGGTCCAAGACTGAGGTCCAAGACTGACGTGGCGCCGGAGTCGCGTGAGGCGGGGCCGAACCCCACTCGGCCGAAGTGAGTTGAGCCGCCGCGAACGAGGCACCCGCGGGAGCCGGTCGGGCATCGCAACGTGCCGAGCGACTAAGCCCATTTTGGCCCGGCCTAGTCGCAGATTTTAGGCCTAAACCAGACCGCATGCGCCTCCCAGCGCGAAGGCACAAGTAGCGGAGGAGGGACTCGAACCCCCGACACGCGGATTATGATTCCGCCCAAAGCCCCAGAAAACACCGGGAAAAACTGCAGTTCCGAAGTTCGCGCAGCTATTGGCGCAGCACGGCAATTGGCCGATCTCCATAACGAGGACTTGGCGTATATCATTCGCTCCTGGTCAGTGCTGCCAGAGGGGTTCCGACGCTCGATACTGGCGATCGCCGAAGCTGGCCGTTCTGAATATCGCTAAGTCTTGCTACATCGACAGTGGCCGCGCCGATGGGACCCAGCTGACGTTCCAGAATTTGCCCCAGACCCCCCGGGGACTGCCAGGGTTCCCTAGGTACTTAGTCCGTGCGCCCGGGCTCACGAGGTTTCACGATCTAAGGACGAGACCTAGCCATCTCCGTCCCGCGAGCATTCGCATCGTCAAGTTCTGCCGCTCCACGTAGCTGGTGCTGATGTGCTCCGGGTCAGGCTGGCCGGCGGCAACCTCTTTCTTGCAGCCAATACACTCAGCCGGGCTGTAACGCTTCTCGCCTTCCGGGGTCTGGCCGTACATCTTGATTAGCCGGGCGTAATCGATGTTGCCGCCGAAAGCCAAGTCCACCGCGGAAAGGTACCCCCATTCTAGAGCGCTCAACGTTTATTTGTAGCGGTATCCGCAGTGTCGGGAGTAGTTTCGGATCTCGGTTTCGGTGAAGAGTTCGAGGACCGTGCCGCAGAGCTCGACGAGCTTCTCCTGGGTGCGTCGAGCGCCGTCGCGTAGGAGGCGTTTGAACTTGCTGAAAGCGAGTTCGATGGGGTTGAGGTCGGGGGAGTAGGGCGGCAGGTAGCGGACTTCCGCGCCGGCCGCTTCGATCGCCTCGGCGACGCCTTTGACCTTGTGGCTGGAGAGATTGTCCATCACGACGACGTCTCCTTCACGCAGTTCGCGGACCAGGTGCTGCTCGACCCAGGCCTTGAACACGCGGCCGTTGATGGCGCCCTCGACGCAGACCGGGGCGATGAACCCGGTCGATCGGACTGCCCCCAGGAACGTCGTGGTGCTCCAACGCCCGCAGGGGGTCTTCTCCACCAGCCGCGAGCCCCTCTCGCTGCGGCCGCGTGAACGCGTCATGTTGGTCATGGCCCACGTTTCATCGAGGAACACCACACGATCGGGGTCGAGGCCCGGTTGCGAAGCGATCCACTCGCGACGCTTCAACGCGACGTCTTCGCGGTCTTGCTATTGGGCGACGAGCGTCTTTTTTTAGCGGCAGACGCAACGCCCGCAGCGCCCGACTGATCGTCATGTCGGAGGTCACCCAGCCCAACTCCTCGGCCGCCTTCGCCTGGAGCTCCGCCAGCGTCTGATCGCTCTTCTCGGCGATCTGAGCGCGGAGCCAATCGGCGTAGGGCGCCCAGCAGGGCCGGCGGTCACGCGTCTGCTTCGGCGATACCTTACCCTGCTCGCGACGCTCCTGCATCACGCGACGAACCCAAGACTCGCTGACGTTGAACTTCAACGCCACCTCACGCGTCCCCTTCCCAGCATCGCACTCGGCGAGCACCTCCGCCCGCCGTTCCTTCGAAGAAACCATCGGCTTCTCCTGGTTCTTGCCGAGTTTACTCAACTTCCCAAAGGGGCGCTAGGGATCTGCGTTGAACGCTCTAGCAGGGGCGTCCCGTTCTGCGACGGGCGGCTAGATTTCAAAGTGAACCACTACCGAACTGACACAGATTTGTAGCCGCGTATTGTGAATGCTATACTGCCGTTATGCGTGATTGGTTTTGCCAAGTGGAACTTCAGCTTGTAATGCTAAGTTTGCTCTCTGGCGTCTCTTGGGACTTCAGTCTGCACCGTTCTTGGGGGTGACAGCGTTGGGCTGGCGATTCCGTAAGCAATGGTCGAAGGGGCCACTTCGTTGGACGCTTTCCAAGCGTGGTATTGGGACCAGCATTGGCATTCCGGGGCTACGCTTCGGCCGTAGTTCCGATGGGCGGGCGTACTTCTCCTTTGGACTCAGAGGGACGGGGCTCTACTTCGTCCACTACTTCGGTCGCTGGTCGGTTCGTAACAACACCAGTAGTGAGCGGCGGACCTCAACAATTGAAGAATCGCTATCCTCAAGCCCAGCCAATGCGACAGCCGCCTTGAACAGGGGACAGCGTCGGCTGCTGCAGTTGCGACGAGACCGCGACTGAACGCCTTTGAGACATTTGGGCGGTGGGTTAGTTGAGGTCTCCTGAAAACAGGATCTCCCAAGCTTCGTCAGCCAGTAGTCTATCTGGAATTTCCTGGCTTCCGAAGGGCTCAAGCTCAACGGGGGGGCAGTCTTGTTTCTCTAGAAACCACCTGTTTTGCTCACGACGAAACTTGATCGCGGCGTCTTCGCCTGCGAGGCCACAGGGAGTTTCCTCTCCCCGAACAAACAGCATCGCTCCCGTTTGAGACCGCCCGAGCGCCGCGACGACCACCTGCTCGGCGATGGTGGCCTCGCCGGGCGTAGATTTCACAAAAAACAACAGCGCGTCGATGCCCTCATCGGCAGTCCTGGCAGCCTTCCACTCGTCTAGCGGCAAACCCCCAAGCAACAATTGGTGGTTGCTCACGTTCCGCTGGCTCCGGGTGCTCGCCAGCTCTCTCACTTTCGCGGCGGCCTGAGACGCCCGGTCAAAATGCAGCTCCCCTCGCCTAACATTGAGCAGAATCCTCCACGTGCCGCTACTTTCTTCGAGACTGGCTGCCGCATTCTCCATGAAACGCTTCGTTATCCCGACGCTGTGCTCGCCTAGGGTGGCCTCCAACGTGTGTTCCGCCTTGGGCGTTACGAGGCGCCAGGGAAGGCTGGCGACCTCCTCGGCAGTACCCAAAACCACTATCCTTAGTGCACCGCTGAAGAGGTTTCCTTGCACTTTCCACGGTGTATCTATCACGAGCCTGTGACCATGGATATCCAGCTTCCAGGCCTCAGCAGTCGCTTTCTGCGAGTGGTTTGACCAGTGCAGTTCGCACAACCGAGTGCCCTTGGGAAAGCCATCCGTAATGAAACGGTCTATCTTCGCATCGGTTGGTGTTAGGAGGGGTCTACCGGGCAGCACTCGCTGCCAGTGTTGTTGCTTGCGAGGATCCATTGACTTGACGAGACCGGCTATGCGCATTCCAGGGGGAACCTGTGCCTCAGCGCCGTCCAAGAGCTCACCGTCGGTCAGGGCAAGCAGCGTGCACTGCACGCAACCATTGTCCGAAGCGTTCTGCGCCAAGGACTCGATTACGGGGCGGATGAAACTCCCCTGTAGTGCGGCCTCAGCGATCAGCTCTTCACTTTCTCCCCAGCGCTCAAGCAGGCCAGGGTCGCCAATCAGGTCGCCCACGCTGTATTCTCCCCAAGGCAGCAAAGGACTTCCGCTGCTCATCCGGAAGACGATAAAAGGTGTCTTCCGAGGCAGCAACTCCGCCACTTTTAGAGTCGCTTCAACAGGGAGATCCGAGTAGCTGGTGGAATCCGAGAAGTCGAGCACGACGGCGAAGAGGTGATCAGAGCATGCCGGCTGAGTGAGTTCGACCAGTGTGAGCGGGTGAGGAGTCTCCTTGAGTGTCCACATAGTCAGCGTGGGCAGGTTGGTGCTCATTGCTGACCCTCTTTCACGAGGACTCCACGCGACGCGAGGGCCTCGACGAGCAATTCGTGAGTGTCCGAATCAGGGAAACCGGACATCCGCAAGCGATTTCCTGAGATAGAAAACTGGACTTCTTGAGTGCTTCCCGGATCATACTCTGCCCGGGCCTCAACCATGCCTTTCGGGCTGAGGGCATGGACTACCTGGTTCCCTGATCCTCGCCATTTATATGGACCGTGAGCCTCTTTTCGGTACTCGCCATCGATAAGGATGTCGAGAGCATTATACAGCCGTCCAAATCTCTTCGGCTCCGCAACCAAGGCGGCTCGCCTGTAGCCGGAGTAGGAGGCTGTGCTCAGCCCAAACTGCTGGAGCCGCTCGCTCAGCTCTCCAAGCTGGTCGGCCTGCTCAAATGGCTCACCACCAGAGTAGGTGACTCCGACGATGTCCGAAGTGCTGATTATCTGTTCATATAGTTCCTGGACCGTCCGCCGCTTCCCGGCCTCAAAGGAGAGGAATTCTGGCTGCGAGCAAGAGGGGCACCGACGCAAGCACCCGGCGACCCACACTACCGCTCGGCACCCGGGGCCCGCGACAAATGAGCGTTCTTGAAACGCGGCAACGAGCACGCCATTAGCTGGAAGGGTCGGAGGTTTAGCTTCAATTGGCAAGAAGGTATCGTCAAGTCGTTCGTTGGTCATGAGAGTTCGTACCACTGCCACTGAAGCTTCGATGAGTCAAAAGGTAACTCGCCGATCGAATCTGACTTCTCCCGGTAGTCTACTTGAAAGACCTGTCCTTCCTTTTTCTCCTCGTTAGTGAATAGCTCCATGGCTAGCTGATCCATCACGTAACGCCGCAGCAGGTTTCGGACCCCCCTGGCGCCATTGCGCTCAAAACCACTCGGATGCGTTCGCAAAAGTCGACGGAAGGCGGGTGTCACCTCGACGGAAATCCGGTACTTCTCCTCCAACATGGTGTTCAGATCGGCAACCTGCTTCTGCACTATCTGATCCTGGGCGTCTCCATCTTTCAAGAAGTTGAAGACGAGGATGTTGTCTTCACCGATGCGGTTGAGGATTTCCGGTCGACCAAGCTGGTCAACGAAGAATCCTTTCACTTCACGGCGAAAGTGATCGGCAAGATCATCGTAGCTCAAGCTGGACAGCTGTTCGTATCTTTCTGAGATCGCCGGCGCCTGGATTCCGCCAAGTGCAACCGAAGCGCCGGCGCCGTAAGTCTGATGTCTCGGAGCAGTCCCGAGGTTGGAGGTGAAAATGATTATCGACTCTGTAAAATAAACGGTCCGGCCCATCCCGTCCGTCAATCTGCCATCGTCGAGAATCTGCAAGAACTTATCAAGAATCCGACCGTGCGCTTTCTCGATCTCATCGAATAACAATACGCTAAATGGTCTGTCCAGCACCGCGTTCGTCAGCTGGCCGCCCTGGTCGAAGCCAACGTATCCAGGAGGTGCGCCTATTAGCCTCGCCTGCTGGTGTTCCTCGGAATACTCGCTCATGTCAAAACGGATGAGCGATGCTTCGTCTCCAAACAGCAGCTCGGCGATGGACTTGCTGAGCTCCGTTTTGCCGACTCCGGTTGGCCCCACGAAGAAAAAAACCCCGCGCGGCTTAGTTGAGTTTGCTCCCTTGCCGATGTCGCTCAACCCGAGCTTGGCACGGATAAGCGTGGGAGCGACCCTCCCGATAACTTCGTCTTGGCCCTTAACGCGTTCCTTGAGGGTCGTCTCGGAGTTCTTGAGCGTGTCCTCTCGGATTTTGAGCCAGGCGTTTTCACGGGCTCCAAAGCGGAATCGGTCCAGGAGGATCTTGAACTGTGGCTTGCCGAGGCCAAGCTTCTCGCTGTGACTAAGGGTGACAAGGCTCAGCAGGTCTTGAGTGCGCAAGCCCTCCGTAAGGTTGGCGAAATGTCTTAGGAGATTCGAATCGTCGTCAGGTGAAAACCTGTCGCCCGGTGAGCTGTAGAACCTATTGTGGTTGCTGCGAAAGAACGATTCCCGCTCGTCAGTGCCGGGCACAGGCAGACGAATCGACCGCGAGAAGGGCGCTTGGACGGATAGCTCCTGAGGGATGGCGCCCTCGACGTCGAAAAGCATGACGACCTTGCTCGCAAGCTTGTCCCCGTCGAACCGGGGGCGCACGGTCCTCGCGGCCTTTTGGATCAGGAGCGATAGGCGTTTCTCCTCCTCATTCTGCCGGTCGGTAAAGCTTATGTGTCGATCCATGTACCGACAGATCACCGCGACCGCGAGTTCGTCGGTCGGAAGCACCAGGTTGTACAGGGTGCCAAAGAAGTCGATCGGTTCTTGACGAGTGCTCAGGACCGGTAGCCACTCTTCAGGCTGCGTGTCTGGCGAAGAACGCGGCAAGGTGCTGCCACGTGGGCGAGGAGGTTCCTCGCTTTGGTTGGCGGGTGGGGAGGCTGCTCGACTGGCGGGTGAGCTACCCTCCCGTGTTGCTCCATTGGCGACCAGAGACTCGAAGCGACTCGCCATACGGCCGCGGAGGGCAATCGCTCCATCCACTAGGTCATAGATGAGAACAACATCGTATCCCTTGTGCTCCAGATCCAAAGCCAGCCAGATTTCCAGCGGCACATAAGGGCACTCTTCCGGTATGCGGGGGGCTCGCGACCGCATTCTCGCGTCGGCCAGGAAGAGGTCCTTTACGTTGCCATGCAGCAGCACAAGGGGATCGAGCAGCAGAGCGTCATTCAGATCCCTCTGCCAAGAGGTTTCTGTCATTGGTGCGATCCCCTCTCGTGCTCCTCGCCGCGTGGGATGTCCTTGGCGCCCTTCCGGATGCTGATCGGGCGTTCCCGGAGATCGGCTCTCGTGGGCGAGACATTTGCGCCCCGAGAAGCCATTGATTCTACGTAGTCGTGGAAAGCGGTCTTGCAGTGCTCGCCCTCGATCCCGCTCCAGACGGACTTGACTTCATCCGTGAGGTTGACCTTCGCAACAACTTCCTCGCCGGCGCGTCGTGCCTGAATCACAACGTCTCCTTCGGGCTGGGATTCATTCTCAAAGTACGGGTCTGCGACGAAGAATCCAACTTCCTTTAGGGAGTCGATGATATCCCGCAGCAGGTCGTTGCGCGCTTGGCACTTCGCGTCTATCTCGGCCGCCTCAAGCGAAATCCCTTCCGCAGCGGCACACAGCTCTTTCGCTGCCCGTGGGACGCTTTCCGGACTCCTTTCTCCCCCATCGTTGTCTAGTAGCGTTGATGCCCGACGACACCAGTCCGCCAACTCCTGAGGGCGGTACAGTTTCACCAACTCATCGTGGCAAAGGACCGCTTCCCAGGATGCTAGCGATTCCATGTCTCGCGTGGCAGCCTGGATCGCCGCCTCGTTGCTGGTTTTTTCCCGGCTTGGCGAAGCGGGCTCAGCCTGGAAAGATACTGCCGGCGCAGGAGCTGTTTCTCGGTGAGAATCGGTCTTCGCCTGGACTGTGCCCAACACCTTCGACTTGAAGCGGAGGCGTTGCAGGTTTGCGATTCGCCTGTGCGCTGCCACTCTTGACTCTTCAAGCCGTCGCCGGTTCGCTGCGGCCCGCTCTCGCATCATTGCGAGGTTGCGCTGTCGGATGGTTTCCAAGCGGAAAGCTGTTAGTTCAATCGTAAAGTCTTTGGGACCGCTCACGTTATTGCTCTGCCTGTTGATGATAGTTTGACTGTGATATCAGAAGATATCGTCCCCTGCGATGTGCTCTTCAAGTGAGTCGGCAAGTGATGCCACGCTGTACACCGCGTCAATCAAGTGGGTAACGTTAAAAGGCTCATTCGGAAGCACCGGCAGGTTGTGAGCAACATCGATGACCGGGGGGGAGGTGTCCGTCACGAGCGCGCAAATACCGTAGACCGACCGTGCATTGAACTCAAGCGCTGTTGTGACATGATCGTGGTTCTCGGGGACTGCTGCTCGTGACCTGACACGAACATAGGAGGCAAGGCTACGGCGACCCCGATGGGTCTCGATCCTGACTACCTGCGAACGCCCCCTCTCCAGGGGGATCTCAGCAATTATTGCCCCCGCTTTGGTGTGAACCCTCTTCGCACCGATCCCTTTGAGAGCTGCCACCACCGCATTTGTAAACGCATCGCTCATGGCTCAACATTCATGGGTTACCGTCTTTCAGTCTGCTCTTATGTCAAGGCTTCCTCCGAAGCGATGCGCACAGCATCCGAGGCAAAGCCTCGTAGCACTTCCGCGTAGCCCTCAGCCGTTACAGACTCGTAGGGCCGCCTGTCAATTAGGAGCAAAGTGGAAGCATGCTGACCATCGCCTCGACTCAGCGCGAGCCCCCCGTACATTACTCGTTCATTAATAGCCAGGGCGTCTGCGTAGCTGTCTGGATGGATAATCTTCAGCGGGACACGAGCTACCAAGCACTTCCTGCCGTTGGACTCGATGGTGATGTCAACGGATATACTGGAAGTGACTTCGGTTCCCTTTACCGACGTCTTGACAACATATCCCGCCGCTGAAGCGGTTACCACTAGCCCCAGTTCTTGCAGCCGACTTCCCAACGAGTTCTCATCGAGCGAGTGAATCGGGCCTCCCTCGACAAGCTTCGCATGGCACCGGCTCGTGAGCTCCGACGATCCCAGTCCGACAGATGAGAACATCCTGTCGATCAGTGCTAAGCCGCGAGACGCCATGCTTCCGCCTCGCGGGAGCACGCGAGGAGAGATCGCGAGGCGCCTTCCGCCGACAACCAGTTCGGCCCGGTCCCGACCTCGCTTTAGCAAGGTCTGATACACGTAGGCTGTCTTCACCTGCACCCGCGCTCCGACGACTCGCTCGGACGGCGCCAGGGTTGATCTTAGCCGCGCGAGGCTGCTCTGAGCATAGCTCTGAACGGTTGAACAAAGTTCCCTCAGCTGCGTGGCATCGGCATCGAATGTCAGTGGGGCGTTGTCACCTTCAAGCAGGCAGGCGTGCTCGTAGATGGGGTCGGAGTTGTCGTAGAGGCGGTCAGGCTCAAGTCCGAGGTTATCTTCGTCGACCTGCAGCAGCCTGCAGACGAGATGGCTCCGCCGACCAACCTTGATACGCCATTTCCGCACAAAACGTCCGGCGCCTGAACAGCGAATGCAGTGGACGTGCCCCATCTCACCGCAGGTGGTGCACGCTCTGGCGCCCTCACCGCCGCATGCTATGCAGACGGCGGTTCCCACGCCATCGCAGTCGCGGCAACTGTAGTTCTGCCCATCCGAGTAAGTTACTTGTCCCGTTCCGCCGCACCTTTCACACAGGACCTCGCCAACACGCTCGCAGTCGTTGCAGGGAATGATCCCCGACGCGCGACAATGAACGCACTCGGCTTGACCTCGCCCCCCACACAGCTCGCAGTCGAACACCTCTTCCCCTCCCGAGACGTCGTGCGAGGCTTCGGTGGGAACGGCTGGAAATTCCAGTGTTGGTGTGGGCTGTATGCCGTAGAGGTCAGGAGGAAGCCGCCCGACTGACAGGGGCGTTTCGTCACTGATTGGTTCCACGTAGCCGGAGAGCTCGCGGCTTTCAATAAGCGACTCAAGCCCAAGCATTCCCACCGGGACACGCGTCACGCGTTCTATCTGGAACTCCTCGGTGAAGTAGGCGGGTAGCGAATCGAAGCGGTAGAGGTAGGCGGCAAGATGCGTTCTCAGCTCCTGAAATACCGCGGAGTCGGTGACTTTTTCTACTTCATTGCACAAGTCCTCCAGGTACACCCGGGGCTGGAGGGCATCTGAGGCTTGCGCTGAATAAGTGTGAATCGAAGAGCCTGCCATAGAAGTACGGTCGCGTGCTAGACCAGAAAAAGCCAAGGAAAGACTGCCGGCAGTATGAAAGACACGGCGACGATCGCACAGGAAAGGAATATCCCGACTACCGAGCCCACCCGGCTCCACTGGTTCGGTTGCCCATCTGGCCACAGGACACGTTCGAGGGACACGACCAGCAGGGGTACACAAGCCAATGAGAGCATGACAACCGACAGCGGGATTGCTCCCGATCCGCTCCGGAAGATCCGCTCCCCCAGAACAAGAGCCCTGGCTAACCAGGAGCCGGCTACTCCTACAACTATCACGGCACCGAGTCCCATAAACCAGTTCGGCAGCCGTCGAACGGCACGCAAGCCGCGTGCATTGGTGGTGGCCAGCGGAGGATCCCGGAGATCATGAGGAGGTGAAACTTCAATCCCGAGATCGTCTGCCTGACCTTGAGGTTCAGGTGGGAGTGAAAACTGCGGAGATGAGGGAGGCGGAGTAAAGGGGTCTGGAGAACGTGCCGCAGAAGGCTGGGGATACTGTTCGCCTATAGGGGGAGTTACTGTGGGTGGTGGGGGCTCCGGCGGTGGCACCGAGACTTCAGGAGGCGTCTGTGTGCTAGTGGGTTGACCAAGGTGTTTTTCTGCCAGCTGCTTGAGATGCTTCGCTCGTTCGCGGATCAACCCATCGAGCTTCTCCGCAGCGGATAATGGCTCTCCAGTCCCGAGCTTCTTGCGAAACCGTTCTAGTTCATCGAATAGGTCATCCACACTGCCGAACTCACCAACCTCGCCATTCTTGATTTCTTCAAGACGCTCCAATGCTAGGTTGACGATTTCGGTGCTCGGCGTTTGACATTTCTGAATGAAGCCAAGCAATTCCTTGGGCGGGGGGGCTAGTTCCGTGAGCAGCAACTTCTCAGCAGTTAGGCAGTACCTGTGCTCTTTGGCGGCCTGTCTAACTGCAAAGCTCCTGAGGCCACTTGAGCAGTGTGAAGAAATGATCTGCTCAATGTCGCGATTGAGGCTGTCTGCTTTTTTGTCCGGACTGCCAAGTAGTTGTGTCAGGGCATCAAGCAATAGCTGCTGATCAGGTTCCGGTTTCAATGCGAACGTTAATGCGGCTTTTCTCGATTCCTCGGGAAGCTCCCCGTCAAGCAGCAGGCTAAGTAGCGAATCCCACTTCTCCTTCTTGCTACTCCAAGAAGTCACTCGATTCTTGATACACTTATTCATGTGATCGACAAGATACTCATGCGCCCGATCAAGCTTCTGTTGACCAAGGTCGTGAAGCACCTTCTTCAGTTGATTAGTGGCTTTCACAAGGCCTTTGTGATTGCCGACGGATGACAGCTCTTGTTCGAGTCCCCTTATTCTTGTGAATAGCTCGGCATGCTGACACCGGAGATCTAGTACGTCAAACAGGCTAACCGCGTCCCGAATTTCTACCCGCGGGTCAGGCTTCTTCAACAGCTCAACCATGAGAGCCTGGTAACTACCGCTTGGCCGTTCTTCGAGTGCGGTCGCTGAAGTGAGATCGAACACGTGTGGGCGGCTCTGCCCCCTTCGCTCACGGTATCGCTTCACGAACTCGGTTGTGGGGTAGGTGACCAAGAGCCTTGCCTCGCCGGGCGCATCCGAGCTGTCAATGACGTGCGAGGCACAACCCATGTCGAGTTGGACCGAGCGGGGTAGCAGGTCGAGGATGTCCGCTAAGACGGATGCCGCGTGGAAGCCGTCTTCGCGGTTAATGCAAACTACGACCGGTCGACCAGAGCATGCGGATTCCATCAGCGCGGCCGCGACTGCTGGCAGCAGGCATTTGGCCTGCCCCCTCCAGAGCCGATCGCACGACGGCAGCGGGAGAGCGGATGGATCGTCAGGCTCATCAACCTCAATAGTTGCTCCCAAATGCGAGGGCGGTTGGTCCCATTTCCTTTTGAAAAGCGGTGCGCAAACGCGTATCAGGTCGCTCGGCCAGGGGGCGTCGCTGCCATCCTCATCTAGTAAGAACACAAACCGGTGCGATAGTGGTGTTGTGCGGGCCGTATGGTCGGCGCCGGCGAAGATGACCTGCGAGATACAGAGGGCTCGCTGGTCCTTCCCGCTTCTCGACATGACGATCCGAGGAGGGTGCTTTGCCGGGTCGTCTGGCGGGAGATCGGCCAGGAATGGGTACCTGTTAACCTTGTCGAGATCTCGTTGAACGTCTTCAGGGAAATCTCTAGTGCACGCTACGACTCCAAGCCCGCTGCCGCTGGAATTCAGCAGTTCTGAGGCCGAAGTATAGATTTGCTGATGGCAGTGTAAGAGACCCATTTTGCGCCTACGACTTTCCAAACAAACGTGACCACCAGCTTCTGCCAATATCACTCTTGCGATGGTTCTTTCCCAGCGAGAGATGTTCTCGACTTCGATTGGAGCCGGTGGAGGATTGAGCATCGGATGCCTCATCCTCGACTTCGATGTCCGGTATCCACAACGGTAGACCCGTGTGGGGGTGAATGATAGTACTTCTCGCGTAGCCCGCGTCGAGATGGATGCCCCGCGGGCTGTCCGGGGTCCTGATCATTAGGCGAGGCGTCGCACCCGAACGGTCGATGGTAGTCAATGCGACGGGGGCCTTCTTGGGATTCTCTCCGTTACGGCGCCAGCGGTGGATCTGACTCCACCGGCAGAGCAGCCACAACATCGGGTCCGACACCCGAAAAGGCTTCAGTTCATTAGGGCGGACTTTTAGAAGATTGCCATCCTCCACGGGGCTACAACCAAGGGCAGAGACCGGGAAGTACCTCACATGACGGAAGCTTGATTCAGCCGTGCGCACGAACTCTGGACAGAGATCTTCAAGAAGCTGTCGGATCAGTAAAGAGATCGCGTTAATCTCCTCGACGTCGAGCGCGGCCACGCCATGCTTGCGGTCGTACTCGATCGAGGTGTGGTCTATCAGTTCTGGAGACGAGAAGATGGATGCGCAGTTGCTTGAGTGGGGAACCAGCGACTTCCACACGTCATACTTCTGCATGCAGACCAGAAGGTCGGCATCAATTGTTTCCGATGTTGAGAGATTCTTATGCCTGCGGATGCGTTGGATTACCTCAGTCAGCACGTCCTCCTGCCTAGTCCTACGCTCTTTCTGGTGAACCTGAGGGTCGTTGGAGATGGGGGCCAATCTTTGTCTTGCATTGCGGTCCTGCAAGAGGTCAAACGCGAACAAGACCGCCTTGCTTTCGCCGAGGTGCTTGGTTGCCAACCCACCCTTTTTGTAACTGGTGAATTCAAAGTACTCACCTGGGTTGTCGTAAAGAATGAAGCTAAGTGGCTTGCTCAAAATACTCGGAGTGGTCGCCGCGTGCTTCGCTGGGCGAAAGAAGAAGATGAATGGTTTTGGCAGTTCGATCTCCGCGCCGTCGATTGTCACCGTATTGGAGAGGTCCCCTTCTTGGGTCTTGCGGAGAAACGACAATTTGTCTTCCGACTCAAACAGCGCATTGTAATAGTCCGAGTAAACTCTCTTTTCATGACTGTCGCTGACCGTGAGCGTGCAGTCGAATGATCTGGCCAGATCCTCACGCAGCTGTTTGAGCATGACCGTCAGGAAGTAGGTCTTGCCCGAACCTGGTGCTCCCACAATGGAGATGAACCTAGGTGTGATGCCCAAGACGTCCGTCGGCACCTGGAGGTGGCATCTGGGGCAAGCCCGTTCGGTCATCGGCCACCCTCTGGGGTCTATCGCCTTCCCCTCACGATTGGTGCTCACGTTGAGGGGGCTAAACCTTGTCTGAACGCCCTTATCACTGATGACATCGTCACCCGTAAGATCTGCGTGCTCCGAAATGTAAAGCGCCCGTGATACTGGGAACTTGTGCCAGCAGTGCGGGCACGTCGTCTTGGGGCTCCTGAGATGATCGAGTGAGTTTCCTGACGACTCTGGCATAGGTTCCAAACTCCACAATCGCCAACCTGTAGGCGTCTTATGAGGGGTAAGAATGAATATCGAACTCACTCCCCCCAGACCGGTAGGTCTGAGGGAAGCATGTCCCATACGCGACGGAATCCCCGATAGGGACTTGTTTCATTGGGCGACTTACCTTTGCGCCAAGATATGGTGAACCCAGATGTTCCCGGTGGAGCGCCCCGGACCGAAGCGTCCGATGAGCCTCCGGCAGACTTCAGGTGATGCCCGCGGTTGTACCCGTCCGCTCTCCAGTAGCACGGGCTGAACGCGTCCGCGGTCCATTCCTCAATCAGACCAGGGAGGCACTCGCAGGAGAATGAACCACGCCAGACTGAGTGCTGAGTGAATGGGTCATGCTGACTAGTGGGTTGGGCGCCCTGCATGGCGGCCTCCCACTCAGACTCAAAGGGGAGCCGCGCCGAGAAGAAGCTGCAAAACGCCTGCGCCGCAAACCAGCTCAATCCGGTTAGGGGGAGGTCGGACGACTGGTGTACCTTCCCACTCAGCCTATTTCGTAGAGGGCCGCTCGATTCAATGAGACCGCGACAACTGGCGTCGACTGAGTCGGGCATTTGCCAATCAGAATCTGCCCCGGCTCTCCTCCAAAGTTCCTGCTTGCCGTACCCCCCGCCAGCCACAAAAGTCTCGTAGTCGCGCCACGAGACTGGGAACCGGTCGATCCAGAAACTCTCCGCGAAGTGCTTCTCATGCCGGGGACTAGCGTCGGGCACCAGCTCATCGCCGATGTGATAAGACCCAGCTGGGACTTCGATCACGACAGGTTTTGCACTTTTGTCCCACATAGCCTACTGACGGATTCTTTCTCCAGAAGCCCATTGATCCAACTCTGAATAGCTTAAGATCAACGCCGCGAATAGTAAAGCAATGGCGACATCTGATTTTCTTGTCCGGTCTTATCGCTATTGGTGGAGATGCCCAGAGCAGCCGCGAATCAGAACGCCTGCGTCGACTGCGATAGCCCACGACTTTCGGACAGCGGCGGGAGCCGGAATAATGGTTCCCGAAGGAGGTCCGGATGGACGATCAATCGAAGCGGAAGCGGCCAACGTACAGCGAGGAGTTCAAGCGTGACGCGGTGCGTCTGGTAGTTGAGGAGGGGTATTCGATCAAGGCGGCGAGCCAGGCGGTAGGGGTGTGCGAGGCGTCGCTGCGGGGCTGGCATGCGAAGCTTGTCCCGCCCCCCGAGCCTTGCGGCGAAGAGGCGACGGTCGCCGAGCTCCGCGACGAGTTGAAGCGGGTCCGCAGGCAGCTCAAGCGGGCGGAGCTGGAGCGAGAAATCCTAAAAAAAGCCACGGCGTACTTCGCGAAGGAGTCGACGTGAAGCACGCCTGGATCACCGAGCACCGCGGCTCCTTTCCAATCGCGCTGATGTGCGAACTCTTGGGCGTGAGCCGCTCGGGCTACTACGACTCGATCGACCGTTCCGTCAGCCCGCGGGCGGAGCGGACCGCGAGGATTCACGCCGGCGTTCGGCAGGTGTTCGCCGAGAGCCACACGATCTACGGCCCGGCCAAGATCGCCGAGGCTCTCAGGGAGAACCAGGAGTTGGAGAGCGCCTGCCGCAACACGGTCGCCCGTGCGATGAGGGATCTGGGCCTCAAGAGCCGGGTCCGCAGGGCGTTCACGCCGACGACAACCACGTCCGACCCGTCGAAGCGTCCGGCGCCCAACACGCTGGGCCGCGACTTCACGGCCGAGCGGCCCAACCAGAAGTGGGTCACCGACATCACCTACCTGCCGACCGCGGCGGGGTGGGTCTACCTGGCCGCGGTGGTCGACCTGTTCAGCCGCAAGGTGGTGGGCTGGGCGATGAGCGACTCGCTGGCGACGCCGCTGGTCAGTGGGGCGTTGCGTCACGCGGTCCAGTCGCGTCGCCCCAACCGGGGCGAGCTGCTGCACCACAGCGACCGCGGCTGTCAGTACACCAGCGAGGGCTACCAGAAGACCCTCAAGACGCTGGGCATCGAGTGCTCGATGAGCCGCCGCGGCGACTGCTACGACAACGCGGTGGCCGAGCGGTTCTTCTGGTCACTCAAGCACGAGTGGACCAAGCACGAAACCTACGACGACCTAGAAGCGGCACGCCAAAGCGTGTTCAAATACATCGACGTGTTCTACAATCGCCAGCGGCTTCACCAGTCGCTCGGCTACAAGACACCCGAGCAATTCGAAGCCGAAAACGCCCCGGCAATAGCGGCGTAGAAACCTGGCCCGCCGCTGTCCGAAAGTCGTGGGCTATCGCAGACCGCAGGATCGGCGCTATCCGAGGCAAGTGCCTCAGTCGATTCATCGCGTTCGGCTAGAGCGTCTCGACCAACTTGTGCCTTCCTAGGGCCTTGTCGACTAACTCCAGACGAACTGAGGCGTGCCGAGTTGCGTGAAGCGGTTAAGAATCGCGCAGCGTAGCCGGCA
>NZ_SJPO01000012.1 GCF_007859935.1 Posidoniimonas polymericola | reverse complement strand
CCGCCCAAAATCCTCAAGGCGACCAAACTGCAAGTACAAACCGCTAACCAACTCAGAGGGTTAACGGCGTAAGGTGGCACTGACCGGCGTGTCGCGGCTGGGCAAGACCGTGCTGTGGGCCGGCGCCAACGATCAGCGGATCGCGGCGGTGATCGCGAGCTGCTCCGGCGAGGGCGGGGCAGCCCTCAGCCGCCGCAACTACGGCGAGACCATCGCCCACCTGGCGTCCCCCAAGCGGTACGAGTACCAGTTCGCCGCCAACTACGGCGAGTGGGCCGCCAACCCGGACGCCGCGCCGGTCGACGCCCACCAGCTGATCGCCCTGATGGCGCCGCGTCCGCTGCTGCTGCAGACGGGTACGGAGGACAAGTGGTCTGACCCGAAGGGCGAGTTCCTAGCCGCGAAAGCCGCCACGCCCGTCTACAAACTGCTCGGCGAGTCGGGCATTGAGGCCGAGCACCTTCCAAAAGCCGGGCGGTTGATCGGCGGCGCCCTTGGCTATTACATGCACGACGGTGGGCACGGGATGACTACGGACGACTGGGGGGTGTACCTCGAGTTTCTCAAGCGGCATCTCTAACGGCGCCGCACCGGGTGCGCCTAATCGATTTCTCTACGGGGGAGCTGCTCGAGTCGATCGAGCACAGCGGCGCGGGTCGGCATGGCCGACTGGGCGCCGACCGCGGTGCAGGCGAGCGCGCCGGCATTAGTCGCGAACGCCACCGCGTCGTAGATCGGTAGGCCCTCGGCGAGCGCTACCGCCAGGGCGCCGGCGAAGGTGTCGCCGGCGGCCGTGGTGTCGACGGCCACTACCGGGGCCGGCGGCGCGAGGAACTGCCCCGCGTCGGATGCGATCAGGGCGCCGCGTGGGCCCAGCGTGACGATGATCGTCGGCACGCCGGTGCTGACTTGGAGGCTCTTGGCCGCGGCCGTGATCTCGTCCAGAGAGCCGGCCGGCATCCGGGCGAGCGTGGCGAGCTCGGTCTCGTTGGGGAGCAGCACGTCGACCTCGCCCAGCAGCTCAGGCGGCAGCAGGGGGCACGCGGGCGCCGGGTCCAGGATCACGAGCACGCCGTTTCGTCGCGCCAGTTGCGCCGCGCGGACGGCGGTTGAAAGCGGGCACTCGAGCTGCAGCATTAAGACCTCCCCCCACGCGTACCACGCGTCGTCTTGGGGGGCCTGGACGAGGGCATTGGCGCCAGGGCTGACCAGGATGCTGTTCTGCCCGCTGTCCTTTTCGAGGAGGATGACCGCGATTCCCGTCTTGGTTGGCGCGACACGCACCCGGCTGACGTCGATCCGCTCTCGGCGCAGATGGTCCTGCAGGTTGCTGCCGAAGGGGTCGTCACCCACGCACCCGACCAATCGGACTTCGCCCCCCAGCCGGGCCGCGGCGACCGCGGCGTTGGCGCCCTTTCCGCCAGGCAGGTAGTCCACATCGCCAGCATGCAGGGTCTCGCCTGCCGCAGGCATACGCGTGATCGGCGTGACGACGTCCATGTTGATGCTGCCGACCACTAAAATGTTCGCCATTTCATTTCCTCGATCGAGGCCAGTCGGTATTCAGTGAGCGCACGCCTTGCTGTCGGTCTTCGCTGACCGATGCTGGCGCGCCGCGTCCGGTGCGCCAGCTTCGTTTGCTTGGCCTAAAGCTATCATCGCCGCCCAACCACAGCAAAGCGTCTCGGCATGTTAGGGTGGGTAGAATTTCGAGCAGTTGCGAAGGAGCATTGGCTTGCCCGGCTCTCGTAGCAATTGCATTCCCGCGAGGGTCACCAGGCCCAGCAGCGTCCGCATGCGAGCAAGACCGCTTGACAGGGCAGCGGGGATCAGCCTGCCGTGGGCTGCTGCTTGCAAGCGGCCCGCCCTATCGTCGGTGCGAAGTCGGTCGGCATGCAATCCTAGATGCCGTCGTACGGCGGCGCCCGAGACGCTCGGGTGTTCGCCGCGAATGGTTTCCTCCACGGCCCCTTGGCCGCCGCGGGGATCGGGCGGCAGGAATCTTGTCCGGCACTGATTGGGGGCACTGCGGGGCCCCTTTTTGAGACGCCGGATGCCGGCCACCTCATCGAACGGCCGGTGGGGCGTCGATTCCGCATGCGGTGCATTCTTCGAGATTGCGGCCTGCGTAGGACGCGCCAATCGATTCCAACAGGCCGCCTGTGCCGGGGCTCGAAGTTGCCGTCGTGGCGGGATTCGGTGGGCGTGTCCGCTGGCTTGGATTAGAATTGCGGTGCGTGCGATTCTTCTGACTCAACGACTTTGCAGGCGACCCCCCGCGTGGACCAACCAGCCAGCCAGCCAATGTTTTCCGGCATCATCCCCCCGATGGTCACGCCCCTTGTGGACCGCGACCACCTGGACGTGCCGGGCCTGGAACGGCTGGTCGACCACATCATCGGCGGCGGCGTGCACGGGCTGTTTGTGCTCGGCACCACCGGCGAGGGCCCGAGCCTCGGCTACGACGTGCGGCGGGAGATCGTCGCGCGGACCTGCGAGCTGGCGGCAGGCCGCGTCCCCGTGCTGGTCGGCGTGACCGACACCTCGTACTCCGAGTCGCTGCGGCTGACGGAGCACGCCGCCGAGTGCGGCGCCAAGGGCGTGGTGCTTGCGCCGCCGTTCTACTTCCCGGCTGGGCAGTCCGAGCTGCAGGAGTACTTCGAGGCGATCGTGGGCGACCTCTGCCTGCCGGTCATGCTGTACAACATGCCGTCGTGCACGAAGCTGCACATCGAGATCGAGACCCTCCGCCACGCGCTCGAGCACCCCAACGTGGTGGGCTTCAAAGACAGCTCGGCCAACATGGTGTACTTCCACCTGGCGCGGCGGGTGTTCGACCAGCACCCGCACAAGTCGATCCTCGTCGGGCCGGAAGAGCTGCTGGCCGAGTCGACCCTGCTGGGCGGTCACGGCGGCGTCAACGGCGGCGCCAACCTTTTCCCGCGGCTCTACGTCGACCTCTACAATGCGGCGCTGAACGGCGAGGTTGAGCGCGTGCAGCAGCTCCACCGCCAGGTGATCCGCGTCACCGACCTGTACCGGGTGGGCAGCCACTCGTCGGCGGTAATCAAGGGCATCAAGTCGGGGCTCGCCTGCCTGGACATCTGTCAGGACCACATGGCCGAGCCGCTGCACCGCTTCCGCGAGCGCGAGCGGCTGCAGATCAGCGAGCTGATGGAAGAGCTCCGCCCGCTGGCCGCGGGGGCGACGATCAAGGTTTGACCGCTCGTGGCCCCCGCCAGATGCGTCGTGCGGCCTAACGCCACACCTCGATCCCGTCCACAACGAACACGCCGCCATTCCACCGGGCCCAATCGCCCGGCCGCAGCGCGGTAATCCGCGGTCTGCCGATCGGCCGGACGCGGGCCGGCCGGTCGCGCCAGGCAATGACGCTGAACGGCGCCCCGCCGTCGAGCGGACGCAGGTAGACCTGCACCGCGCAGCAGTTCTCGAGCGTCGTCTGCGGCCCGGCTTGCGGGCACCGCGTCACCCCCGCCGGCAACGGCGCCGGCGGGCCAGCAGAGACCGGCGTTGAGTGGAGGGGAACAGGCATGGGCCGGCCATGTTAGCGGGCCGGCCCAAATTACCGTCACCAATCGGCCATCTTGTGTGACCGGCAAGCGAGCGTCGCGGCCGGTGGCGCCATCAGCCGGGCTCCCGCTGACGGTCCGATGTCCGTTGACCCATTGGCGACCGTCGACAATTTGACAACGACGGCCGCCGCGTCATAGACCCGCAGGCCGCCGCACCGGAACAGCGACGGCCGCCCGCTACAGCCGAGCGGGCAAAAGAAGTGGGCGATACAAGACTCGAACTTGTGACCTCTGCGGTGTGAACGCCGCGTTCGGCCAGACGCCCATTCGCTGAAATCCTCGGCTGTCAGCGTGCTCTGGCTGGTTTCCCCGAGTATAGGCGGTGGGCAGCTTAGTGCAACCGTTGATCCCTGCGTACAAGGGGAGCGGAACGCTACCCATTTCCCTACCCAACGGCCTACCCACAGAGACGCCGCCAATGCTCCGCGCCCCCAACCACCACCACCGGTATTCAATGCACCGCGTGTGAAAAAACTTCCCGACCACCCGGGGCGTAGCCCGCGCGGGGGGCCGTCGGGAAGAACCTAGTTAGCCGGTCGGGTCCTCGCTGGCTACCCTCGCCCCCAGCAGGCGCCGCCCATCGCATGTAGGTCGCATATCGGATCGGGAACAGGGGGTTCTACTACTACGACACCCGCGTCGACGGCTACGGATTTGTGCTCTGTGACGGTTCCCCTCGGTGGCGACCGCCGCCGGGCCAGGTAGCAACTACGCACGGCACCGGAGGGCGAAGGGGATATCGCTTCCCCCCAATTTCAAACCCCTGAAACTCGCCAACAGACGCGCGTGCCTTCGTTGGTGCTCGCCAATCAAGAATGCCAGGAAGCGGCACGTCGCTCTCCGCTTCGGCTTGCTACCCTCCCCGGCGCGGACGCCTAGTCAGGGGCGCCGTTCAGTCGCAGGTCTTGCCAATTGATATCTTTACGGGTGAAGAGTCGCTCGGCAGCTTCTGCGATGTCGGGGTAGTGCTCCGCCAGACGCGTCGCGAGCGTGAGTGGGGCGAGGTCGGCGCCTTCGGCAACAAGCGTCGTCCGTCCCTGCCATCCGTCGATCACTCGCGTCGTAGGCCGCTGGGCTACGAGGTCTGGTCCTTGCAAGCAATCGCCGCAAGACAGAAGCAGTGTCATCCTGCGGTGGCTGCTGTCCAGCGCGCTCGCGTTCAGCCGAGTAAGAAGGTCACCCGGGTCGTCATCCGGAGTCATGTAGACGCACCCGAATGTTCGCAATCGGAAGCTATCAGTCTTGAGCGCGCGTCGACACGCAGACAGGAGAGCGGCGGCGGGGGTCGTGTCAAGCGCCAGGTAGTCGACGATCGAACGCTGAGCCTGCTGGCGGCGTTGAGGATCGGTCCTTGGGGGGGCCACCACCACGTAGAAGTCGTCGAAGGGCGATTGTTGCGATTCGAAACGTGCGGCTGGCCCGTGGGGCGAGCTCTCGCCAACATTGCCGTGCTGCTGAGAGTGTGCGAGCTCCGTGAGCAGCGAGTAGGCGTTTGCAATTGGGAGGGAATCGGCGACGCCGGCGGGTCGCTCCGGGAGGATCAGCACGCTGTCGATCTGAAGCTCAACGTCCAGATCTCTGGAGAGCGACCGCGACGCCTGCGCGATGTCGATCAGGGCGCCGCCGCCGGTGCCGCCGCTGGCGCCGGCCAAGAACACTACCCGCAAGCGCTTCGCACCGGGGTTCGACTCGGAGAGTTGGTTCAAGCGATGGTACAAGCTACGCAGGATAGGCTCTGCATGATCGACCGCGGCGATACGTCCGAGCGGTCTGTAGCCACGAGTTTCAAGCGAGCGGGGGATGTTATAGAGCCACCGGCGGCTTACCCATCCCAGCAAGTTCTGCGACGCGTCGCCGTACTGTTTGGGGCGTTTGAGCGGGGTGTGTAGTGCGTCGTCGGCAGGCAGGCCAAACTCGGAGTGCGCGCCTATTACTTCATTGAGGCTCTGGCGATCAGTGTCAATCGCCAACCAGGCCAGGAGCCCATCCGACAGCCGCTCTGGATTCGCGTCACCAATCTGCTGACGGACGCGCTGCAGCAACTCGGCGCCCATGCCTCCGATTGCGACTAGCAGGGTTGGCGGGCAGTCCAGCTCGACCGCGTGCGTATCGGGCGTCTCGACATCGACGACCTGGCTGCACGCGTCCGCGGTCGGGTAAGAGAGATTGGCCTTCGACTTAGTGTCGGCGCTATCTTGAGCCGAGCCGCCCTTGGGTTGCGTCGCAGACTCGGACGCCTTGCATGCCGCAAGCGCCTCGGTCTTCATCGCTGCGTAGGGGGCCGACCCGCTGGCGTCAGCGGAGGCGTTAGCCGAACTGAGCCTCTCCCCAACAACGGGCTTGGGCGGCGGAGTAATTCGCCCGGCTTCTAGGGCGGCCACCAGCTCGCGGCAGCTGGCGAACCGTGCTTCGGGGCGTTTTGCCAATGCCCGTCGGATGATCGTACGGTCGCTTTCTACTAGCGGCTGCAGGTTGGGCTCCGCCTGCGTGTGCTGCTTCGCGAGTTGCGCCGGCGTTCGTCCTGGGAAGGGGAGCTGACCCGTCAGCATCTGCTGAAAAACGATCGCCAGGCTGTACTGATCGCTGCGCTTCGAGGGCTGGTCGTCGAACACTTCGGGCGCTGAGTAGAGCGGGGTCATTCCGCCCATCATCGAATCGAGAGTGCGATTCGCCAGCTCCTTTACTAACCCGAAATCGCCGACCTTTACGTGGTCGCCGACGACCAAGAGGTTTTCAGGTTTAATGTCCAGGTGCTGAAGGGAGTGCTGATCTACCAGACAATCAAGCGCGTCGGCGGCGTCGTGCAGGTATCGCAGCAGCTCTTCGCGTGGGACTCCAACCAGCCCATTGGCCTGGTGGGCCTTGAAGCACGCATCGAGGCTCATATCCGCCAACTCGGTGACAATAATTAGTCGCCCGTCCAATACCTCGAATCGCTCGAGCGATATCACGAAGGGGTGGCGCACCTGACGGATACGCTCAAGCGACTTGAGTTCCCGCTCCGCTAGATCGTCGCTGCAGTGCCCATAGACAATCTTGATTGCCTTCTCCACGCCGCCCGGCGCGGTCGCCCGCCACACTTCCCCGTACCCACCTGACCCGATGCGTTCGGTGGTGACGTAGCCACTCGGCAGCTGGATTCCGTTCTTCTGCGATCCCGCCGGCTCTCCAGTCAGGGAGGAGGTCTCGTCGGCCTGCTTGGCGGCCGTTTCTGTGCTTTGAGTGGCGATTGTTGAGGCCATCGGTGCTCAGTTTGCTAGTTTGGGGACGGAGCCCCATTGTGAAAAGTGCCTATTGTCACTCAGGCTAGCGCGTGCTCGGGCGGCACGCTGGCGCTGCACTGGGGCGTGGCATTCTGTCGTTGCGATCCGATGCCGATCTGCCCACACGCTAGCTCGTCTTCGTGCGATATCGATGCCGGCATGACCGTGTTGATCCCGCAGGCCTCGCAGTTGGCTTGCAGAACGCCGAGTTGCTGCATCCGCCTGGGCTGGGTAGCGATGCCCCGGATCAGTCGCTCGGCAAAAACTAAATAATCGGGCGGGAATCGCTGCATCGCGTCGATGCAGGCTCCGCCGCCTGCGAAACCATCCACCGATAACATCACGCCTCGGTCGCGAAGTAGTTGACAGACCCGCGCTGCGTCGGGTGCATCGGTCGTCCACTCCCAGTGGATCGAGATCCCAATGCGGCGTCGCGTCGGCAGCCAGGCGGCGGCCGTTTCGATGGCGGAGAGCAGATTCTGACTGTAGGTCTCACGCTGTGCGACGCCGAGCAGTAGAGGCAGTCCTGCCGCTTTCTGGTCTGCCTGCTCGCAAGCTAGCTGCCAAGCGAGCGACTCCAGTCGCGAGGCCACGGCGGCCGGGTCCTTGCTGTCGGCGACTTGCATCCACGACTCTAGCGGTGATGCGATCTTGATGGCTGCGGCTTGAACCTGCTGCGAGTCGTGGTGCACGATCTGGCTCCACTCAATTGGCAGGCACTGGTAAAGGAGCGCCTCGCTCATCCCGCGAGACTCGGCGACTTCACGCGGGATACCCCGCGGCAGGGGCGGAGCAGACCGCCGCGCGAGAGGTCGCGTCAGGGTGCGCTGCAGCCTTCCCATGGAGGTGCAAACAAACGTGAGATCGATGTCGGCCACGCTTACCGAATCGCCATCGGCGAGTGGAGAGTCGTTCGTGGCTTGGCCGTTCACGCTCGTGCCGTTGGTGCTTCCCAGGTCGCGGAGCCGGTACCCCGTGGGAGTCTTGGTGACCTCGGCGTGTTCGCGCGACACCGAAGTCGAATTCACCTGCAGAGTTGCGGTCTCACCCCGTCCAATCACGAAAGGGAACTCATCTACTTCTACCGACCGAAGCTGAGGGCTGTTTAGCGGGTAGTACTCGAACCGCGGGCGGGCGTCCTGCGCGTTGGTGAGTGCTGAGAACACTTTTGCTGGCCTCGATTGCTGCGGGGGTAAACCTCGGCTGAGAAGGCGCAGACCATACCGTGTCCGCGAACTCTGTGGGCATCGAAACCCTACCTTATTGGGCAGGACGCGCAGCAAGAGCTAAGGCGAATGCTACGCTTTAGCCTGGGGTACCTCAGCGCCGACTCACAAAATGGATACTACTGGCCGTGAAGACCGACGAATCCGCGTTATCCGTCACAATCGTTTCGACCGACCGCGCTGTGCTCCGTGAGCTGTCGTGGACCCTGTCGCTGTTCGGTTATCACGTAACTGCCACGACGGAATACAGCGAGGACAGCCCGTGGCGGCGGGATACGTGCCCCGGAATTCTGCTGATCGATACGCTCGTTGGGGAGGAAGCAGATCAAATCATCTCGGCCACTCGTACGGCCCATTACCAGTATCGCATTGCGATCCATGACTTCACGTCCGGGGAAAGCTGTGAGCGGTTGCTAACGTTGGGCGTCGATGACGTTGTGCGAAAGCCCACAAACCTTGGAGAGCTCCTCACCAGGCTGAGGGCGGGCGTGCGTAGGCTAGAATTCGAACGCCGGCTTGGCCAGCACGCGATGCTGGATTCCGCATCGGGGTTGCCTAGTCGACGTGGACTCGAACGCCAGATCCAAGAGCGAAACCTGTCGGGGCGGACAGGCCCCGTCAGCCTGCTAGTCGTTGGGGTCGACTTCCTGCCGCTTATCGAACAGCAAAGCGGCGTCCGGGCGGTGCAGCACCTGTCGACGAATCTTGCCAAGTGCATCGCTGAAGATCTTGGAGAACAGGAGATTGGGGGCGTGCTGGCGGCAAACGCCTTTGCGCTTCTGCTGAATCGATCGCCGGAAGCCGCTGAGCAGTTCGCCAAACAGCTCGCCACTAGCTATTCAAGCTGTGAAACCCTGGCCCGGGCCGCTCGCACTTCGCCGACGTTGTCCGCTTTGGTCGTGCCGTGGTCCGCTGATCAGTCCATCGCCGCACAACTCGACCAGTGTGAAACCACCTTTTGCCACCTGCAGAGCTGCGGTGGAGACTGTGTAGTACACGCCCAACAGCTGCGCGATCAGATCTCAACCTGGCGGACCAACATGGACGAAGGCGTGCCGTTCGAAGAAGTGATCGCTCAGGACTTAATGGAAATGTTCCCCATTACGTTTACAACGCATCAACTCGATTCCGGCCTAGCGGCCGGCGTTGTATCGCCCCAACTGCTCTGCTCGCCATGCTTCCCTGTCGTCGACGATGAGGGAACGCTAGTCGGAGTGATCGACCCCGGCCAGTTGGCGTCTTCGAGCGGATCGCAGACGCTTCGGCAACCACCGACACTCCACCAGACCCAGACGCTCAGCGAGATGTTCGATGCATTCACGGTCTCTGACGAAAGTCAGATGGTGGTGGTCGACGATGACAACCGCCCAATCGGCTACCTAAGTAGCGAGGGACTCGCCAGTCTTGTGCTCGATCCAATCAGCGCCGTGCGGTACCAGCAATCTGCGACGGCTAGCCAAGGTTTGTCGTCGCTGGTAGTGCCGGTCGAGTCGCAGCCAACTCCGGTACCGGGATCAGCGATCGCTCCCTGTTGATTCCCACGCCGCCATTGTTCCGAGGTCGACCATCGGGAGGCCGGCTTACGTGCTCGCGATTACAAATCAAGGGGTCCTTAGCCACGCAGTCATCGACAAGTGCCTGTCGCGCGAACACGCCGCGTCGCGGCTACTCGGTCCCCTCCAACGCAGTGAAGTAGTTCTTCACCGCGTGGTCCAGTATCTCCGGAGTCGCTACTGGAGGAAGTTCGTTGTACTCGCAGAAGTGGGACGCTTGGTCGAGCAGGTCGCGCGCCTGGCAGCGGCGCAGCGGCCGACCACACGCGTCGTAGTGGCTGGCGAGCAAGTATTCCAGGCATTCTGGCGGGCACTCCACCTTTAGCTTCTTCGCAAACATGCTAAACAGCTTGGCGAATTCCTCGCGTGAGGGTGCCCCGATCTCAATCTTGAACGGGATGCGGCGCAGGAAGGCGTCGTCTGCCAAGTCGTGAGGCTCGAGGTTAGTGGAGAAGATGATCAGCTGCTCGAATGGCACCTGAATCTTCTTGCCGTTGGCGAGGCCCAGGTAGTCGATGCGGTTCTCGAGCGGCACAATCCAGCGGTTGAGCAAGTCGGTCGGATTCACGCGCTGCCGTCCGAAGTCGTCGATCAGCAGGCTGCCGCAGTTGCTCTTCAGCTGCAATGAGGCTTCGCTGATGTGGCTCACGGGGTCGTGCTTGAGCTCGAGGCTGTCCATCGTAAGCTCGCCGCCGACGACAACGGTTGGTCGTTTGATGCGAACCCACCGCCGGTCGTGTTCGCACTCCTTCAGCAGGGCGCCAAGCTTCGACTCGACCGTCTCGTGGCACGAGGCGTCGTAGAGCTTGATGATCTGCCCGTCTTCGACGATGGCGTGCGGCACCAAGATGTTCTGACCGAAGCAACGTGTAATGCGTTGAGCAATCGTCGTCTTCCCGTTGCCCGGTGGTCCATAGATGAACATGCCCCTACCCGCGCTGATGGCGGGGCCCAATTGGGCGAGCATCTCGGGCTCGACATTAATGTCCGAAAACGCCTTCTCCAGCTGCGGGCGTTTGGGCTTCTCGGTGCGAATTGTCTGGGCGTGGACCGAGTCTACGTAGTCTTCGAGCGGCACCGGCGCGGGCCCTGCGTAGGCGCACTCCTTCAGCGCCAGTCGCGCCCGCTCGCGACCGCTGTCGGTGAGCTGGTAAACATAGTCGCCCAGCATCGCCGACCCTGTCGGCGAGAGGTACTGGCGGTTCCGCAGCACGGTGAAACAATCTTCCAGTATTGCAAGCGGCAGGCAGATCACGTCCGAGATTTGCCGGCCCGTCATCGAACCGGCGTTCTGCACGACCTTCAAAATCAGATCTTCAATGGCGGCGCTAGTAAGACCAGTCTCTTCGAGCGTCTGCGGTTCTGGCGGCAGGAACCCGTCGTCAAGTCCTAGGGCTGCGACCAAATTGGGACTGGCATCTTGCTTCATCCCAAAGTCGGGAACCTCTCGTCGAGCCGGTCGCGGAGGCCTCAGCTGCGGTTGTTCCGGGGCCTCGACAGCTGGCCTCTGTTCCTCGGATTCCAACTCAGACTCGATAGTCTCAGACAGCTCTTCGATCAAGAGAGCTGAGAGCGGACGGTCGTCGCCAAGCGGCTGCGTTCGCGCGTGTTGATCGTCAGAATGACTCGCCGCAGCGAGTTTGGTGTCATCTTTCAACAGACCGTCTTCGGCTTTTTCCGCGGCGGTCAACTTGCGGCTCAACTGCCAGCCAAAGTTGGTCAATTCAAACCGCTTCGCGCCCCCCGATACCTTCAAGAGCCGCAGCTCAATCAGGTGCGGGATCGTCTCGCAACACCGCATCGCGTAAGAGTGATCATTGGCATCGAACAGTTTGTCGTTGCCAGCGCGAATAGCCGGCCCGCGCGTTTCAGGGCGATTGACGATCTCGCAGACCCCCTGATTCTTGGCCGCGATCTGCACCACAGCCTGCTCTTCGGGTTGTAGGTTCTGCGAGTCCTGAATCGAATGCACCAGATTCCCCCCACATGCGCGCTAGTTGAAGCAACTAACCCAAAACATAGCACGCGGACAGGATGAGTGCGGGACCGCTTGAGCCCAAACGCCGTGCAAAGAGGTCCGAACCAAACCTCCCAGACAGTCATCAGCCCATGAGGGGCGGATTCGCGGTCTTGAATGCAACGATAGAAAAACCACCACCACCGGTGTTCAAGGCGCCGCGTGTGAAAAAACTCCCCGATCACCCGGGGCGTAGCCCGCGCGGGGGGCCATCGGGAAGAACCTAGTTGGCCGGTCGGGTCCTCGCTGCCCACTGGCGCCCCCTACAGGCGCCGCCCATCGAATGCGCCTCGCATATCGAATCAGGAAAAGGGGGGTTCTACTACTACGGCCCCCGCGTCGACGGGGACGGATTTGCAATCGGCGGCAGTTCCCCTTGGTGGCCGAGGGTCACGGGCCAGGTAGTACCTACGCGGCGTCGTAGTTGGCGTACGGGGAGGGGGGCCGTGGTACTCCGCTCGGCTAGGCCGGCAGACGGAGCCCTAGCCGCGTGCATTTCTTGGGAGGTTTTTTTGGGGGGCATCGCTTGCCCAGATTCCCGAACCCCCGAATTTCGCCGAAAAACGAGCGGGGCTGAGTTGCCGTCTGCCACGCCGTGCCGCCTAGAAACGGACCTCCCCCACGGTCTACGCGGACCGCCCCATAATCCCCCGCGGCTACGCGACGCCAACCAGGGCATCACCGATTGTACGGCGACGACGCGCATCGCGACCGCCTCCTTGTCTACGTCTACGAAACCCTGCCTAACCGCGGGAATTGTGAGGTTGTGTAGACGTAGACGCCGTAGACAGCACGAAAATGCGGGACGGTCGGCCGCCCTTGGCAGTAGGGGCGGATACCGACCACGCGCCCCAACCCGCGGCGACCAGCTCCTCGAGCACCGCCTCGGCGTCGGCGGCGGTGGGGCAGTCGCGTCGGCCCTGCTGCACCTCGCGGGCGGTGACCTTGCCGCCCTTGCGCTCGATCCACTCGGCGAGTTGACGCAGGCGGCGGTCGTCGTCGGACTCGCTCAATTGGCGGTAGACCCGGCGGGCCTCGCGCTTGAACCAGGCGACCAGCGCGATGCCGGCGGCCATGCTCGCGGCGTCGACCGTGTTATCGCTGCTGCCGTCCTCGGGAAGGTCGCCGGCGGCCCAGCGGATCAGGTGGACCACCAGGGCCAGCCGGGCGGCGTACTCCTCGAGTTTCGACCACGCGGCGGCTAGGTCGCCCGTTAGCTCGGCCTGCTCACGGGCGTGCTGGTTGTAAAACCGCTTGTAGATCGCCTTGGCGTCGGGCGTGAGGGGCAGCACTCCAGGGGCGTCGACGCCTTGGTCGTCGATATCGTACTCAAGGCTGTACAGATGCTCGACCAGCTCGGCCAGGTCGCGTTCGGCCTGGGGATCAATGTCGGCCTCGGTCCAACGTTTGGCGATGCGCGGTGGGTGGGCCAGCAGCAACCGGGCGGCCATGCCGCTGTCGCGGTGCTCAGCGCCGAGGGCACGGTGCAAGACCGCCGGTTGAATCCCGCCGGTGACCCAGACGGCCGCCTCGGGGACCACGATGGTCCGGGAGACGCCGGTCTTGCGATCGACCACGATGGTCTCGGCGATGTGCATGCTCAACCAGTGTGCGGAGTCGGAACCGCCCTTGCCGCCGCTGTAGCGATCGAATGATCCAAACCAGCCGGCTAGCTCATCCCTAGCCAGCAGCACGCCCCGCGGGTTCGCCAGCAGGATCGGCGCGAGGGCCTCGACCGTGGTGTCGCCCACCACCAGGCGGGTCGCCTGGGGCGGCTCGGGCTTGATCGGCGGCGCGTCGGTTGTTTTCTTGTCGCGTTTCCACTCGGCGTGGGCCTTCTCGTGAAACGCTACGTCCTCAAGGTACGCCTTCTCTTGGGCGGCGTGCTCCTCGAGGTACCGGCGCTGCAGCTCACGCACGGGCGCCATCACCAGGCGGAACGCCGGGGTCTTGCTGGTGCCACTCTCGCCCACCACCGCGGTCCACAGGATCGGCGGCGCCGACCAGCCGCGTTTGAGTTCCACGCGGCGGGTCGTGCCGATCGCCGCGCCGACCGCGGTCAGCATCGGCAGCGCGAGGAACGCCGGGTCACAACCGATCGCCTTGGCGCCGGCAATCACGAAACCGCGCACCGGCTCGGGCAGCTCCTCGACCGGGAACGGGAGGTAGGCGGCGGGCGGCTGGGGGCGACCGGCGGTCAGGTCGACTGGCTCGGCGGCGGCGACCAGCTCCTCGAGGTTGGCGACCAGCACCTCGGGCGTGGCGGCGTCGCCGTGGGCCTCGATCCAGTCGACCAGGTCGCCGCCAACCGGCATCGGCTCGCCACCCGGCAACGCATCGATCGTCACTACGCGGACCGTGGGGGCAGGCGAGAGGCCCCCCAGCAGCCGCACCACGGCCTCGGCGTACTCCGCGCCCGGTTTGTCGTTGTCCGGCACGACCACCACGTCGTGGCCAGCCAGGGGCGACCAGTCGGTCTGCGCGGCGCTCTTCGATCCATGGGCGCTGCAGGTGGCGACCAGCTCGATCGACCGCGCGGCGTGGCGTCGACCGTGGCGTCGTCGACGGGCATGACCGGAGCCGTCTCCCGGGCCTCAGTTCGGCCCCGACGGAGCCCCTCGACCATCGTCAGACAGCGGTAGGCGTCGGCCGGGATTAGCTGCTCGCCCGCCGCCCATTTGTACATCCGCTTGATGCGGTCGCAGTGGTCATTGACGTAGCGGCGGCTGTGACCGTCGTCGACCATTCGCTGCCGCAGAGCCCGCAGGCGGACCGGGCCGAACTCGACAGCCGAATTCTTGCCGTACCACGTGCGGAGGTACTTCAGCGCGCACTTGATGTCTGGGGTGACCTTGGTGCACCGGCCGTCTTTGACGTAGTACCCCTTGGCGAATTTGAGGTACCGGACGCACAGCTCGGCGATGGTGATCTCAGCCTGGGGCTGGCTGCACTCACGGCCATTAGCGAGCCACTCGGCAATCAGCCGATCGTACTCGATGGTGCTGGCCTTGGTGCCGTGCGGGCCGAGGTAGTGGTCCTGCCCGCTGAGAGTGACGACCGCTTGGCCGCTAGCGCGGTGTTTGCGGTACTTCGGGACGGCCTGGTTGAGGCGTGGCATAGCGCGAACTCCCTAATCGAGGATCGCAAAACGGTATGTACCGTTTTGCGCTCTGGGGAAGTGCCGCGCTGCCGACCGTCGGCAGGTAACTTATACGCTTAATTCGGCGTAACTTAGAAGCAGTGGGCGATACAAGACTCGAACTTGTGACCTCTGCGGTGTGAACACAGCGCTCTAACCAACTGAGCTAATCGCCCTTTCGAGAACGGGATTGTAGCAACGCCTGCGGTGGTTCGCCAGACGGGTCGGGCGAAAAGGGTTCCGCTAGAGCCGCGGCGGGGCCTAGATGGACGCGCCGCGGTCGTCGTTGTGCTCTGCGTCAGGCGGGACAAAGGCGCCGGCGGACGGGGCCTCGCGGTCGTCGTGCGGGATTGAGTCGTAGGGCTCGCTCTTGACGGCGTCGTTCCACTCGTCGGTGACGCTGCTCATGCCCTTCTTAAACTCGGTTAGGCTGCGGCCCATCGACCGCGCCACCGAGGGGAGGCGGTTGCCGAACAGCAGCACCGCGATGCCGCCAATGATCAGCATCTCCATGTGGCCCATGCCACCGATAAACGCCAACGCCACTTGAGTGCTTCCCATTGGGGTGTTTCCCGCCAGCAACTTGATGAAACCGCTGGTAGCCGTGCGGCTGGTCACGCCGCGGCTGGCCCGCCGCCACAACTCAGGCCGCGTCTGCTGTGGTTAGTCGACGCGGCTATTCCTTGTCCGCGGACTTGTCCTCGATGCCCTTCACGCCCTTTTTGAACTCGGTCAGGCTTTGACCGAGCGACCGCGCGACGCTGGGCAGGCGGCTGCCAAACAGCAGCAGCACAATCAGCAGCACGATCAGTAACTGGAACGGGCCTGGGGTAAACATACGAGCCTCACACGCGGATACGGCAGAAAACTCGGGCGCTTGCCGTAAACCTTACGGGCCGCCGGAGTTAGTCCATTCTACTGGCCCGTCCACCCGAGTCAAACGGCCGGGACGTCTAGCGGAGGGCGCCGGGGAACTGGCGGGCCGCGATCCAGGGGTCGCGGACCAGTTCGTCCGGGTCGTAGCGGTAGTAGACCTCTAGGCACATGGTCGCCAGGGCAGTCGTGTAGACCCGGCCGCCGCAGCCCCCCCAGACGGAGTGCGGGCTCCAGCTCCCCTTGTTGACCCCTTCGGACACTTGGGAGTTCACTAGCGTGCGTTTCAGGGCATCGTTCCAGTCCCGCCAGGCGTTCTCCGCACCGGCCGACACACGGCGGTGGTGGTGCAGGGCCAGCGTGCCGTAGTACCACGAGTAGTAGTTGGCCTGGCCACGGCCGGGCGGCTGTTGAGAAACGTACTCTAGCGCCTGCGCCGAGGCCGTGCCCGGGATCGGCCGGCCGAGGATCTGCCGGCAGTAGAGCGACTCGGCGGTCATGCTGTGACTCGGTGGCGAGTTCGGCCGGTAGCCCGCCAGGCCGAGGTGCTGCCCGCATTGAGTGGAGCGAACAAACCGCTCGATGCCGTCCCATGTCTCGGCTTGGATCGGCACGTCGGCCAGCTCGGCGCTGCGGAGCGCCATCACGATCCAGCCGAGCTGGCTCATGTCGCCCGAGTCGCCGGGGCGGTAACGCCAGCCGCCGCCGCGTGGGTCCTGGCGGCGTTCTAAGAACTGGACAGCGCGGACCACCGCCGGGCGGAGACGCTCGTCGCTGGTGCTGGCGAGCGCCTCGGCGAGGGCGAAGGTCGCCATCGAGTGGCAGTAGGTCTGGGCGTACAGCGTGGCCTCGCCGTACAAGTTGCCGTCGGCCGCCTGGCTGCGGATGAGGTAGGCCAGGCCGTCACGGATGATGTTTGCGAACGGACCCTGGTCGTGGGACTGGCCGGCGCCCATCAGCGCCAGCAACGACAGCCCGGTCATGCCGGCGTCGGCGTTCATGCCAACGCCCGTCCGCGGGTGGCCGAGCACGGCGCCGCGCTCTCGGCCGGCCGACCAGCGGTCGGCGTCCCAGCGTCCGTCGGGCGACTGGGCGGTCGCCAGCCAGGCGAGCGCCGCCGCGACCGCGTCTTCGGTGTAGGCGTCGCCTCCCTCCTCGAGGATGCGGCGGACGCGTTCGTCGCCTTCCCGTGAGACAAACGCCGTGTTGGCCGGCGGCAGTGAAACGGGCTGTGTGGTCGGCGGTGGTTGGTCAGCGGGAACCGGCGGGGCGATTGGCGCCATCTCCTGCGCGGCCGGCTGCTGGGGCGCCGGCTGTGGGGGCTCGGCTGTTTGCGGTGTTGTCGGCTGGGGCAGGGGAGGGCTGGCCTCGTTCGTCGGCGGATCGACCGGTTCCGACTCTGCCGGCGCTGGCTGCAAGAGCTCGGGCGGGAGCAGCGGCACTGCCTCGGGGGCAACCCTGGAAGGCGACTCTTGCGCCGGTTCAATGACGGTTGGCTGTTTCGGCTCGGGCCGCTCGGGCGCGCGTTCAAGTGGCAGTTCTGGTTCCGGCTCGGTCGCAGGCTCTGATGAAGCGTCGGGCGCCGGTTCGGGGTCTGCGGGCGCCGGCTTCACCTCGGCGTCCTGCGTCGTTGGCTCGACCGGCAGCGGTTCCTTTTCTAGCGGCGTGACCGGCGTGTCGTCCGCCGGCGTTCGCATGACGATCCGCACCTTGACCGGCCCGGGCCCGTCGCCGGCCGGCAGCGAAGCAAAGCGGATGGTGGTCGCGACGCAGATCAAGAGCAGGTGCGCGATGACCGACAGCATCACGTAGCGGTGCGTCGGTCGCTCCTGGCCCCAGCGGGTGCGCATCATCACCAGCAACGCGGCGGTGCTGACCGCCAGCGAGCCCCACAGCAAGATCGGCAGCAGCGTGCCGCCGCCGATCCAAGCCATCACCGGAGCGATCGTCACGACGTCCTCCCTTAGATGGCTGATTGGTGAGTGGGTTGCGGACTAACGGCTCTCAGCCAGGGAGGCCGGCCTCCCGCTGGTCGGCCTCAGTTTCTGGGCGGCGGAAGGCGCTTCGGTGGTTAGCGGAGCCGCCCGCCCGCCTTGGCGGCCAGCTCCACAGTGATCCCGAGGTCCTCGACCCGCGCCTCGCGGCAGGCGGCCAGCGCGGCGGCCACGGCTTGGAACGGCGTGCGGGCGTCGCCGTTGATGACGACCTGCACATCCGAGGTCGTGCGGACCGCCTCGGCGAGGGTGGACGTGAGCTTCCCGAGCGTGACCTCGACTCCGTCGAGCAGCGTCGCGCCATCGGCGGTGACTGTGATGTTCCTTGGCTTGGCGGGCGCGGCGGCGTCGCCGGCGGCGGCGACCTGCGGCAGCTCGAGTTCGATGTTCCGCTCGGACTCGGAGAACTTGGTGGCCACCATGAAGAAGATCACCAGCAGGAACACCACGTCGATCATCGGCGTGAGGTTCAGGTTGAGGTTTTCGTCTTGGGTGACTTTCAGCGGCATCGTTGGCTACCGGTTCTGGCGGCTGCGTTGCTAGGCGGCGTTCTTGCGTTTGCCGCGGCGGTCGCTGAGCGCCTCGGCGGAGATCAGGTGCACAAGCTCCTGCCCGCGGCGGTCGATCTCCATCACGAGCGAGTCGACGCGCCCCACAAAGTGCAGGTAGAGGATCAGCGCCGGGATCGCGACGCTCAGCCCGGCGGCGGTAGAGAGCAGGGCCTCGCTGATGCCGCCGGCAAGCGACTCGGGCCGGCCCATGGCGTCGGCGCCGGCGATCTGCTGGAAGGCCTTCATCATGCCGACGACCGTGCCTAGGAGCCCGAGCAGCGGGCAGACCTGCGCGACGCCGTTGATGACGCGGAGGTTGCGGCGGAGCCGGTTGGCCGAGCGTTCGCCCTCGTCGAGGATCGCCTGCTCAACCTCTACCGCGGGCTTGCCCCAGCGGCGGACGCCGGCCTCGAAGACCTCGGCGATGTGGCTCGTTTCGGATTCGCACATCACGAGCGCCCCGTCCTGCGACTCGCCCTCGCGGATCTGCGTCAGGAAGCACTTGATGAACGGCCCCGGCACGACGATGCTGCGCCGCAGTGAAACCAGCCGCTCGATCGTGACCACCAGCATCACGATCGACGCGATGACGATCGGCCACAGCAGGAGGCCGCCGGCGACAAACAAGTCGAACAGGCTCTGCGTGGCCTCGGCGGCGGCCGGCTCTTGGGCGGCGGCTGGTTCTTGGGCGGCCGCGACCCGCGCCGCCGCCAGCAACGCCGACGCGGCGATCCATCCCAGGCAAGGCGTCAGGCGCGGCATAGCAGACCTCGAAACAAAGCAAACGGACCAGACGCAACGCCCAGCAGCGGATGCGTCCGGCCCGTCGGGCGTGGAAGGTTTTGGTCCCCGGTGGTTAGGCCGGGGGCCGCATCAGTAATTCGAGCACTCGCCCGTGTCGCCGGCCACCATGTGCAGGTGGTTGTGGTCGATGTACAGCACCTCTTGGGCGTCTTCGTCCCGCAGGGTGTGGGGCACCGGCCAGCCAACGCGGCGGACGTCCTCGTAGTACACGGTGCACTTGTAGTGGGCGTGGTGCTGCTGCGCGGGGCCGATCATCGGGTACACCCGGACCGGGTCCACGTAGTCGGAGATCTTGCAGACCACGATGTGCACGTTGTTGCGGTTGCGCTCGTACAGCATCGGGATGCCGCCTTGAACCGGCTGCGCCTTCTCGAGGGCGCGGATGATCTCGTCGTCGCTCGGCGGGTCGAGCGCCACCGGCGGTCCGCCGGAGGTGATCGGGCCCAGGATGGGCACCCGCTCGTACCGCTCTTTGTTCCAGAAGTCGTCTTCGGCGGTCTTCTGATAGAACGGGCTCACAGGGGTCGGCACGGCGAGCACGCCGAGGCTCGGGCCCATGGTGGTGAGTCCCCAGAAGCAGCCGGTCGAGCCCATCGACAGCGTGGCGAGCAAGAGCCCCACGGCCAGTCGCTGCGGTCCCGAAAGTGTAAAGGTGCTGGTCATCGGAAAAACCTCGTTCCTTCAATCCACGCCCAACCGCCTTGAGGCGGCGTGCTCAGCAACGCTCCCTGCGCCGCTGTTTCCATCGCTGGTTTTAAGTATCGAGTCAGGCTGGGCAAAACTTGCGGGTAAATAGGATTGTGCCGAAAAAACATTGTGTGGCGCTGGTTGGAGGGCGCTGGGCGCAAGTGAACGCCCTCACCGAGGGGCGTACCGCGCCGTTGTGGGTCCCTTGAATGCCGGCAAATTCGCATTGTTGGCAGTGCTGGCCACCCAAGAACCAGCGCCCGGCGCCCTCCAACCAGCGCCTACGAAAAAAGCCGCCGGCGCTCGAGGGCGCCGGCGGCTTGTTGTTTCTCGTTGCTAGCAACGCCGGGGTGTTACTGGCACTGGTGGTGGCTGAAGTCCAGGAACCACCAGCCGTCGTCCCATTCCAGGCAGACCTTACGCCATCCCAGCGGGACCTGCGGGTACGGATAGAACGGGCCGATGTACGGCCAAGCGGTGGGCGAGTACTGCTTGGGGTACGTCAGGGCCGCGTAGTTCGGGCTCGCCGCGTAGCTCGGCCAGGCGTAGCCGGGCATGTTTGGGTTGTCGTAGCCGCCGGCGCCGCTGCCACCGCCAGCAGCGTAGCCGCCGCCGTTCTGGCAACCCGCGCACTGGGCCTGCTGAACACCCTGCTGGTAGGCGGCGGGCTGAAGCTGGCCGCGGCCCATCGGCATCGGGGAGTTGTTGGTCGGACGCAGCTGCGGCTGCTGCGGGGCCGGCATCGGGAGCGACGCCGACGGCTGGCTGACCTCGCGGAGCGACATCAGCAGCCCGCCCGACTTTTCTTCTTTGGGCGACTCGAAGCCGGCCGGTTGCGCCTGCTGCGGAAGCTGCAGCTGGTTCACGACCTTCTCGACGCCCGGCACGCTCTTGGCGATCCGCACCGCCTGACGGGCCTGAGCCGCATCGGTGACCGACCCCGACAGCGTCGCGACGCCCTCGTTGAACGAGACCCCAAGGCGATAATTCGAGAGCTTGCCGCTGTCCTTGACAGACTGGGCGATGTTTTGGGCCATCGCCTTCTCTTGCGGGCCAGCCGCAGCAAGCGACGGCCACAACAACGCGGCCACGGCCGCCATTGCTACCCAGTTACGACTGGTCATTGTCTTCCCCCTTACCAATGCGTTCACTGCGGACATCGCAGTAGTGAAGCTGCAGATGATTGGGCTGCTGGCGCCGCCAGTTGGCGAGCGTCAGACCCAGCGGCTTGCATGCACTGAGAGAGAAAACGGCCCTACGGCCTGGATGCCCCCCCAAGGCAACTCCCGCTAGGGAAAGTGTTTCGGCTATCGATGGCGCCGAAGGGGAGCTTTTTTCCGGTTTTGTCGGTGACGCCACGCGCGCACCTTGCCCAACCCGCGCTTCCGCGCCGTCGTCGGGGTGCTAGCGGGCCGCTACCGGCGGGCCGAAACCACGCGGTACAGCACCGGGTCCTGCTCGACGTGGTGGCTGTGGAGCACCGCCACGATGACCATCGCCCCGAGTGTCAGGGCCGAGAATGCCCAGCTCGAGAAGCCGTAGTGGGCGCTCTGCATCGCCAGGCCGCTGATCAGCACGGCCATCGCCAGCAACGCAACGCGGAGGAAAAGGTTGACCGTCGAGCCGAACGAGAGGCGGCTCAGGCAGGCAACCAGCACGCCGGCGGCGTGCAACGAGACTCCCGCCGCCAAAGGCAGCGTGTCGAACGAATCCATGCTAGATCTCCGGAGGAATCCATTCCCCTTCGGCCTGCCGAACGCCCTGCATCTTGCGGGACGAACGCTCTTCGGACAGGCGGGTCGGTCGACGCAGAGTGCGGGGGAGCTAGGTTGCGTCAGACGAGGCGGAGTGTAGCGGGCCGCGGCCAACGACGCTATGCGAGCTTTGTGCGGATTCTGACGGCCGTTCTCCCCACCCTCGCGTGCCGGTCGGCGGACCATGGCACGTCCTTTGCCTTATTCGCCCTGAGTGCAGAGATTGAAACCCTGCGCCGCAGTCTATGCGGTGCGTTGCCAAGATCCGCTGCGGGCGGGTGCGGCCGCAATTTCCCGCTACCACCACGCGTCCGACCCCTTTGGGGCTCGACGCACTGGCCGGCGGTCTAGGCCCGCGCCGCCCGAGTTGCGGCCGCCGGGGCCGCGGCGCGTTTCACCAAAATGGTGAAACGGCCTCACTACTCTGGTGGAGCCGCGGAAGTCGATTGGCAGCAAGCGTTTACAGCGGCGAATGACGCCACTTACACCGTCCGCCCCCGGCCGGAGCGGCCGCTCGAAGGGCGTAGGAGATCGCGCAGCGGCCATTTCTAGCGGCCATTTCTCGCGGGCTTTTCTCGCGGCGCCGCTCAGGTTCACTAACCGAGGGACAACGTCGGCTCGCTCGGGCGCCCTCACAGGCAGTTGCCCGAGCACGCGAGCAGGAATTTCGAGAAATAAGCTCCTGGTTCCGCTGCTTTCGCCGCTGCCGGGCCTGGCGTCCGGCATTGCTTGCGGAATTGGCACGCGAGGTGCATTAAGCGGTTCCCGAAGCAGAGCAGAACCTCTGCGGAAACCACACTCACGAGCCCGCTACTGACAGCAGCTTTCGCAAGGACTACCGCGATGTTGACCTACGCAAATATTGAATTCGCTTACGAACAGAGCCGCGAGGGACTCGGCTACGAAGACCAGCCCCGCCGGAAAGACTATTCTCGCAATCGGGCCAACCGTCCCCGCCGCCGCAACCAGCGTCGCGTAACGCTTGGGTTTGCCGGCCGCAAGCTCCGCCGGGGTTCGTTCTAACCGCCGCCCGACCTGCTACCGGAGCACGCGTTTGAGCTCGGCGTCGAGCTCCGACACGTGGACGTTCCGGTTAACCACCTCGCCCTTGTCATTGACAAGGATCATCAGCGGGGGCGTCATCACGCCCATCTCGGTAGCGAGCCGCCCCTCGAGCCCGTCCTGGTCGTAGATATTGGGCCAGGGGTAACGGTTCTCTGCCAGGTAGGCCTTGGCGTCGGCGGGCGAGCTGTCGAGGTTGACGCCGAGCACCGTGAAGCCGGACTTGGCGTACTTCGAAAGGGCCTGGTTGATCACGGCCATCTCGGTCTTGTTGGACGGGTACCAGGTGGCCCAGTACTGGATCAGCACGTGCTTGCCGCGGAGCTGCTTGAGGTCGATTGAGCGGCCGTCGAGCGTCGGCCCGCTGAGCGAGATCTGCTTGCCAACCGAGTTGAGGCGACGCACCGCGCCGCGGCCCTTTTCGCCACGCGGCGTGCCGGCGTATTCTTTGGCAAGGGTCTCGTACCATTCGAGCGACTCGTCGGTCTCGCCGGCGAACTCAAGCGTCATGCCGAGCTGCAGGCACGCCTCGGCGGCGTCGGCGGTCCCGCGGTTCTGCTTAGCAAACGACTGCAGCTGCTTGACCCAGTTGTCCTGAACTCTTGCGAAGTCGAGCTTCGGGTTCTGGCTCTGCAGGATCCAGTCCGTCCAGATCCGCAGGTACGCGATGTGCGCCGTGACCTCGCTGCTGGCCTTCTCTTTGACTAGCAGCTTCCCGAGCTGATCCAGGCGTTCCACGCCCTTGGGGTAGGCTCCCTCCATTGCGGCCGAGCTGTACATGTCGGCCAGCTGGGTGAACCACTGCTCGCGGAGCTGCGGGTCGTCGGTCGCCTGGACAAGCTGCAGCAGCAGCTCTTCACGCTGATCGATCAGCTTGGCCGCTTCCTGTGGCGGCAGGCCCGCGCGGCGGGCGTCGAGCTTCTCGAGTCCTTCCATCAGCTCCTGTACCTTGTCCGACGGCGGCGCCGCGGCAGACGGGTTGGTCGAGGAGTAGCGGCTGAGGGCGAACACGCCCGACAGCTCGACGTTTTCGCCGCCGATCTGCGGGGCGTCGACCAGCCGCCAGGCTTCGCCGGCCTGGATCAGCACGCCGAGCTGCAGCTGCTCGCTCTTGCCGTTGGTTTCGACCAGCGCCGAGGCCCCCTCGTAGACAATCGCCTCGGGGCCGTCCTCGCCGGGGGGCACGGGGATGGCGCCGGGCCGGGCCGCTCCGAAATCGATATAGCGGCTGCTCGCCGAGAGCGTCTGCTGACGCGTTGCCAGCTCGCCAAACGACTTGGCGGCCTCTTGCACGCGGCGCGCAAACTGCGCCCGGAGCGTCGGCGAGACCTCGAGCGAACGCAGTTCCGCTTCGCTGAGCAGCAGCCGCTCGAACGCGGCCTGGTCCTTGGTCTTGATCGCCTCGACCAGCTCCTCGCCAATCTCTTGGGGCGAGATCCGCTTCCAGTAGTCGATGGCCTGGTCCTGGTTCTTGTCGACGCCCCACTTCATGCCGCCGGTGTTGAACCAGCGGTGCTGGTCCGCCTTGCGGTCGAAGTTGGTGTCGACGTCGCGGTAGACCTCCAGGCCGTCCTTGAAGTAGCACCAGGCGTCGGGCTGGTTGTCACCGTTGGTGTCGGAGAACCTGCGGAGCAGCTTGCCGTCTGCCGTGCGGACCACCCACGAGCTGGCGGAACCAACCTTTTCCGGCTCGACCTTGCAGGCCTTGATCTCGTCCTTGGTCGGCTGATCGTAGTCCACGGTGTGCAGCGGGCTGATCGACAGCGCCAGCTCGGGCGTGGGCGGCGCAGCAGTCAGCGGCGACGAGGCGGCAAGCAGCAAGGCGGCGGTGGCGCCGATACGGAGGGGGGCGTGGGGCATCCGTGCGTCCCTGGTCTTTCGGTGTAGGGAGACGCGCCGGCCGGGGGCCGGAGCGGGAGTCAGCGGGGGCGGATTATTCCGACATTGCCCGACCGCGTACAGGCCGATTCCGGCTAGAAAAATGCTAGCCCGCACGCCACATTTGCGTTTGACAGCCTGCCAGCAGGCCCTAAAATAGCGAGTCTCGTTCGGGCGACGCCCCGACCGGGGGCGTGTAGCTCAGTTGGTTAGAGCGCAGCCCTGATAAGGCTGAGGTCCCAAGTTCGAGTCTTGGCACGCCCACTACGCAGAAAGCCGCGACCACTAGTTTGGTCGCGGCTTTTTTTGTGGAATCGACCCATTCGACCCGCGACGCTTTCGGCTTGGCGCGGCGCTTTTGGGGTCTCGACGCGGCGCCTTTGGGAACGCCGCAACCGACGGCGACGCACTGCGGGAGGAACTCAGTGCACAAAAAAGGCGTGCGGCCGTTGGCCGCACGCCTTGATCGATTCTGCTGGATCACTCCAGAGCGGAGAGGACAGGATTCGAACCTGCGGTACAGTTTGACCCGTACGCCGATTTAGCAAACCGGTGCTTTCGACCACTCAGCCACCTCTCCTGAGGAACACTGATTGTAGGGAATCCTCACAACCTTGGAAAGTCCTGCTGACCGCCCCTCAAGAGGGGACCCCTGGCGGGTCCTGATGGTTCGGATCAGGCCGTCCGCAGGGCGCCCCTACGGCTTCACGACACTGAGCAGGAAGCTTGGTTTCAGCGATTCGAACGACAGCCGCCCCAGCTGGTCGGCGCCCTCGGAGATATTGACCATCATCACGCGGCAGTTGTGGCTGGCCGCGCCCATCTGCTCGTACAGCTCGGCCAGGTTGTTGATGGCGATCAGGTTCACCACCAGGCGGCCGCCCGGCCGCAGCCGCTCGAAGGCCGCCGTGCAGATGCGGGCCACCTCGCGTCCGCCGCCGGCGATGAACACCGCGTCGGGATCGGGGAGGTCGTTAAAGGCGTCGGGCGCCTTGCCGAGCACAGCGATCAGGTTGCCGACGTCAAACCGCTCGGCGTTCTGCTTGATCAGGCCGTGGTCCTCCGGGTCCATTTCGACGGCGTAGGCGGCGCCGTCGCGGGCGATCTGGGCCGCCTCGATGCTGACCGAGCCGCTGCCGGCGCCGATGTCCCAGACGATGCTGCCCGCGGCGATGTCCATCTGGGCGAGCGCCAACGCGCGGACCTCGGCGGAGGTGGTCAGGCCTTGCTTCGGTTTGGAGTGCAGGAACGCCTCGTCGGGGTTGCCGAACAGCCGCCGGCCGATGGCGTCGCGGGGGCGGTCCGGCGCGTTGGGCTGGCGGACCAGGATCATCACGTTGAGCGAGGCGAACGTCTGGGCGGCGATCTCGTCGAGCGTGCCCCGTGTGACCCGCTCGTCGCGGGCGCCCAGGTTCTCGCAGACGTAGGCGTGGAAGTAGTCGATGCCCTTGGCCAGCAGCGCCTCGGCGACCCTGTTGGGCGGTTGGGCGGGCGAGGTGAACAGTCCGACCTTCTGGGCGGTGCGGATCCGCTCGAGGATCGCTTCGAGGGGGTGATTAGCCAGGTTGGTCAGGTAGGCCTCGTCCCAGCTCTCCATCACCCGGGCGAACGCCAACTGCATGCTGCTGACGTGCGGCACGACGTCGAATCGGTCCTTGCCGATCTTCTCCGTGACGTACCGCGCCAGGCCGTAGAACATCGGGTCGCCGAAGATCAGCACCACCGCCCGGCGGGAGCCGACCGACTCGAGCTGCGCCGCGACGTCCTCGAGGTCGGCCGAGAGCACGCGCCGCTCGGCCTGACACTCCTCCGGCAGGAGCTTCAGTGCCCGGTCGGAGCCGAGCACGAGCTGCGCGTCGAGGATCCGCTGACGCACGGTGGGCGAGGCGGCGCCGATCCCGTCGTCCCCGATCCCGATAACGGCAATTTTCTCTGAGGTCTGCGGCACTGCGGTCCCTGGTGTTGCTGGCCTGGCGTGGATGGGGCGGCCCGCGACGAACGCGTCCCGCCCAACCATGGCAAATTAACACCGTCACCGGCCGCCGGCCAGTCCCTCGGGGACACGCCTCCGCGACGCGTTTGGCCTGCCGCCGCCTGGCTACACCGCTACGTAGCACCGCAGCGAGTGGTGGTCGAGCTCGATCGGCTCGCCGTTGATCAGCACCGGACCCGTAGCGCCCGGGTAGATGTCCTTCGGCGACGGCTTGGCGGTGTCGATGAACAGCCGCCACTTGAACTTCTCGGCCGCCGGCGGGGCCATGAAGTTCTGGGGGCTGCCGCCCGCGTGCATCAGGATCATCACGCAGCGGGCGTTGCGGTCCCGCAGCCAGCTGGTGCCGAGCAGGCAGGTCATGCTGTGGTAGGCGCTCTGCCAGTCGATCACCTCGCCGTCGGTGCCGTACCAGCTGACGTCCGGCAGGTCGTTGGGGCGTTCGGCGGTGCCGGTCAGGAACGCCTCGCGGCGGAGCGTCGGCTGGTGGACGCGGAACGCGGTGAGGGCCTCGACGAAGCGGAGCATCTCGGTGTTGCGTGAGACCAGCCGCCAGTCGAACCAGCTCGTGGCGTTGTCTTGGCAGTAGGCGTTGTTGTTGCCGCGCTGCGTGCGGAGCACCTCGTCGCCCGAGACGATCATCGGGGTGCCCTGGCTGAGGAGCAGCGTGGCGAGCATGTTCTTCACCTGGCGGACCCGCAGCTCCTGGATCGCGACCCGGCGGGTCGGTCCCTCGATGCCGTAGTTGGAGCTGTAGTTGTTGTTGTCGCCGTCGCGGTTTTCCTCGCCGTTGGCCATGTTGTGCTTACGCTCGTAGCTGACGAGGTCGTTGAGCGTGTAGCCGTCGTGCGAGGTGACGAAGTTGATGCTGTGGTACGGGTTCTTGCCGCTCGGCTGGTAGAGGTCGCTGGAGCCGGACAGGCGGGTCGCCATGGCGCCGGTCATGCCGTTGTCGCCCCGCCAGTAGCGGCGGATGTTGTCGCGGTACGCGCCGTTCCACTCCGCCCAGCGGTGGTTCGCGAACGATCCGACCTGGTACGCGCCGGCTGCGTCCCACGCCTCGGCGATGATCTTGGTGTCGGCCAGCATTGGGTCCTCGGCGATGTACTCCACCAGCGGCGGGTTGGGCACCAGGTCGCCGTGCCGGTTGCGGTGCAGGATGCTCGCCAGGTCGAAGCGGAAGCCGTCGATGTGGTAGTTGTAGACCCAGTGCCGCAGGCAGTGGAAAATCATCTCCCGCGCGATCGGGTGGTTGCTGTTGACCGTGTTGCCGCAGCCGGAGTAGTTTTTGTAGCTCCCGTCCTGGTTCAGCATGTAGTAGACGCTGTTCTCCAGGCCCTTGAAGGTGAAGGTCGGGCCGTGCTCGTTCCCCTCGGACGTGTGGTTGAACACGACGTCCAGGATCACCTCGATGCCCGCCGCGTGGAGCTCGCGGACCATCTCCTTGAACTGCCGCACCTGGGCGCCCGGCTTGTTGCCGTAGGCGTAGCCGCGGTGGGGGGCGAAGAACGCCATCGGGTCGTAGCCCCAGTAGTTCGGCCGCTCGCTCTTGCTGCCGTTGCTCTCTTCGGTCGGGAACTCGTGGACCGGCATCAGCTCGACCGCCGTCACGCCGAGCGACTTCAGGTACGGGATCTTCTCGATCACGCCGAGGTAGGTCCCCGGGTGGTCGACGTCACTGGTCGAGCTCTTGGTGAAGCCCCGGACGTGCATCTCGTAGATGATGGTTTCGCTGAGCGGGCGCTTGAGGTGCCGGTCGCCCTGCCAGTCGAAGTGGTCGTCGACCACGACGCACTTTGGCGGACGGACGATGCCGTCCTGGCCGGGCTGGAACTTGCCGGCCAGCGCCCGCGCGTACGGGTCGATCAGCCGCGCGTGGCCGTCGAACCGGTGACCCTGCTCGGGCGCGAACGGCCCGTCGGCCTGGAAGTGGTAGAGCGACCCGATCGGCAGCTCGGGCACAAAGATGCTCCAGATGTCGCCCCAGCGGTCGGTCTGCGGGTCGAACTCGATGCTGCGGCTCGGCTCGGAGTCGGTGACCCGGTTGTACAGCAGCACCCGCATCGACGTGGCGGACTTGCTGTAGATGGCGAACTGGACGCCGCCGTCGCGCACGACGGCGCCGTAGGGGAGCGGGTAGTTGAACTGCAGGATGGGCTTGGGCTGGGGCATCAACGGGTCGGCGGAAGGCTTGCGGGAGGTCGGGGTCTGGGACGTACGCGTCATGGTGTTCTCGTCGAGGGTACGAAGCCTGCTAACAACAAACTCCCCACAGCCGCCAGCCTGAAGAGGGAGGTGTGTTCTGACCTTCGTCAAAAGCCAAGGGAGACCTCCAGCACCCGCCAAATAGTAGCCGACTTCTTCCCAAGTAAGAATCGGCCTAGCCGGTAAGACTTCTGCAGATTACGCAGGCGGGTGGTCGTTATCGAAACAGGCAGCAGGATCGGCAGCTGCTTGGCGGCCCTTTGACAGCGGGCGGGGGGGCCCTCTAGAATCCCGTTTCCTGACCGCGAAACGGACGCTAAGGCGAATGCAGAAAGCAACTTACAAAGATTCTGGCGTCGACCTGGAACTCTACCAGCAGTCGATGGCCCGCCTGCCGGCGCTGATGAACCGCACCCGCAGCCCGCGGGTGCTGCCCGCGGACGGTGGCTTTGCGGGACTATTTCAGCTCGATTTTGCTGGCAAGCTTTTCGCCCGCAACTATCAGGACCCAGTCCTGGTCGCCTGCACGGACGGCGTCGGCACCAAGCTCAAGGCGGCCCAGCTGGCCGGGGTGCACAACACGGTCGGCATCGACCTGGTCGCGATGTGCGTTAACGACGCCCTCTGCACCGGCGCCGAGCCGCTGTTCTTCCTCGACTACATCGCCATGAGCCACGACGACCCCGAGCGGCTGGCCGACGTGGTCGAGGGGATCAGCCGTGGCTGCGAAGAGACCGACTGCAGCCTGATCGGCGGCGAGACCGCCATCATGCCCGACCTCTACGCCCGCGGCGACTACGACCTGGCAGGTTTCTGCGTCGGCGTGGTCGACCGCGCCAAACTAATTGACGGCAAGGCGATCGCGCCGGGCGACGTTGTGCTGGGCGTCGCGTCGAGCGGCCTCCACTCCAACGGCTTCAGCCTGGTGCGGAAGATCGCGTTCGACATCGCCGGCCTAAAGGTCGACGACCACGTCGACGAGCTTGGCTGCACGGTTGGCGAAGAGCTGCTGAAGCCGACCCGCCTGTACGTGCGGCCGGTCCGCAGCGTGCTGAGCCACTACCGCAAGAAGCAGGTAGTGCACGGCATCGCCCACATCACCGGCGGCGGGCTGCAAGAGAACATCGAGCGGGTGCTGCCGGCCGGCGCAAAACTCGAGATCGAACCGGACACCTGGGCGGTCCCGCCCGTTTTCTCCTGGCTGCAGCGGCTCGGCTCGGTCGACGCCGACGAGATGGCCCGCGTGTTCAACATGGGCGTCGGCCTGGCGCTGATCGTCAGCGACTACTACGCCGACAGCGTTCGGAGTCAGCTGGCCGACCAGGGGCTAGAGAGCTGGGCGATCGGGCGAATTACGTCCTAGCGATCGGTTGCCGTGCCTGGGGGCCTGACGCTGGAGCTCCGTCCGTGCAGCCGCCGCCTGTGCCTCGCGATCTCGATCATCACCGACCCCGAGAACGCGACCTTCGTCCGGGGTCGACTCGCTCAGTGGGCCGCGGTTGCGATCGGCCGGTCGGGCGTGGAACTCGCCACGGAGGTTGGCTTACGGGTCTTGGCCTCTTCGATGGCCGCGGTCAGGTCGCCCTGAGTGTAAATGCCGCGGAAGACAATCGGCTCGTACGGAGCACCGCCCGGGAAGATGGCAATCACCGGCACGCCGTTGCTGCGGAGCGCCTTGAGGGTCTGCTCGATCTCGGGCGGGTACTTGGTGTTGTCGGCAAACATCGTCACGATCCGGTTCGTCTTGATCGCCTGCTCGACCGGCGGCGTGTGCAGCACAGTCTTCTCAAGCACCTGGCAGTTGGCGCACCAGTCGGCGCCGAAGTCGACAAGCACGGTCTTGCCTTCCTCCACAGCGACCTGGTTCAGCTTGGCGAGCGAGAACGCCTGCCACTCCTCGCTCTCGTCGGACAGCACGGGCGCCAGCCAGGCGAAGGCGAACACGGCGCCGGCCGCCACAATGGCGCCGCTCAGCGCGATGGTCTGCGTGTGCTCGCCGATCGGGGCGCCGATTTGCATCTTCGAGTAGACCCAGCACGCCAGCCCGATTGAGGTCAGCAGGCAGAGCGACGGCAAAAGATAGTTGCTCGGGACCAGCGACAGCAGGAAGATCACGGTGCTCAGCAGCACGAACCCCATCAGCTGCTTGAAGGTCACCATCCACTCGCCCGGCCGCGGCAGGAAGTTGACCAGCTTCGGGAAGGCGCCGATCAGCAGGTACGGGAACGCCATGCCGAGGCCCAGCACGGTGAACACCAGCATGATCGTGGGCCCCGACTGGCGGACCGCCCAGCCGAGCGCTACCGCCATCCCGGGCCCGGTGCAAGGGGTCGCCAGCATGGTGGTTAGCACGCCCTTGAAGTACGCGGCGGAGCGGCCCTCGCCGGCGACCGCCTGGTGGGTAGAGCCCCGGCCCACGACGCTCGGCACGTGGATCTCCCACACTCCCAGCAGGCTTAGCGCCATCGCGAACACGATCGACGCCATCACCAGGTTGAATCCGACGCTGCTGAATTGCTTGCCCCACGACAGGCCGGCAAAGATTGCGAGCAGCCCGAGGATCCAGAACACCGAAATAATTCCGAGCGAGTACCACAGGTTAAGTTCGAACGCCTTGGCGCGGCTGAAGCCGGCCTGCTGCACAAAGCTCATCACCTTCAGACCGATCACCGGCAGCACGCACGGCATTAGGTTCAGGATCAGCCCGCCACCAAACGCCAGCACCAGGTTGCGGAGCAACGAATCGGAGCCGGGTTGTTCTGGGAACCGCACCTCACTCAGTTTGTACGGCTCCGCGGCGGCCCCCGCCGCGGCGAGCTCGGCCGGGGTCACGCTCTTAGAAGGCGGCGTCGGCGACGGCGATGACGGGTCGGGCGTTGCTGCAATGGCGGACGGAGCAGTCGTGTCGAGTTCGCCAATCGGCACGCCGTCGCCTAGCTGCGCGGTGATCTCGAAGCTCTGCGGCACGCAGCCCTGCTGGTCGTGGCACGCCTGCAGGTCGAGCTTCGCGTTGACCGTTGCCGAGGCCGGGTCGACGCCGTCGGCGAACGCTATCGGGGCGTACCACGTCACCTTGTTCTCGTGTTCTTTGAGCATGAGGCCCTCGAACACGACCGTGTCGAGCCGCTCGTGGGGCAGGGGGAACTCGCGGAAGCCGCCGAGCAATCGATACTCAGGCGACTCCGCCAGCTTGAGCGTCGTCTTCTGCGGGCCGAGCCCGCTTGGCAGCTTGCCCTGCTCCTGCGAGTAGACGTGCCAGCCCGGGCCGATCTTGGCAGTCACCATGAGCACGGCGGGGCGGTCGGCGGTGGCTGGCGTGAACTGCGAGCTCACCGACACCGGCTCGTCGGCGTTGGCGCCGAAGCCTGCGGAGCCCCCAAAGCTGTTGTTCTGGAATTGGTCGAGGAACCCCTGGCCGCTGGCCGGGAGCGGGGTGGCCGCGTGCGCGAAGACGCTCGCCAGAGCGATCACGATGAGAAAGCGGATTGAGGACGCAGTGCGAGCCACGTGGCGGTTCCTTGAGTACTTCCGGTGGGCCGGCCCCGCTCGATTCCTTCGGCGGGGTCCTGGCCGGGCATTTTATCGCACGGGCGCGCCCGAACAAACACGGTTCTGTACGTCCCATCGACCGAATTGGCTCGGGGCCCGAGGAGCCGGGGCCCGCAGCGTAAGCCGGCTTACATTCACGATTTAGTCGACAATCTGAGCCGCGTGCCGCCCGCTGGCAATCAACTCCAGCCGCCTGGCGAGCTGCTGGATGCGGGCCTGGGGGGCCGCTCGACTACCTAAATTCATCGACGGTTCTGCGGACCAACGCAGCCAATTGCTGGCGGCGATGAGGGTACCCGAAACCGCCAGCAACGGCGTCAGGCGCCGTTCGAGGTCGGTGAGCGGACGCAGCGCGTGGTACGCCGCCAGCCCGTCGGCCCACGCGGCGGGGCATTCCGAGCAGGTTTCTCCCAGCCACCGGGCGAGGTCGACCAGCGGCGTGTCGTAGGTGACCGCTCCAAAGTCGATCAGGCCTGTTACGCGGCCGTTACTCAGCAGGAGGTGCTCCCTTCGCGCGTCGCCGTGGATCATCTGCAGCCGGGTCGGCTGGTCGCTGACAGCGGCAACCTGCCTCAGCATCCGAGGGCCCAGCGATTGCAGGCGGGCAAGTATTGCCGCGGAATCGTGCTGAGTCACGAGGTGTTCGCCGTCAGGCGGCGGTGCGGTAGGAGGGCCGGCCGCTAGTTCTTGCAGGGCCTGCTGGCGTTTTCGGACCGCGTTCGGCGACCCGAGGGACCCCGGGCGATTAGGGTACGCGACGCACGCCTCGTGGAATCGGGCTAGGGCGGCGGCGCCAGCGGCGATGCCGGGCCGGGCGGCTTGGGCAGTCGCGTTGGGCAGGACCTCTTCGATTGGAGATCCTGGCAACCAGTCGTTCAGCTCCCAACTGTGTCCGGCGTGGGCGACAACGGTGCTTCCGCTCGCGTCTGCCAGGGGCGCCGGCGCCTCCTGGATCCCGACGGCGTTAACGTGCCGTAGCAGGGCGTGAAGCTCGCTCAGCCACGCTGCCGAAACGTGGGCAGGCCACTTCCGGAGCAGCCGCGGCTGGCCCCCGAGGGTGACTCTCCAGAACCTTGCTCCACTCAGCCCGCCGAGGGAGCCCACCGCCCGCAGCAGGGGCTGCGGTGCGAACATCAGGGGCGATTCGGCGTAAGAATAGCGGCGCAGCACGTCGGCGGCTTGCTGGTTGTCGTGGCTGTCGGGGTGCGCCCAAGTGTCGCGCATTCGCGCCGCTCAATTAGTGGATGGCGAAGGCTGGGTCGGCCCGCGGTGGTAAAGGCCTCGCCGGCCCCTAGCTCACGCTAGGCATTTTGCCAGCCGGCAGAACAAAACGGGAAGAATGGGGTATATTTACGGACCAATCCGCTTGGGCGCCATGGCCGCGTCCCCTCCCCCGCTCCCGTATATGAAGCCGCACCACGCGACTTAACTCTCTACCTGCAAGGAATTTACCATGGCAAGCAAGCCTTGGGGATATCGGCTGCTGACGAGCTTCTTCGCCATTGGGTGCCTGCTGACGGCGCTGACGGCTAGAGCGGCAGAACCCGAGCAGGACGCTCAATCGGAAGCGGCCAAGCCGGCCGACGACGGAAAAGTTTCTGCATCGAGTGACGATTCTTCCAGCAGCGAGAAGGACTCCGACAAGAAGTCCGACGGCGCCGACTCTAAGTACCCGCCGTTGTCGAAGGTCACCAAGGACCTCAAGACGATCGACGACGGGCTGATCAAGCTCCACCAGGGCGACGACAAACTGCTCGCCGAGCTCAAACCAGCGGACCTCGACAAGGACTACATCGTCCTGATCACCATCGCCAAGGGCATCGGCCAGCGGCCGATCCTTGGCGGTTACAGCTGGGGATTCGGCGACGACTGGGTGTGGCAGTTCCGCAAGGTGGGCGAGCGGATCCACGTGGTGCGCCGCAATGTCCGCTTCCGCGCCGACTCGGGCAGCCCGAGCGAGAAGGCGGTCGCGATGGCGTTCACCGACAGCGTGCTGTACAGCCTGCCGATCATTACCCGCGGGTCCGGCGGCTCTTACGTGGTCGACCTCGGGCAGGTTTTCCTGAGCGACCTGCCGCAGATCTCGATGGTGCTGCCGGGCTTCACGTTCAGCAAGTCGCGTTCGACCTGGGCCAATGTCGAGGCCCATCCGAAGAACCTCGAGGTCCAGGTCGCCGCCACTTACGCGTCGGCCGGCCGCGACGACTTTGACACCGTGCCCGACTCGCGTGGCGTCACGGTCGGCGTGCACTACTCGATCAGCCGCCTGCCGGAGTCGAACTACAAGCCGCGCCTGGCCGACGACCGCATCGGGTACTTTCTGACGGTCCGCAAAGACTACTCGAAGGCCGAGAACGAAGACCGCTTCGTGCGGTACATCAACCGCTGGAACCTGCAGAAGGCCGACCCGGACGCCGAGAAGTCGCCCCCCAAGGAGCCGATCGTCTTCTGGCTCGAGAAGACCATCCCCTACAAGTACCGCAAGCCGATCCGCGACGGCATCGCCGAGTGGAACAAGGCGTTCGAGAAAGCCGGGTTCTACGATGCGATCGACGTCCGCCAGCAGCCGGACGACGCGACCTGGGAGCCGGGCGACATCAACTACAACACGTTCCGGTGGATTACGTCGAGCGCCGGCTTCGCCATGGGCCCGTCCCGCGTGAACCCGCTGACAGGCGAGATCCTCGACGCCGACATTATCTTCGACGCCGACTTCCTGCAGACCTGGAAGGTCCGCTACGAGACCTTCACCCCCGAGGGCATCGCCGCGATGACCGGCGGCCCGATCGACCTAGAGAGCTACCGCCAGCAGCAGAGCTCGACGCCGATCGCCCTGCGTCACCGCCACGGCGAACGCTGCAGCTGTAACCTGCTGCACGGCATGTCGCAGCAGTTCGCGCTGGGCGCCTCGGTCGGGGCGGTCCGCAAGCGGAGCCCGGAGGACCTCGAGAAGCTGATCATGCAGGGCCTCAAGGAGGTCACGATGCACGAGGTGGGCCACACGCTCGGTCTGCGGCACAACTTTAAGGCCAGCGCGCTGTACTCGCCCGCCGAGCTGAACGACGTCTCCAAGACCAGCAAGACCGGCCTGACCGCGTCGGTGATGGACTACTCCCCCGTGAACCTGGCGCCGCCGGGAACCGAGCAGGGCGACTACTACTCGACCACTATCGGCCCGTACGACTACTGGGCGATCGAGTACGGCTACAAGCCGCTCAAGGGCTCGACCGAGGCCGAGCTGCCCGAGCTGAAGAAGATCGCCGCCCGCTCTGGCGAGCCGGGCCTGGCCTACCTGACCGACGAGGACACCCGCGGCATCGACCCGGACCCGCACAGCATCCGCTTCGACATGTCGAACGACCTGGTCGGGTGGGCAAAGGGGCAGGCCGCCATCGTGGCCGACGCAATGCCGGAGATCGTCGAGAGCGTGACCGACGAGGGCGACGGCTACGAGAAGGCCCGGCGGGCGTTTGGCGTGCTGCTGTCGACCCACGGCCAGGCGATGTTCATGGCCTCGCGGTACGTCGGCGGCGTGTATGTCAGCCGCAGCCACGTCGGCGACGAGAACGCCCCCTCCCCGTTCGAGGTGGTCGACGCCAAGCAGCAACGCGAGGCGCTCGACCTGATCGAAGAGCAGGTGTTCAGCGACAAGCCGTTTGATATCCCGCCGAAGATGTACAACCAGCTGGCGCCCTCCCGCTGGAGCCATTGGGGGCAGGACGTCGTCGACCGGCCCGACTACCCGGCCCACGAGGTGATCCTGCTGTGGCAGGAGCGGATCCTCGATCGGCTGCTGTCGCCGCTGACCCTCACCCGCGTGCACGACAGCGAGCTCAAGACCCCGTCCGACCAGGACGCGCTGACCACCGCCGAACTGCTCGACCGGCTCACGGCCGCTATCTTTGCGGAGCTCGACGCCGACCCGGGCGACCGCGAGTACACGGTCCGCACGCCGGCAGTGAGCAGCCTGCGCCGCAACCTGCAGCGGGTCTACCTCGAACGCCTGGCCCGCCTGGCCCTGGGGTCCACGAGCGCCCCGCAGGACTGCCAGACGCTGGCCTACGCGGAGCTCAAGTCGCTGGAGGACAAGATGGCCAACGTCGCCGATTCCGACAAGCTCGACAGCTACACGAGCGCCCACCTGCTGGAGTCGCGGGCGCGTATCGAGAAGACCCTGGACGCCGTGATGCTGACCTCGCCTTAGCGGTCGCCGCGTAAGTCTGCCGGCAACGGCCAGAACACCGCTGAATTGCGACTGCTGGCCGTTCGGGGTATCCTGGTCGCCTGACGTTCCATTCAGGTCAGGCGGCCATGAAGCTCATTGTTACCGTGATCCAGCCGACGCGTTTGAACGCGGTCCGCGAGGCGCTCGCCCACATCGGCGTTACCCGCATGACCGCGTGCGACGCCATGGGCTACGCGCGGCAACGCGGTCACCTCGAGACCTTCCGCGGCCACGAGTACCAGACCCAGCTGCTCCGCAAGCTGGAGCTCGAGATCGCCGTCAACGACGACTACGTCGAGCGGACGATCGCGTGCCTGGAAGAGTTTGCCCGCACTAGCACCGAGGGCCACATCGGCGACGGCAAGATCTTTGTGCTGCCGATCGACCGGGTGATCCAGATCAGCGATGGCCAGGGCGGCCAGGGCGCTGTTTAGTCGGACGCCGTTTAATGGGACAGCGTTCGCGGGGCGGCGGCTAGCAGGCCACCTAAACGTGGCTGCTGTCGTCCACGACGCTGCTGTCGGAGACGCCGTCGTCGGTGACGCTGTCGTCCACGATGTTGACCAGTGTCGACGCGATGTCGTCGGGGCCGGACATCTCTTCTTCCTCGGCCCGCTCGGCCTCGTCGCTCTTGCGGATCTTCGACTCGAGCGGCAGCTCGAGGCGGAACGTGGTGCCCTTGCCGGGCTCGCTCGTCAGGCTGACGGCGCCGCCGTGCTCGTGGAAAATCTTCTGAGTCACCGACAGGCCTAGGCCGGTGCCGCGGCTGCCCTTCTTCGAGACAAACACCGTGAACACCGACTCGACGTCCTCCGGCGCGATGCCGACGCCCGTGTCCTCGACAAGCACGACCGCCCGGCGGGCCTCGGTGTCGAGCTGCGTGCCGACGGTCACGCGGGCGGGGTCGCGCCCCTCGCAGGCGTCGATCGCGTTGGTCACGACGTTCAGCACCGCGCGGTGGATGGCGTCGGGGTCGAACTCGATGGTCGGGATGTCGCCGCCGGGGCGCCACTGCAGCTCGACGCTGAGGTCCTTGGCGCGGGCCTGCACCAGCTCGACCACGTCGGCGGTCACCTCGTTGAGGTCGCTGGGGACCGGCTCGGGCACACGCTCCTTGCTGAAGGTGAGCATGTCCATCACCAGGCCGGAGATCCGCTCCTGGTTCTTGTCGACAATCTTCCAGCCCTTGCGCATCGTCGAGACGGCCTTGGCGGCGGCTTCGGCGTCGATCTCGAGGCCTTCTTCGCCCTCGCTCATCGCCTTCTCGTGGTCGGTCATACCGAGCTCTATCAGGTAGCTGCCGCCGCGGACGCCCTGCAGGATGTTCTTGATGTGGTGCGAGAGCGTGGCGATGGTCTGTCCGACCGCCGCCAGCCGCTCGGCCTGCACCATCGCCTGGTAGTACGAGGTGTCCTCGACCGCGAGCGCCGCCTGGTGGGCGATGGCGACCATCAGCTTGAGGTGCTCCTGGCCGAACTGGTTGGCCGACTTCTGCTGGGCGATCCGCTGCGGCGTGAGCGAGGTGTCGATGTAGATCACGCCGACGATGTCGTAGCGGCCCTGCATCGGGACGCAGATCGCCTCGCGGACGCCCATCTTCACGATGCTCTGGGCCGGGTCCCAGCGGTTGTCGTCGCGGGCGTTGCTGGTCAGCACGCCCTCGCCGTTGTTCACGACGTAGTCGAGGATGGTCTTGCTGATGCTGATCCGCTCTTCGGTCTGGATGCCGCGGCGGTGGCGTCGGACCCGCGGCTCCAGCTTGCCGGTCTGCTGGTTCTTCAGCATGATGCACCCGCGGTCGGCCTCGACCCACTCGAAGATCATGTCCATGATGCGGGAGAGCAGCTGGTCGATGTCCAGCGTGTGGCTCACCGCCAGCGACGTGCGGTACATGATCTGGAGGTTGCTGCGGGCGCGGGCCAGCCACGGGCTCTGGGTCTGGTCGGCGGGGGTGGCGAGCAGCTCGCTCCCCTCGGCGTGGCTGATCGAGTGCAGGATCCGCGACTCGTCGCCGTCGAGCACCGAGGCCACGATGTCGACGCGGCTGTCGCCGGAGTCGATCGACTCTTCCTTGGGCCCGGTGAACAGCAGCAGCGAACGGCCGAGCTGCAGCTGGTCGCCGCTGCGGAGCAGGGCCTGGCGGACCGCCTTGCCGTTGACGTAGCTGCCGTTCGAGCTGTTGAGGTCCCGCAGCAGCACGCGGCTGCCGTCGAGGGTGACCTCGGCGTGCTTGCGCGACACCTCGGTGTCGTGCAGCTGCATGGTGTTGTCGCTGTCGCGGCCGATCGAGGTCGGGCTCTCGCGCAGCTCGAACCGGGTGCCTTGGTCTCGTCCTTGGATAACAAACAGCGACGGCACGCGTTCAGCCCCAGGGCGGCACTAGGGCGGCCCGTGGGACGCCCGGTGGAAGCGAGGGGGCGGACCGCCGGGCGCGGGCTAGGCCGCGCGGCGATTCGCCAACAGCGATTCGATTCTACGAATCAGCGGGCCGTAGTGGTAGGGTTTGGCCACGAACTCTCCGCCGGAAGTCCATGCGGATTGCTGCTTTAGGGCGCCGAGAAAAACGATTGGGGCGTCCATGCGGACCGCGGCGGCCACCAGCAGCCGGGACGCCTGGTGGTCGGTGGTGCGGTCGCTGTCCACATCGCACACGATCAGGTCCGGCTGGGACGCGGAGCTGAGCCGCAGCGCCTGGTCCGGGCGGTCGGCCTCGAGGGTCTCGGAGCCGCCCCTCTCGAGCAGGGCGCGCAGCACCTCGCGTGACTCGGGGGACTCGTCGACGATCAGGATGCGGCAGGGAGTGCTCAACCGGTGATCCTCCGTGAGGGCGGCTGGTAGATGGCCTCGTGGCAGGGGCGGGGAAGATAGCGGGGCTGCCCCCGGCCGGCAAGGCGGGTTGGCGGTCCCCCCGACCTGGCGGGGCTCACGGCCGCTGCTGGCGCCCGGGGAACTTTCTCGTATTCGGTTGCAATTGCCCTTTACTCGCTCCTGGCATGTCGGCAGAATACCGCCCGCCTTCAAGGACAGGGGGCTCGCCCGCGGTTCCAAACCCGCGTCCTCTGTCGTGTATCGTCGAACCGGTCAAGGATGACCCTACTCAGCAAGGAGTGCTGACGTGAAGATGCTTCCCGTCGCCGCGATTGCGGCTCTTCTGATTGCCGCCCCCGCCTTCGCCCAGAACCAGGCCGGCGCCAACGCCCCGAAGTACAAGTTTGCGGTGGTGGACATCAACTATGTGTTCAAGAACCACCCGCAGTTCCGCGACAAGCTGGAGAGCATGCAGGGCGAGGTCCAGCAGATCGAAAACCAGCTTAAGCAAGACGCCCAGCAGCTGATGAGCGTCGAGCAGTCTCGGGCCACGTTCAAGCCCGGCTCGGCCGAGTTCAAGCAGGCCGATGAGCAGCTCGCGACCGGCAAGGCCCAGTTCGAGCTGAAGAAGAACAAGCTGCAGAAGGGCTTTCTGGAGAAGGAAGCCAAGGCCTACTACGAGGCCTACGGCCAGGTCCAGAACGAGATCAAGCGGTACGCCAAGCACTACGGCATCGGCGTTGTCTTCCGCTTCAACGGCGAGGAGCCGGACCCGGCGATCCGTCAGCAGATCCTGGCCGGCATCAACAAGACGGTCCAGTACCAGGACTCGATTGACATCACGCCGGACATCATCGCGATGGTCAAGGCCAGCTACCCTGGCAAGGAAAACGTGGCCGAGCGCACCTCGGGTGCGGGCGCCACTCGCTGAGTTGACGCAGCCGCCGCGGCGGTCCCTGCTGGGGCCGCCGCGCGCCGTTGCCGGCGTTCTGCCGCCCCCCGCTTGATTCTTAGTCCGCCTCGGACGCAGCCAGTCAGGGAGTTTACCGCGATGCCACAGTCGCGCACACAGCACACGCTTGCCCGACCCGTCGGTGTGACAGGGATCGGGTACTGGTCCGGCCAGGAGGTGCGGGTGGAGTTCCGACCCGCCCCGGTTGGCGCGGGCCGCTTCTTTGTCCGGGACGATCTTCCCGGCGCCCCCCGCATACCGGCCACGTCGGCCAGTCGCAACGACGCCCAACGCCGCACCGTGCTCGCCGCGAACGGCGCCACGGTCGACATGGTCGAGCACGTCCTCGCGGCGCTCGCCGGGCTTGAGGTCGATAACTGCGAGATCGGCGTCACGGCCGCTGAGATGCCGGGCCTAGACGGCTCGGCCGCCGCCTTTGTCGAGGCGATCGCCCAGGCCGGGCTCACCGCCCAGGCAGGGCTGGTCCGTCCGCTGGTGGTCGAAAGGCCCCTCCGCTGCGGCGACGCCGACAAGTGGATCGAGGTCCGCCCCCCGATGGGCGACCGCATGTCGATCGAGTACCGCCTGGACTACGGGCCCGACAGCCCAATCGGTTCGCAGTGGCTGGTGACCGACGTCGACGCCCGCGCGTTCATCGCCGAGCTGGCGCCCGCCCGGACCTTCGTGCTCAAGCACGAGGCCGACGCGTTGATCGCCCGCGGGCTGGGTTCGCACGTTTCCCCCGAGGAGCTGCTGATCTTCGGTCCCGACGGCCCGATCGGCAACCAGTTGCGTTTTGATGACGAGTGCGTCCGGCACAAGGTGCTGGACGTCGTGGGCGACCTCGCCCTGGCCGGGCGACCGATTGTGGGGCACGTCGTGGCCTACCGCAGCGGTCACCAATTGAACGGGGAGCTGGTGGCGAAGCTGCTCATGGATGAGCAGCAGTCCCAGCAGCGGAAGTCGGCGTAACGAATCATTCACGAGCGGGCAAAGGATTGCCCGCCTATCTGAGGAGACTTCCCATGGCCACCAGCATCGCAGCGAACGCCTGGGTGGACCCGCGTGCGGAACTAGACGAAGAGGTCGAGATCGGCCCGTTCTGCACGGTGGGCGCCAATGTGCGGATCGAACGCGGCACTCGACTCCTGAACAACGTGACCCTGATGGGCCACGTCGACGTCGGCCGCGACAACACCTTCTACCCGAACGTCGTGATTGGCGGCGAGCCCCAGGACATCAGCTACACCGGCTCGGCCACGAAGGTCGTGATCGGCCACGGCAACATGTTCCGCGAGGGCGTGACCGTCAACCGCGCCACCGAGAAGGAAGACGGCATCACCTCGCTCGGCGATGAGAACTTCCTGATGGCCAACTCGCACGTCGCCCACGACTGCAAGCTCGGCAGCCGTATCATCATCGCCAACGGCACGCTGCTCGGCGGCCACGTCCACGTGAACGACTTCGCGTCGCTCTCGGGCGGCGTGGCGGTGCACCACTACACGACCATCGGCAGCTACAGCTTCATCGGCGGACTAAGCCGCGTGCTGCACGACGTCCCGCCGTTCATGCTGTGCGAGGGCACGCCCGCCCGCCCGCGTTGCATCAACATCGTGGCGCTGCGTCGGAACAACTTCGACCCGGCCGAGATCGACTCGCTCGCCGAGGCCCACCGCCTGCTCTACCGCTCGAAGGTCGGCCTGGAGGCCGCCCGCGAGGTGCTCCGCGGAGCCGACCGCATCACCCCGGGCGTGAAGAAGCTGCTGTCGTTTGTCGAGGGGCAACAAGAAGGCCGCCACGGACGCGGCCGGGAAGCAAAGAGGGCCGCATGATACGTCCAAGAATCGCAGTCGTTGGCGCCGGGCGCCTGGGTGGTTTCCACGCCAAGCTGTCGGCCGGAATCGAGTCGCTCGACCTGGTCGCGGTTGCTGACCCCAGCGAGCAGAACCGCAACGCCATCGCCGCCGAGACCGGCGCCGAGGCGGTCGCCGACTACCGAACGCTGATCGGCAAGATCGACGCCGCCGTGGTCGCCACGCCGACCGTACTCCACTTTGGCATCGTCAAGGAGCTGCTCGACGCCGGCGTGCACGTGCTGTGCGAGAAGCCCCTGACGCCGACCCTTGGCGAGGCCAACGAGCTGGTCGCCGCCGCCGACGCCTCGGGCGCCGTGCTGCAGGTCGGCCACGTCGAACGCTTTAATCCGGCGCTGTCGGTCGCCGCTCCCAGGCTGCGTGACCCGCGGCTGCTGCGGTGCAACCGCACCAGTGGCTACACGTTCCGCTCGACCGACATCGGCGCGGTGCTCGACCTGATGATCCACGACATCGACCTGGTGCTGAGCCTCGTCCGCTCGCCGGTGGTCGCCGTCGAGGCGATGGGCCTGTCGGTGCTGGGCGACCACGAGGACATGGTCACCGCGCAACTCAACTTCGAGAACGGCTGCGTCGCGCAGCTCAACGCCTCGCGGGTCAGCTTCCAGCTGGAACGCACCCTTCAGGCGTACACCAGCCGCGGCTACGTCGGGGTCGACTTTAACACCCGGCAGACGACCGTCGTCGAGCCGCGTGAGGATGTGCTCCGCCGCGGCTTCCACGTCGACGCGCTGAGCGCCGACCAACAGGCTCACCTCCGCGACAACCTGTTCGAGGAGCTCCTGGTGAAAACCACCGAGGAAGTCCCGCCGGTCAACGCGCTGGAGGAAGAGCTGAATGACTTCGCCCACGCGATCATCACGGGCAGCGCCCCGCGGGTGACCGGCGCCGACGGCCGCGACGCGGTTGGTGTGGCCGAGCAGATCCTGCTCAAGGTCGAAGAACACCGCTGGGACGGGTCGGCCGAAGGCCGCCACGGGATGTTCGCCTCGCCGGCGATGCCGGTGGAGGAGCCTGCTCGCCGGGCGGCCTAAGGTCTGCCACTCGCCGCGCCGTAACAATCGAGGAGCCAGCAATGCATTGCACTCCACTCATTGTGGCGGCGCTTGCCATGTCAACAGCGTACGCTGCCGGCTCAGAGCTACGTACTTACCGATTTGAATCGTCCGACTACCACTTCCACGACCGGCAGTTCGTCGACCGGACCGATCGCGTAACCGGTGAGTTCGCAGGCGGCTTCTCCGTAATTCTGGACCACCAAACCCAGACCGGTAGTCTCGATACGCTCGACCTAACATTCACCCAAGTGAATCTCCACACGACACGCGTGGTGGTTGAGCCTCTGAGCATCCAGGAGAAAACGGTTGAGCTCGATCCTGTCGAGTTCGGACGCCGCTTTGAGCCCCCGCCGGAAATCGCAAGCGGTGGTTGGCGCGGTGTTTATCTCCAAACGATCGATGGGCTAATTGGACTTACTTCCGAGTCCCATATCATGCCTACGGTAATTGTCGAGCCATTTCGGACTCGGTACTCCGTTGTATTTAGCGGCAACACTGCGACGTTCACAATGTGGAACGACTCGGATGGCTGGTACGAGAGGGCTTCGGCGACGGCCACGCTGGTTGTGCCCGAGCCCGGTTCAGCCGTGAGCGGTTGTTTAGCGGTTTTTTTTAGTGCCGCGGGCGCGACCCGGCGCACCGATTTCTGCAAGCGGAGAAGCTGGCGCCCAACCGCTTAAGCGACGTCGCGGTCCTCGAACAGGATCAGCGCTAGCAGCATCGCCGCGGTGCAGTACAGCAACGTGTAGCCGGCCGCCATCCAGAGGTAGACCGACGGCACCGGCACGCCGGCCGCAATGGCGGCCTGGATGTTGAGGTTGTCGAGGTTCGGGATCACCACCGATATCAGCCGCCCGAAGAACGCCACGAACTCGATCTGCCCGATCGACGACTGCACGATGAGCGGCCCCAGGTGGCCCAGCACGTAGATCGAGCCGCAGATGATCAGGTTCGGCATCATCGGCAGGCGGGTCGAGATCGCCACGCTGATGGCCGACAGGATGGCGGTCTCCATGAATGCCAGGGTCAGGCCGCTGGGGACCTGGATCATCTCGTCGTAGCACTCCTCCCACTTGGGCTGCGGGTTGGAGGTCTCGCGGGCGTCGTACACCACCTTGTACGACACGCTCGCCATCAGGATCGGCCCCAGCACGACAAACATCACCAGCACCGGCCAGAGGATGCCGAAGTACTTGCCGATGATGAACTGCCGGCGGCTGATCGGCTTGGAGAGCAGCGTGAGGGCGGTCTTGCCCTCGATTTCCTCGGCCACGGTGGCGCTGGCGGTCCACATGGCGAAGATCATTGCCAGCACCATGATGGTGGTCAGGCCCGAGTCCTTCAGCATCTTGACGTCTTCGCCGAAGGTGTTGTAGGGGATCACGATGTAGATCAGCAGCGCGGCGCCGCCGATCAAGAGGAACAACAGGAACAGCGGCTGCCCGACCGCCTCCTTGGCCGTCGCGACCGAGATGTTCGAGATCGCCGGCAGCAGCCACTGCAGGGCGAAGTACAGGGCAAAGACGCTCAGCACCGAGATCACGACCGTCCGCACGTGGTGCACTTCCGGCACCCGGACGTCGGTGTCGAACCGCAGCGTGAGCTGGGCGGGGGCGTCCCCCTCGTTGGTGACGTACAGCTTGTCGACCTTGCCGACGAAGCCCCGCAGGTTCTTGCTGCCGGGCGACCACTCGTAGCCGTCTGCCTCGCCGCCGAGCACCACCATCGACTGCCCGTAGGCCTGGCCCGGCTCGATGCCGATCCGCACGTCCTGGTCGCTGGTGAACTGGTAGCTGGTGAGTTCTTCGGCCTGGAACGAGACCGCCGTCACCTCGTGGTCCTCGACGTTGGCGGGGATCTCGACCGTGGTTTCGATCGGCCGGACATACGGCAGCCGCTTGAACGAGTCGAGCACCAGGCTGGTCGGCGCGGTTGCGGCGCCCAGCACAAACACCGCCACGAAGGCCCCCAGCACGTAGCTGATTGGCAGCAGCATCCCCTCGCTGAACGACACCGCCATCCGCTCCGCGACCCGGCGCGAAACGAGCCACAGCACGCCGTACACCGCTAGCAGCACCAGCACAGCGATCGTCACGCCGAGCGACACCATCCACAACGGGGTCAGCCACAACTGCAGATTAGCGAGCGGGAGCACGGGCATCGTGTTGGACTTAGCTCGGGGAGGAGGAAAGGGGAACCAGGTGCGGGACGTGAACAGCGTGCTAGTGCGTGACGCGGAAATCGTTGTAGTGCCCGGTCGCCGGGAGGGTGTCGGTCTGCTCGCTACGGATGAAGCCACCGAGCTGTTCGCGGACCCCGGCGAGGAGCCGGTCGAGCTCGGCCGGCTCGCCCTCGGCGACCAGCTCAACCCGCCCATCGGGCAGGTTCTTGACGTAGCCGGTCACGTTCAGCGCGCGGGCCTCCTGGCAGGTGGTGTAGCGGAAGCCGACTCCCTGGACGCGACCCTGGAAGTGTACGACTCGCTGTTCCACCGCTGCCTTCCTCTCCCGCAACTACCTCCAAGCGCCCGCTCCGGGCCCCCGCCGAGGCTCGACGAGGGGCCACCACGGGCCACCGCGACGGGCCACCACGCAGGCTTGCTAGTATAAATGCCGGCGCCTGCACAGGCTAGGGTTGACCGGTTGGCCGAGGGGCCCTAACCTCGCCCCGGCATGGTCTTTAACACCCGCAGTTTCGTCTTAACCGTCACCCTCTGCCTGGTCCTTGCCGGCCTGGCGGCGGCCGACGGCGTGTCTTGCGTGCTGCTGCACAACGGCAACGTCATGACCGGCCGGGTTAGTCGCTCCGGTGGCCGGGTGCTGCTCAGCAATGTTGGCTCGCAGCTCTGGCTCGAGGAGTCCGCCATCGCCCACGAGGCGGCGACCCTCGAAGAGGTCTACCAGTGGAAGCGAGCAGCCATCAAGCGGCCAACCGTCAACGACCACCTGCGGCTGGCTTCGTGGTGCCTAGAGCAGCGGCTGATGCCGCAGGCGTCACGCGAGCTGCTTGAGGCCCGCGTCGCTGATCCGACCGACCGCCGTGTCGCGGTGCTCGAGCGGCGGCTGTTCGAGTCATCACGCCCCCGGCAATCCGACCCGGCGGTGCGTCCCGCCAGCTACGAGGCGCCCGTCCTTGCGCCGGCGAGGGCCCCGGCCACGACCAGCGCGGCGATCGAGTCGCTCCCGCCCGGCGTGGCGGAGCAGTTCGTCCGCCGCGTCCAGCCGATCCTGGTCAACAACTGCACCGCGGGCGGCTGCCACCAGGGCACCGGCCCCGAGGAGTTCATCCTCGACCGCTCGCTGCTCCACGGTCAGGGCGACCACCGCACCACGCACGCCAACCTAACGGCGGTGCTCGAGTACATCGACCGGCACGACCCGGCCGCGAGCACGCTGCTTAATGCCGCCCAGCGGCCCCACGCCGGCCGCACGACGCCGGCGTTTACCGGCCGGCACGCGGCGCTCGAGGCGCATCTGGTCGCCTGGGTGAATTCGGTCTGCCGGCCGGAAGAGCAAGCCGGCTCCGACGCCGCCCGTGCGGAGCAGTCCGGCGGGGTGTTCGGTCTCGTGAAGGCCCAGCACGAACGCGACCGGTTTGTCGACTCGGTCGAGCAGCGGGTGAAGCCGCACGGCGCGCGGGACGAGTTCGACCCCGCGCTGTTCAACCGCCGGTACGGAACTAAGGCCACCGACGGTCAGTAGGCCGCTAGTCAGCGGACCCTAACGCCGCAGCGGGGCGTCGGGATCCGGCAGCCGCGCGACCTCGACCGCCTGATCGAGCGAATCCACGTCGGGCTTCGCGCCGTTCTCGGCGTAGTAGCCCATCGACCTCGAACCGGCGCGGCTACCGCCGCCACAGTCGGAGCAGCCCTGGCAGCTGCAGTTCGCGACCGGCGACGAGTAGTCGTGGCAAGACCCGCACGCGCTGCAGCCGACCTGCACGGCGGCCCCGCACGCAAACAGCAGAGAGGCAAACAAGCGGGCAGCTAGCTTAGACATCGTGGATTCCTTCCCGTAGCGCAAGCGATTCAACGGCGGCGCAGCGGCGCCTGGGGAGTAGATCGGCCAGTTCCGGTTGGCGCGATTAGAGAATTTCTCCGAACGCCAAGTACTGTTCCCTCTGCCGCGAGCCAGATCAGCCCACCCCGCCAGGGGTGGGAACCGTGCACCAGAGAAGTCCCACCCCTGGCTGGGTGGGCTGGACGCAGCTACCCCTGCTAGCTCAGCTTGAGCAGCCCACGGATCGCGGGGTCGGCCAGCGTGTCGGCCACCAGGGTCGCGCCCGAGAAGTCGTGACCCGCGGTGTGGTGGTTCGGCAGGGCGACCGTCACCGCTCCGGCCGCGACGCCCGACTTGCAGCCGTTGCCGCTGTCCTCGAGCACGAGCATCTCGTCCGGCGCGACGCCGAACCGCTCCGCCGCCAGCAGGTACGGCTCGGGGTGAGGCTTGCCGTTGGTGACGTCGTCGGCGGTGATCTTGAACTGGAAGCCGTCGAGGCCGATCTCGCCCAGGATGCGGTCCGCGTAGCGACGCGAGCCGCTGGTCACCACGCAACGCGGCAGGCCGGCGCCGTCGACCGCGGAAAGGAACTCCCGCACGGCCGGCATCGGCTTGAGGATCGTGTGGGCGATCTCCCAGAACAGCTCTTCGCCCTCAACCTCGAGCGCCTCGATGGTGTCGGACAGGCCGTGGTGTGCGATCATCACGGCGAGCGCTTGAGCCGCCGGCTGGCCCATCATCCGGTGCCGCAGCTCGTCGGTGAACTCGTGCCCGCGGCGGCGGAGGGTCTCGGTCCCGACGTGCTCGTAGACGTCTTCGCTGTTGGCCATGGTGCCGTCCATGTCGAAGGCCACGGCGCGGATGGGCTTGGTCACGCTAGTCTCGCAGGTCGTAGATGGTGTAGTGGGCGTTATGGTGCGCGACCGGCAGGCTGACCGGGCGGTAGTTGACGGTGAGGGCGAAGTCGGCGCCGTACTCCCGGCCGAGCTCTTGCAGCCGGCTGGCGCCGAGGTGGGAGAGCGAGCGGACGGACCGCCGCTGGCCGGCTTCGTTGGTGTGGTAGTAGATATCGTTAACCGTCGCGTGCCACTGGACAAGGTGCGGGGCGTCCTGCGGGACGTCCTTGTACGAGACCACCTCGGCGTGCCCGGTCCGCCATTTGAAGGTGTGCGAGTGCAGCGGGACCAGGAACCGCGCGCCGGGCGGGGCGTTTTCGTCGACCCAGCGGCACGCCTCGAGCCACGAGCCGTAGTCGGCGACCCTGCGGTCGGCCGGCGGCGCCGGTTTGCCGAGGCGGGCGGACAACGCGGTCGAGAAGTGCCAGACCGGCGCCGCCAAGAGCACCAACAGCAGGGCCGCCGACCAGCGTTTCTGCCCGCGGACCGCGGTGGTGAGCGCCGCTCCCAGCCACAGCGCGGCCGCCAGCGGGGCCGCCACATCGGTGAGCCGGAACCAGTAGTACTTCAGCAGCTTGGCGGCCGCCGCGGGGTGATCGGCGAGGCCGGCCTCGATCGCGAAGCCGATCAGCATCAGCGTGGCGGCGCCCCACGCAAACCGCACCAGCCGCAGCGGGGCGTCGTCGTTCTGGATGGGGTCTTCCCGCAGCGGCGGGGCAAGACGGCGACGGCGGAGCACGAGCAGCGCCCCGCAGCAGGCGAGCAGCACCAGCATCCACGTGTGCCGCAGAGCCCGGTTCGAGAGCCAGTCGTCCCGCATCGAGAGCAACGCTAGGTGGTGCGGCAGGCGGAAGAAGACGTAGATCTCGTTCGCCTGCGAGACCACCTCCGGGTCGACGCCGCGGTTCATCAGGATCGGCGGCAGCACCCCCAGCAGCGAGATCGCCCCGCCGGCGATCAGGCCGGGCAGCATCGACCGCAGCGGCGACTCGCGGCGGTGGTACGCGGCCCACAGGCAGAGCAGCACCAGCACCGACCAGCCGCCGACCAGCGCGTGCAGCGCGCTGGCGATGCCCAGCAGCACCCACACACGGCTCCAGCAATCGTCGAGGTACGCCTTGAGCGCTAGCAGCACGAAGGCGTAGGCGAAGGCCTTGGCCTCGACCCCGCCGACGACCCACTCGCCCGCCAGGTGCAGCTGCTCGATGCCGGTCACCCACAGGGCGGCGGTCAGGACCGAGCACCACCGCAGCGGCGCGACCCGCCAGCTCAGCCGCTGCCACGCGAATGCTAGCACCCCCCACGCGGCCAGCCTGCCGAGCCAGGCAAACGCCGGCAGGCTGAGGAAATGAGTTAGCCAGCCCGCCAGCAGCACCACGGTCAGGTGGGCGTCGGGCGACTCGAAGAACAGGTCGCCCTGGCACCAGGCAGGATCCCAGAAGTGCTTGAAACGGCCCAGATAGTGCGGCTCGTTGACCCCGGGAACCGGCGTCCCGCCGATCACAAAGAAAACGGTCAGGACCAGCAGGACCTCCACGATCCGCGCCGCGGCGCTCAGGCGATTAGGAAGATCCTGTGAATAATCGGACTTCACGCTAGATTCGGCCGGGGCTCAAGGTACGATTTCCGTGGAACAACCTACCGGACGCCGGTCGGTCTGCACCACCCGCATCGCGACGCTCCTGCTGGATCTTCGGTCTGGCCGCGGGCGGCGTCGCCCCGCATGGGTGCCGACCAACCAGGCTGCTGGCGCCCCACGCCAGCCGCCGCCCGGTCAGGAGTTCCCCCGCCCCGAACAGCACACCCCGTGCTGCCCGCAGAACTCGCCTGATTTGACAAATCGCCCCAATTCTCTTGTGGCGAATGGTCGAAACTGATACTAGATCGGTGCGCGTTTCGGTTTTAGGAGCCTCCGAACCGGAGATTCAGAACCGCCGGCGCCCTGGTTGCGTAGTCAGATTGCGTAGTGAAGCAGGCAGGCCCTCCCATACTTGCAGGTCGAATCATGCCCGATTCCAGCCGTCCCACCCCCGACTCACCGAAATCCGACCGCGCCGCTGAGCTTCATAGTGCTGAGCTCCACGAGCTCGAGCAGAAGCTCGACCGTGTTGACGAGCTCGTGTCGCTGCTGGTCGATGAGCTGATCGACGAGCCGCAGTTCCAGGAGCTCGAGTCGCTCCTGCACGAGAACGACCAGACGCGCCTCCGCTACGTCCAGGGGATGCAGCTCCACTGCGACCTGATGGACTACTTTGCGCCTGCCGAATCCAAGCCCTCCAGGCCGTCGACGGTGCTGTCGATGCTCGGCAACCCGGAAGACAGCGGCGTGCACTTCCAGCTGCCGCCCACGACGCCGGGCAACTAAAGCCGAAGCGGGCCGGAGTTCTCAGCCCTAGCTTGTGAGCTCGGCAATCCGGCGGTAGTCGTCCTTCAGCGATTGGTAAAGCGAGCGGTAGACCTCGACCCCACGGTCGTAGAACCGGCGGGGTTTGGCCTGTGGCTTCGACTCGGTCGCGGTCTGGACTGTAGCGGAACACGCCTCGGCGATGCTGGCGTACTCGCCCGCGCCCACCGCCGCCAACAGCGCGACGCCGAACGCCGGCCCCTCGTCGGCCTGCATCGAGACCACCCGCTTGCCGAATACGTCGGCCTGCAGCTGACGCCAAAACTCGCTCCGGGCGCCGCCGCCGGTCGCGCGAACCTCTTTCGCCGTGACCCCCAGCCCGGTCATGATGTCTAGGCAGTCGCGGAGGGAATACGTCACGCCCTCGAGCACCGCCCGGGTCAACTCTCCCCGACCGTGCGCCTGGGTCAGCCCAATAAACGCCCCGCGGGCGAGCGGGTCGGCGTGCGGGGTGCGCTCGCCGGCCAGGTAGGGGAGGAAGAACAGCCCGTCGGCGCCGACAGCGGTCTCGGCCGCTTCGGCGACCAGCTTGTCGAACGATTCCGACTTGCCGCCCGCCGTTTTGCAGAGGGCGTCGGCGTACCACTGCAGCGAGCCGGCCGCCGAGAGCGTGACGCCCATCATGTGCCACTTGCCGCGGACCGCGTGGCAGAACGTGTGCAGCCGACCGTCGGGGTCGTACTCGGGGGTCTCGCTGTGGCAGAAGACGACGCCCGAGGTCCCCAGCGAGCTGTTTACCACGCCCCGCTGCACAACGCCGTTGCCGACTGCGCCCGCCGCACAGTCGCCCGCTCCGCCCACCACCACGCAGTCGGTCGACAGGCCGAGCTGCTTGGCGACCGCCGGCAGCAGCTTGCCGGTGACCTCCTCCGACTCGTAGCACGCCGGCAGCAGCGAGGCGTCGAGCTCGAGCTTCGACAACAGCGGCTTCGACCACCGTCGGTTCACGACATCCAGCAGCAGCGTGCCGCTAGCGTCGGAAACCTCGGTGGCCCTCTCGCCGGTCAGGTGGAGCCGCACGTAGTCCTTGGGCAGCAGAACCTTCTGCAGCTTCGCAAAATTCCTCGGCTCGTGATTCCGCAGCCACAGTATCTTTGGCGCCTGGAAGCCGGTCAGCGCCGGGTTGGCGACCAGCTTGATCAGCTTCTTGCGGCCGCCGGCTCGGGTTTCGATCTCGTCACACTCGGCGGCGGTGCGTTGGTCGTTCCACAGCAGGGCAGGGCGGATCACGTCGTCCGATTTGTCGAGGAACACCGAGCCGTGCATCTGCCCCGACAGCCCGATCGCCTTGACGTCGGCCGGCTTGAGCTCGGCCTTCTTCACCACCGCGCGGATGGTCTTGAAGGTCGCCGCGCGCCAGTCGGCCGGGTCTTGCTCGCTCCACAGCGGTTTGGGATGGTGGCAGGGGTACGCCGCCGACGCCTGTGCCAGCAGGTTGCCGGCGGCATCGATTGCAATCGTTTTTGTGCCGGACGTGCCGATGTCGACGCCGAGGAATACGTTCTTAGACGACGCGCTCATGGATGAGGGGGCCTTCGAGAGGAGGAGCCGCCCGCGGGCGACGCGTCGCATCGCGCTGGGCGGGCTGTTGGTGTTGGTGTTGGCGGCGGGCTGTCCGCGGCCCCAGGCGGACAAGCCGAAGCCCGCCGACGCCGGCCATCCGCGGCCGTCTGCCGCTAGTGTAACGCTGACGATCGGTGTTGGGGATGACCCGCAGCTGGCCGCCGCGATCGAGCTGCTCGCCGGCGAGTGGCGCGAGGTGAGCGGCGGGCGGTTCGAGGTCCGCCCGCTTGAGGACGGCGGCGCCACGGCCGACCTAATCGTCTTTTCGCCGCTCGCGCTCGGCGGGCTGTGCGATGCCGGCACGCTGCGTCCTGTCCGCGACAGCGCACTCCGCTCCGACGCCCTGGCGGTCGAGGACCTCTACCCGGCGGTGCGTGAGCAGCTGATCTCGTACGGAGGTCGGCTGATGGCCCTGCCGCTCGGCTGCGTGACGCCGCTGGCGGTCTCTCAGGGGGAAGGCGAGGTCCGCTGGGCCGAGGTCGCCCAGGCCGGCCCGCTCCGCCCCGCGTGGCGGCTGCTCGCACAGGCCGCGCCGCTGGCGGTGCACGAGCTACGCGAGTCGGTGCTGTTCGATCCCGAGAGCATGGCGCCAAAGATCACCAGCGAGCCGTTTGTGGCCGCGCTCGAGGCGCTCGTCGCTGCGCCGCCGGCCGACCAGGCGCCGGCCCAACTGGTAGTCCCCAGCCGGCCCGCGGAGGCAGTCGCAGGGACCGCCAAAGGGGTGCGGGTATCGCCGCTGCCAGGGGCGTCCCGCTTCTATCACCCGGTGCGGAACGAGTGGATCACCGTGAACGGGGCGCCCCGGCGGGTCAGCCTGGTCGGGGTCGACGGCCGCCTGGTCGGCGTCACGGCCGCGTCCCGCAACGGCGCAGCGGCGTTCAAGCTGGCCGCCTGGCTGGCAGGCAAGAGCAACGCCCGGCAGCTAGCCCAGGCGAGCCGTCACGTCGCGAATGTCCGGCGTTCGCTTTCCCGGCTGCCGGACGACTGGCAGGGGCAGGGAGCCGCGGGGCTGGGCCGCGAGTTTGCCGCCGCGCTGGACGCCGCCTGGCAGAACAAACTCCGGCTGGTCGCCCCACGGCTGATCGAGGTTGAGCGGTACCTGGTCGCGCTCGACGACGCGGTCCAGCAGGCGATCGACGGCCAATCCGAGCCGCTCGACGCCCTGCGGCAAGCGGCCGACCGCTGGGACACCCTGACCGACGAGGTCGGCCGCCAGCGGCAGCGGAGCTGCTACCTGCGGCACCTGGGCGTGGAACAGTACGAGCCCCCCAAGCGGTAATTAATGCGGCGGCAGGGGCCGGATTCAGTCCGGGCGAGCCGCTTGTCAATCTGCGGGCGAGCGGATACGTTGAATCGCTTGTTCACACCCGACCACAACCGGCCCTGCGGCCTGTTTCCTGCATGATTAGCACCGCATCGCCCACCGATCGGATCGTCATCACCGGCATCGGCCTCACCGCGCCCAACGGCAACTCGCTGGCCGAGTACCGCGCCGCGCTGCTCGAGGGCCGCAGCGGCGTACGCGACTACGAGATCCGCTACGTCGGCAAGACGCTGGCCGGCGTTTGCGATTTTGACGAGACCAAGCACCAGAGCCGCCGCAACGTCCGCCGCGGCACCCGCGCTGGCAGCATCGGCATCTACTGCGCCAACGAAGCCGTGAACGACTCGGGCCTCGACTGGCCGAACGTTGACCCCGAACGGGTGGGCGTCTACATCGGGGTGACCGAGCACGGCAACGTCGAGACCGAGAACGAGATCAACGAGATCAAGTCCTACGACTACGACACCAGCGTCTGGTCGCACCACCACAACCCGCGGACGGTCGCCAACAACCCCGCGGGCGAGATCACGCTCAACATGGGCATCACCGGCCCGCACTACACTATTGGCGCGGCGTGCGCGGCAGGCAACGCCGGGCTGATCCAGGCCGCGCAGATGCTGCGGCTCGGCGAGTGCGACGTCGCGATCTGCGGCGGCGTGTCCGAGAGCATCCACACGTTCGGCATCTTCGCCGGCTTCGCCAGCCAGGGCGCGCTGGCCGCCAACGAGGACCCGACCCGCGCCTCGCGGCCGTTCGACAAGGGCCGCAACGGCATCGTGGTCTCCGAGGGGGGCTGCCTGTACACCCTCGAGCGGTACGAGGACGCCGCCCAACGTGGCGCGCGGATCTACGGCGAGATCGCCGGCTACGCCATGAACTCCGACGCCAGCGACTTCGTGCTGCCCAACCCCAAGCAGCAGGCCCGCTGCGTCGAGATGGCCCTCGGCCGCGCCCGCATGAACGCCGACCAGATCGGCATCGTCAGCACGCACGCCACGGCCACCGAGAGCGGCGACATCCAGGAGTGCACCGCGCTGCGGGCCGTGTTCGGCGAGTGCCAGTCGACCCGCATCAACAACACCAAGAGCTTCATCGGCCACGCGATGGGCGCCGCCGGCGCCCTCGAGCTGGCTGGCAACCTCCCGTCGTTTACTGACGGCGTCGTGCACCCGACAATCAATGTCGAGGACCTCGACCCCAAGTGCGACGTCCCCGGGCTAGTCCTCAACGAGCCTTTCGAAACCAGCGGGGTGACCAGCGTGCTGAACAACTCGTTCGGCATGCTTGGAATCAACTCCGTCGTGATTATCAACAAAGTGTGACCAGGAGCCGTCGGCTGTTAGCTATCGGCTGTTGGCTCACAGGGTCACGCCGCGGTAGCCGAAGCCAACGGCCAATAGCTAACAGCCAAGAGCCCAACTCATGACCCGCGAAGAAATCCGCAACGAGATCCTCGACATCCTCGCCGACATCGCCCCGGACGAGGACCTGTCCGGCCTGAAGGACGACGTCAGCTTCCGTGAGCAGATGGAGCTCGACTCCATGGACTTCCTCGATATCGTCATGGAGCTCCGCAAGCGGCACCGCGTGCAGATCCCCGAGGACGACTACGTCAACCTGGCCAGCATGGACAGCACGGTCGCCTACCTCGAACCGATGATGGTCAACCTGTAGCGGCGACGGTTTAGTCTCCGCGGCCACCGGCCGCGCTATCCCCCTCCCCCGCAGGGAGGGGTTAGGGGAGGGTAGAGGTTCGCAGTACAGGAGGGCTTCGCTCTCTTGAACGCCCGACCCTCCCCCCGACCCTCCCTGAGAGGGAGGGAAGAACTCTCAACGCCTGCCTCACCTCATGTACGACACCCTCATCATCGGCGCCGGGATGAGCGGGCTGGCGGCCGGCATCCGGCTGGCGATGTACGAGCAGCGGGTGCTGATCGTTGAGAAGCACTGGACCATCGGCGGTCTCAACAGCTTCTACCGCCTCCGCGGCCGCGACTACGACGTCGGCCTGCACGCGCTGACCAACATCACGCCCAAGGGCGCCCGCAAGGGGCCGCTCGCCCGGCTGCTGCGTCAGCTCCGCTTCTCGTGGGACGACTTCCAGATCTCGCCACAGATCGGCTCGCAGGTGGTGTTCCCCGGCGCGCGGCTCAAGTTCGACAACGACCCGGAGCTCTTGGCCGCCGAGGTCGCCCGCGAGTTCCCCGCCCAGGCCGACAACTGGCGCCGCTTCGTCGAGGCGATCGTCGACTACGACGACCTCTCCGAGGAGCACCAGCAGCAGTCCGCCCGCCAGGTGGTGTCGAGCTACCTGACCGAGCCGCTTCTGGTCGAGATGCTGTTCTGCCCGCTGATGTTCTACGGCTCGGCCCGCGAGCACGACATGGACTGGGGCCAGTTCTGCATCATGTTCCGCAGCATCTTCCTCGAGGGCCTGGGCCGCCCGCACGCCGGCGTGCGGCTGATCCTCAAGAACCTGGTCAAGAAGTACAAGGCGATGGGGGGCGAGCTCAAGCTCCGCGCCGGGGTGAAGCGAATCATCACCGACGGAGGTCGCGTGGCGGGCGTCGAGCTCGAGGACGGCACACAGATTCAGGCCCGCCGCGTGCTGTCGTCCGCCGGTTGGTTCGAGACCATGCGGCTCTGCGACGACGGCGCGCCGGTGGTCGACTCCCGCGCGCCCGGCAAGCTCAGCTTCTGCGAGACCATCAGCACGCTGGACGTCGACCCGAAGCAGCTCGGCTACGACCGCACGATCACGTTCTTCAATGACCACGCCGAATTCGACTGGACCCCGCCCGCTGATCCGTGCGACCTGCGGAGCGGCGTGATCTGCAGCCCGAACAACTTCGAGTACGACAAGTCGCTCGCTGGTTCCCTAGGAGAGGGCGTGATGCGGATCACGGTGCTCGCCAACTTCGACTGGTGGAACAACCTCTCCGATGAGGAGTACCAGCTCGCCAAGCACCGCTGGTACGACCGCATTGTCGACTCCGCCGTGAGGTTCGTCCCCGACTACCGCGCCCGAGTGGTCGACACCGACATGTTCAGCCCGACCACCATCGTCCGCTTCACCGGGCACGACAACGGCGCCGTGTACGGCGCGCCAGAGAAGCAGCTCGACGGCGCGACGCACCTCGACAACCTCTTCATCTGCGGCACCGACCAGGGCTTCGTCGGCATTATCGGCAGCATCGTCAGCGGCATCGGCATGGCGAACATGCACTGTTTGCGGGATTGATCCTACCAATACGCGACCGAGGGCTACGCCTAGGGTGTTCGGTCGCCATAACGGCAAAGAGTCCCAACAGGACTCGTTTCCCCGCGCCTGCTACAATTGCCGCATGTCCCACACGCCCCCACCATGGCGGTTCCGCTTCTCGCTGTTGAACCTCTTGTTGTTCGCCACCGTCGTGGTCATGGGCTTAGTAATCGTCCGCCTGGCGCCACTAAGGGAAGAGGTTCGGCGGTTGCGTCAAGAAGCCGGCGTGCTCAACATCGACGACCCGACCAAGATCCAGGCGATCCAGCGGCCGCGGCGGTTCAATAGTGACTGGACGTGGCGGATTTACTTGCCGCCCGGCGGTCATTACGGCGTCGCCGTGCAGGTGAACGAGCTACCGGAAAGCGGCGTGAGCCCGCTACCCATCTTTCCGAACGCCGACACGAGCCACGGCTTTGACCACCAGATCCTCGCTACTGGTCTTTCCCCAGGCGAGTGGCTGATCACGCTCTCAACCTGGCAGAGGCCAAGCGGAGATGCGGCCTATGGTCTCAGTATCAAGCCCTCGGCAAGCAGCAGCTCTTCGATGAAGGCCGCACCTCGGAGCGGCGAACATACCGTCAGCGCCGAAATCCACGCGACACCCGATCAGTGGCCGCTCGACAAGGACGGGCGGCTGCTCAGCCTCGGCACCGAGGTGCAAGCCACATCGGTCGAGCGTGAGCCGGGCGATCAGCTGGTGCTGCTGAACCGGCGATTTGTTCACTCAGAGAACCTAGCTAATGGAGTAAAGAGTTACTCCATGCCCGACACGCCACCCACCGATGGGGTGGCGTTGTGGATCGTCTCAAAGCCGCCGGAGGAGTAATGGCACGGCGTTCCGCGTTCACCCTGGTCGAACTCCTCGTAGTGATTGCGATCATCGGCGTGCTGGTCGCTCCGCTGCTGCCGGCGGTGCAGTCGGCCCGCGAGGCGGCCCGGCGTACCCAGTGCCTGAGCAACCTCAAGAACCTGACGCTCGCACTTACCAACTTCGAGTCGGCGCACGCGCGGTACCCGTCCTCCGGGTGGGCGGGCAACTGGACCGGCGACCCCGACCGCGGCGTCGGGGCCGAACAGCCCGGCGGGTGGTTCTTCGCTGTCGCGCCCTACGTCGAGGACGGCGCCATCTCGGCGATGGGCAAGGGCTTGGCCGGCGCCGAACGCGTCACGGCGCTCAATCGCCGCGACGCGCTAACGATCTCGATCGCCAACTGCCCGACGCGTCGCGACGGCGGGCCCTACGATAAGCGGATCAGGCAGGACTCGATCTGTGGCGACGGCCAGGGCGGGGTGCTCAGCTACGACCCGCCGCTCACCGCCCGCTCCGACTACGCGATCTCCGCCGGTGACCAGACGGGTTTCGATGGCCGCTGCCTGCAGATCAGCCCCCGCGCGTACGACGAGGTGCGGGACGACTTCCCTCCGCCGGCGAGCGAGTTCAGCGGGGTCTCGTACTGCGGCCGCGCGGTCCCCGCCCGCATGATCACCGACGGCCTCTCCAAGACGATCGCCCTTGGGGAGCGGTGGGTGCCGGTCGAGGTCTACGCGGGGGACGAATTCTGGCTGGCCGACGACTGGTGCATGCTCGCAGGCTTCCAGGACGACATCGTCCGCTCCACCTACTACGACGGCGTCACCCCGACCCACATGCCGCGGCACGACTCCACCGACTTCCGCACCCTGCCGGGCGTCACCTCGCTGCAGCAGACGCTGCCGCGTGAGTTGTTCGGCAGCGCCCACGACGCGGGCGTCATCCTCTCCTGGTGCGACGGCTCCGCCCGGCTCGTGGCGTACGACGTCGACGCCGAGGCCTTCCGGCGGATGGGGCATCGTGCGGATGGGGAGGTTCAAGACATAAGGTGACCCAGACAACCCAGGGCGATGCCCTGGGCTGTATTAGGTTGGCCCTTCAGGCCAAGGCTTGCGGTCTTGCACGCCGGTTCGCTTCGCCAGCGATCAACAGCCCCAACGGGGCGCGCTGTCACAGCCCAGGGCAACGCCCTGGGTACGCGGACGCCATGAAATCAAGAAGTCCCAACGGGACGCGCTAAGATGCCTTGGATTAGCGCGCCCCTTCAGGGCTTTGTTGGTTGAACCCGGTCGGTAACCCAGGGCAACGCCCTGGGAGGTCGGTCGCCTAAGTGTGAAAAAAGTCCCAACGGCACACGCTACGCTGACTACCATGAAACGGTTCGCCGCATGCCTCGCCTGGGGATCAATTCATGGCTCAGTCGCTATCCAACGTTCTGGTGCATCTCGTCTTCTCGACAAAGCATCGCCGCGCTTGGATCGACCAGGGAATCGAAGCGGAGATGCACGCCTACCTGGCGAAGGCCTGCCGGTCGATGGGGGCGCCGGCGATTAAGGTGGGCGGCGTTGACGATCACGTTCATCTGGCGTGCCGGCTGGGACGCACCGTCTCGGTGGCCGACTTGGTGCAAGGTATCAAGCAAGACTCGTCGAAATGGGTGAAGACCAGGGGCGAAACCTACCAGGCGTTCGCGTGGCAGAACGGATATGGCGCCTTCTCGGTTGGCGCCAGCCAATTGCCGGCTTTGGTGCGGTACATCGAGGGACAGCGCGAACATCATCGTCAGGCGTCATTCCAGGAAGAGTACCGGACGTTGTTGGAGCGGTACGGCATTGAGTTCGACGAACGCTACGTGTGGGAATAGCGCGCCCCTTCAGGGCTTCGATAGTTAAACCCGGTCTCTAACCCAGGGCGATGCCCTGGGCTGTAGTAGGTTGGCCTTTCAGCCCAAGGCTTGCGGACTTGCACGCCGGTTGGCGTCGCCAGCGAACAACAGCCCCAACGGGGCGCGCTATCATAGCCCAGGGCAACTCCCTGGGATGGCGGACGCCAAGGGTCCAGAGAGTCCCAACGGGACGCGCTAGTTCTGCGGTTGGGATTAGCGCGTCCGTTCAGGGTTTTATTGGTTGAACCCGGTCGGCAACCCAGGGCGATGCCCTGGGCTGCAGTAGATTGGCCCTTCAGGCCAAGGAATGGGCCCCGCGTTCCGGTTGTCGTCGCCAGCGGATCAAAGCCCCAACGGGGCGCTATCACAGCCCTGGGCAATGCCCCATGCAAGATTCCGATTCGGGCCCCACTCTCTCGATTCTCCGCTCCGTTTTAGATCGCAAAGAGCCACCCACGGCGGTATACAAGGGGTGGCTGCGGGTTCTGCCGCTAGTCTTTTCCTCAACCCGGACTATTGTCCCCTGCAGTGTGCAAATACGGACAAAAGTCGCCGTCGGACGAGTCGCCCAATGTGACGAAGACGCTGCTATACAAGCGTGGGACGCACTTCAGGGGCCGCTGCAGAGCCCGACTTTTGTCCCTATAAATGGATGCGCGAATAAGGGACAAAAGTCGCCCCGCCGGCGCCCATCGAGCCCCTCGCTGTAAACTGCTAAACTACTGGATTCTCCGAGACGGATCCCGGACACCAGACCCACTCGACGAGCCCACGCAACACGCCCGCTATGCCACGCGATTTCCTCAAAGGTGCCCAGGACTACTACGACGTCATCGTCATCGGCTCTGGCCTGGCCGGGCTGACCTCGGCCAATATCCTCGCCCGGCAGGGCCGCTCGGTGCTGCTCGTCGAGCAGCACTACAAGCTGGGCGGCATGGCGACCTGGTTCAAGCGGCCGGGCGGGCACATCTTCGACATCTCGCTGCACGGTTTCCCGTTCGGCATGGTGAAGAGCTGCCGCCGGTACTGGTCCAAAGAGATCGCCGAGTCGATCGTGCAGCTCGACGGCGTCCGGTTCGACAACCCGATGTTCTCACTCTGGACCAGCTTTACCCGGGAAGACTTCACCAAGCAGCTGATCGAAAAATTCAACGTCGCCCCGCAGACGGTCAACGACTTCTTCGACACCGCCCGCGGCATGAACTTCTACGACGACCAGGGCATGACCACCGGCGAGCTGTTCGAGAAGTTCTTCCCCGGCCGCGAGGACGTCACGCGGCTGCTGATGGAGCCGATCACCTACGCCAACGGCAGCACGCTGGAGGACCCGGCGATCAGCTACGGCATCGTGTTCAGCAACTTCATGTCCAAGGGCGTGTTCACCTTCCAGGGGGGCACCGACAAGCTGATCGGCCAGATGGAGGACGAGCTGAAGAAGTCCGGCGTCGACATCCGCATCAACTGCGACGTAAAGCGGATCAACACCAAGGGCGGTCCGGGGGGAGGAGGCGTCGAGTCGGTCGAGATCGACGCCAAGGGCGCCACGCACACCATCCGCTGCGGCGCGGTGGTGAGCAACGCCAACGTGCGGCAGACGGTTTTCGACCTGGTGGGCGAGGAGAAATTCGACCGCGGGTTCATCGACGACGCCAAGGCCGTGCGGCTCAACAACAGCAGCACGCAGGTCTACATCGCGATGAACGACGACGAGCGGCTCGACGTCAACGAGCTGGGCGACCTGCTCTTCAGCAGCACGGCGCCTACCTTCCACACCGAGGCCCTGCTGTCGCGAGACATCACCAGCCGCACCTACAGCTTCTACTACCCCAAGACCCGCCCGCAGAAGGACCCGCGGTGCCTGGTCGTCAGCAGCACCAACGCCAACTACTCCGACTGGGCCGACCTGCCCGAGGACGAGTACCAGGCGAGCAAGCAAGACCTGTGCGAGACCACCCTCGACGCGCTCGACAAGTACCTGCCGAACGTCCGCGAGCGGGTCTGCCATGTTGAGGCCAGCACGCCCCGCAGCTTCCAGCACTACACGCACCACCCGGCCGGCTCGAGCTTTGGCACCAAGTTCGAGGGTCTTGCGGTCAGCCGGGCCCTGCCGCAGCAAGTTCAGGGCCTGTACCACGCGGGCAGCGTGGGCATCATCATGAGCGGCTGGCTCGGCGCAATGAACTACGGCGTGATTGTCGCGAACGAGGTCGACGGCTGCCTGGAAAACAACGCCAGCCGCAACACGGGCGAGGTGGAGCGGAGCGTGGTTGAGGACGTGTCGGCGGGCTAGGACTCACAAGGACGAGCCGCGGGCGGGCAACAAGATTCATCCCAGTGCAGGACAAGCATGGGTCAGACTGCGGAGCAGGCGTTCTCGATGATCTACAGCTCGCACGCCTGGGGCAGCGAGAGCCGCAGCGGGCCGGGTTCGGTGCCGAAGGCGACCGCCGAGTACCACGCGTGGCTGGCGGAGTTTGCCGAGAGCAGGTCGGTCGGCAGCGTGGTGGACGTCGGCTGCGGCGACTGGACGGCGACCCAAAACCTCGGCTGGGACAATGTCGACTACACCGGCGTGGATGTCGTGCCCGACCTGGTGGACGACCTCAACACGCGGTTTGGCAACGAGCGGCGGCGGTTTGTTTGCCTGGACGCGAACCGCGACGAGCTCCCCGCGGCCGACCTGCTGGTGATCAAGGACGTGCTGCAGCACTGGCCGCTCGACTGCGTGCACCGGTTCCGTGGACAGCTCGACCGTTTCAAGCACGCGGTGATCACCAACGACCGTGCCCGAACCGTGACCACCTACGCCCTAGGGACGCCCGTCTGGCGACGACAAATCACCGCCAACGGCGACATCGCGATGGGGGGCTACCGCACGCTGCAGCTCAATGCCGCCCCGTTCGAGTGGGGCCTGGCGACCGGGCTGACGTTTAAGGTCGAGAACATCCACCCGAAGGCCTTCGGCCTGGGGGCGTCGGGCCGCGTGGATGAGAAGGAGTGTTTGGTTTGGGAGCGACAGACGGGGGCTGTGTAGGCCACGACGCACTCGCCAGTGTTACACGTTCAGGCAGATAGTAGCTTCGTTACCTGACGTAGGTCACTTGGTTAGCTTCAAGAGCTTGAAGCGACTCTAGCAACGCCGGCACGAGCGGCCTCAGGTCTTCGAGGTTGTTTGTGGGCGCCAGCAGGTTTACGATCGACAGCGGTAACGCCGCGATGTTTTGCTGATGGGGGATATTCGAATCGTTCGTGACCAACGCGTCGAACCCGGCGGCGGCGGCCGTGCGGAGGAGGTCGCCGTTTCTCTTCCCGCTCCACCCATTGTAGGCGACGGTCTCGCATTGGTGCCCCACTATGTCATTGCGGAACTCGTGCGGCAGATTCTCGTCGAGCAACAACCTCATGAGGCCGTCGTGTGTGGGATCGTCTGAGCCTTTGCTTCTTCCAAGAGTTCGACAACTTGCTCGCGTCTCACGGAAGGGAACTGCTCTAGAAAGTACGAGATGCTGTGCCCCCGCTGCAGCCAATCGAATAGGGACACGACCGGCACACGCGTGCCCGCGAAGCAGGGCGCGCCGCCTAGGATTTCCGGATCGACCTTGATAACGTTGCTCATACCTAGATTATAGAACCCCTGGGGCGCCCAGGTCCACCTTGCACGAATTGCCGCGGTTTTCATGTCCTCCGAAGAAATCACCAACGCCATCCCCCACCGCCCGCCGTTCCTCTTGATAGATGAGGTCACCGAGCGGGGCGAGAACACGATCACCTGCACCAAGACCTTTAGCGGTGACGAGTTCTGGTTCGCCGGGCACTACCCCGACTTCCCGATCATGCCGGGCGTGCTGCTATGCGAGGGCGCGATGCAGGCCGGCGCGGTGATGCTGTCGGGCATGCTCGGCAGCGAAACCGACGGCAAGGTGCCGGTCGCCACCCGGGCGAACAACGTGCAGTTCCGCCAGATGGTGCGGCCGGGCGACACGGTCGAGTACACGGTCGAGCTGACTGAGCGGCTGGCCGACGCGTTCTTCATGAAGGCCAAGGTCACCAACATTACGGCGGGCAGGCTGGCGTGCCGGTTCGAGTTCGCCTGCACGCTGGCCGAGCCGCAGTAGCCGTTTAGCGTTGGGTTTGGCGTTGGCGTTCGACGCGGCCCACCGGGCGGGCGCCGTCGCCCTTGGCGCCAGTCAGCCGGTCGCCGAGGTCCGCCCGGGCCTCATCGGCCATGGCCTGCAGCCGCTCGACAATGTCGGGGTGCTGGGCGGCGACGTTGGTGGTCTCGCCGGGGTCGGACTTGAGGTCGAACAGAGCGAGGCCGATAGTCGCCTGATCGTAGCCGACCGGCACGCCGCCGGTCCCGCCGGGGCGGCCCGAGAGCGTGCGGTACTTGTGGGGGAAGTGGAGCTTCCAGCGGTTGTCGCGGACGGCGTGGAGTTCGCCGAGCCAGTAGCAGTAGAACGGCGAGTGGGTGAATCCGGCGTCGGCGTCGCCCGAGAGCAGCGGCCAGATGTCCTGCCCGTCGATCTTGCGGTCGGTGGGGACCTCGGCGCCAATCAGGCCGGCGATGGTTGGCAGCAGGTCCATCGTGGTGGCGAGCTCGTCGCTGGTTGTGCCCGCGGGGATCTTGCCGGGCCAGCGGGCGATGAACGGCTCGCGGTAGCCGCCCTCGAACATGGTGCCCTTGCCCTCGCGGAACGGGCCGGCGCTGCCGGCGTGGTCGCCGTACGAGAGCCAGGGTCCGTTGTCCGAAGTGAAGACGACAAGCGTGTTGTCGTCGATGCCGTTGGCCTCGAGCGCGTCGAGCACCTGTCCAACCGACCAATCGACCTCCATCACAACGTCGCCAAACAGGCCGGCGCCGCTCTTGCCCTTGAACTTGTCGGAAACAAAGATCGGCACGTGCACCATCGAGTGCGGCAGGTACAGGAAAAACGGCTGGTCGGCGTGCTGGTCAATGAATTCGACCGCGTGCTCGGTGTACTGTGTGGTGAGCTGGGCCTGGTCCTCGGCAGTGACCTCCGGGTCGACGATCTGCTCGTCGCGGTACAGGGGCAGCTTGGGGTAGCGGCTCTTGCGTTCGGCGGCGTCCGGCGGCAGCTTCACTAGGTCGGGGTGCAGCGGCCACATGTCGTTCGAGTAGGGGAGCCCAAACCACGTGTCGAAGCCCTGGCGGGTCGGCAGGAACTGGGGCGCATCGCCCAGGTGCCACTTGCCGAAGCAGGCGGTGGCGTAGCCCCGCTGGCGGCAGAGCTCGGCGATGGTCACCTCGTCGGGGTTCAAGCCAACACGCGAGTGCGGACCGTACGCGCCCTGCACTCCCACGCGATCCGGGTAGCAGCCGGTCAGCAGCGCGGCGCGCGAGGCGCTGCAGACCGCCGTGGCGGCGTGGAAGTCGGTCAGCAACCGGCCCTCGGCCGCCATGCGGTCGAGGTTGGGAGTGGGGCATTCCGCGCCGAACGGCCCGATGTCGGCGTAGCCCATGTCGTCGATGAAGATCACCACAACATTGGGCGGCCGGTCATCGGCGGCCGCGACCGAGGCAAGAGCCGCTCCTAACAACAACGCAGCGCGCAGCAACATCAGAGGACCTCCAATCAAACGGCGCCGTCTATCGCAGCCCACCCCGCCAGGGGTGGGAACTCCCACTGCGGCGCCGCTAGGCGGGCGTTTCGGCCGGCGGCTCGGCGAGCTGCTCCGCGGCGGCCCGCTCGACCTCGGGCTTTTCGTGGAAGGCGACCAGGAAGATCACAAAGATGACCGCGGCCATGCCGGCGGGCACGAGCCAAAACTCCTTCCACTGCAGCATGGTTTCGGAGAGCAACTGCTGGTCAATTCCGGCCAGGTCGGATGTGCTAAACATCCGGCCGAATGACTCGAGATAGCCGAGGGTTTCCTTAGGCTGAACGGCTTTCAAGGCTTCGCCGTAAGCCTCTTGAGTGGTCATGGTGGACTTGAACAACTCGCCCGCGACCGCATAACCGATGAACATGCCAACACCTTGGGTGAAGAAGACAAGCATGCTTTGCGCCTGGCCGCGAACGTTTGCCGGCGCCTTTTGATCGGTGTACATGAAGCCGGTGACGAAGAAGAAGTCGTAGCAGACGCCATGGAGCAGCACGGCGAGCAGGATCATCCAGGTGGTCTGCTCGGGGGCGCCGAAAGCGAACAAGAGGTACCGGAGGACCCATGCCGCCATGCCGACCAGGATCATCCACTTCACCCCCAGACGGCGGAAGAAGAATGGGATTAGCAGCATAAAGACGATTTCGCTCATTTGACCGAGCGACATCGTCGACGCGGCTTGCTCGAAGCCAACCTGTGCGATGACTCCACTTGCGTACTGATAGTAGTACGCTAAAGGAATGCAGATCAGCGTGGAGCAGACAATGAAAACAAGAAACGGGACGCTCTTCATCAAGCCGAAGGCGTCGAGCATAAGCATGCTGCCCATGTCGAGCGGCTTACCCTTCGCGGGGGGCGGCGTGTGGGGGAGGGTGAAGCTGTACAACCCAAACACTGCCGAAGCACCGGCGGCTAGCCAAAGAATGTTGACGCTGTCAGACCATTGCTGCACTCCCACGAACAGGCCGGCGACAATCCAGCCGATCGTTCCCCACACGCGAATGGCGGGGAACTTGTTCTGGTCATCGATGTTGGCGAAGGCGATGGAGTTGCCGAGCCCTAATGTCGGCATGTAGCACAGCATGTAGGCGATGAAGAGCCACACCGCGAGAGTCCCATTGCTGGCTTGCACCGCCTGGGCCGCGGCGTACATCAAGCCGGCGCCCACCAGCATCAAGACCCCCTGCACGATCTGAGACGGGAAGAGCCGGTCCGCGATCAATCCGAGGAACAACGGAGCGACGATCGCCGCGATCGGCGCGCTCTGATAGGCGTTCGCGACAAAATCACCCAGCCCGGCATTGCCGAGGCAGAGGAACAGCGTGACGAACCACGCCCCCCAGGTGAAGAACTGCAGGAACATCATCACGCTCAGCCGTGTTGCGACACCCACTCTGGACTCCTTCTACACAGACGAGAACCGGCCCTGCGAGCGTCGGGGGCCGTGATTCTAGAGATCAGCAGCGCGAAGAGCGTCCGCCCGCTCAACGCCACAGAATAACTGCTAGCAAGACCGAGGGCTACCGATGGAGCGACGAATATTGCACGGGGCGCGCCCTAGGGCGCCGCGCCGCCTTACCCAATCGGCGCCGCCCACAAAAAAAGCCCCGCCGCGGTGGCCGCGGCGGGGCTTGGATTGCAGCAAACGCAGCCTAGGTCGTGGCGGCGGGGTCCTTGCCGTCGATCCACGGGCCCTCGAGCTTCTGATAGGGACGCGGGAACAGCTTGCTGCCCCGGTCGGCCGGCTCGGCCGCCCAGCCAGCGACATGCGAGCACTCGCCGCGATCGGCCGAACGCTCTTCCCACTTCTGGGCCCACGAGGAGTTGCCGTCGGAGAAGGTCATGCTCTCCTGGTCGAAGTGGAACACCTTGCCCTCGCGGTAGCTGCGGGAGCCGAGCTTGACGATGGTCATCGCCGCGGCGCCCAGCTCGGGCGAGCAGTTGACCGCGCTCGGGTCGCCTGCGATCGCCGAGGTGGTGAAGTTCTTGAAGTGGACCTTCGAGGAGTTGTTGACCCCGCCTACCTCCACCCGTTCGCTCTTCAGGTCGCGTTCGTGGTGGACCTGCGGACGCTCGGCGACAAAGTCGTAGCCGGTGAACTCCTCGCCCACGCCGAGCACCACCGAGCCGCTGTGGCCGCGGATGAGCTGCTTGATGGGGGTCTCGCCGCAGCACATCGTGGCGGTCACGAGGCCTTGGACGCCTTCATTGAAGTCGGCCACGACGGTCGCGACGTCCGGCACGGTGCGGCCGTCGTACTCAAGGTAGATGCCGCCGGCGCCAGTCACCCGCCCCGGGAACCGCAGGCCGGTGGCCTTCAGCATCGAGGTCGTGCGGTGGACAAACAGGTCGGTGAACATGCCCGAGCCGAAGTCCCAGTAGCATCGCCACTGGGCAAACTTAGCGCGGTCGAACGGCATCTCCGGAGCGAGGCCGTACTTGGTTCCCAGGAACATCTCCCAGTCGATGTTGTCGGGGGTCATGTCTTGGGCCAGGTTGTAGTAACGCCACTGGCCCATGTCGGAGTTGCGGAAGAACTCGGTCTGGTACTGCATCACCTTGCCGAGGTCGCCGCTGCAGATCCGCTCGTTGATCTTCTCCCATACCGGCAGCGAGGTCGACTGCACGCCCACCTGCATCACCTGTCCCGAATCCTTCCAGGCCTGATGCACGGCGAGCGCCTCCTCAACGGAGTGCGTCATCGGCTTCTCGCAGTAGACGTGCTTGCCCGCGTTGAGGGCGTCGATCGTCTGCTTGGCGTGCCAGTGGTCGGGGGTGGAGATCACCACCGCGTCGATCGAATCGTCGGCCAGGATCTCCTGGTAGTCGCCGGTCGTCTTGGGACGCTTGCCCGACTCGGTCTCGACGTGCTTCGCGGTGGTGTCGCGGTAGCGGTTAAAGACGTCGCAGATGGTTGCGATCTCAACCAAGTTCTCTTCCTTCTGCAGGGCGAGAGCCGAGTTGATGTGGGTCTGCGCGCGGCCACCCACGCCGATGAAACCAAGACGGAGACGGTTGTTGGCGTTCGCCCCGCTGGCGGCTACCGCCGGCGCTGCGGCGAGCGCGGCGCCCGCTGCGGTCGTGGCTAGAAAGCCACGGCGATTGACGGACTCATGTGGCATCGGGTGATCCTCCTGTGCGATTAACCTCATCTTAAATCCAACGACGCGGCAACTCAGCCGGTCGGGAATGAGCAGCTAGACATAATAACCGAAATCTAGTGCTCGATGGCGGTGTGTCTGCAATAAATGGCCCGCGCAGCAGGGGGCTCGATATCGGCACAGACACACGACCCACCTGACTAATACCACCAACCATGAAATGGTGACGTAAAAAGTCGGTTGGGAGGTGTTTTTTACGGGGCGGCGCTGTTCGGTGGGGTCCCGACATCGGCAAACCCACCCAAGTAGGCGAGTGTGCGGGCGCCAATATTGCCCTCCCAGAGGTACTGGAGCGCCATGAGCCGGTCGCACGTGTCGCCCGATGCAAGTCGGGACGCCCCCATCTGACTGAAGATCACGTCCGAGGCGTCCACGCCGTTGCTCGTCAAGAACTGGATATTGCGGCGGGCCTGGTCTTCAGAGAAGTCGAGCATGTAGTCGAGGGCGGCTTCGCGGCGCACGCCGGTTATCACTTCATCCTCGTCGTAGATGACGCCGAGTGAGTAGTACTTGGCCATTAGGAGGTAGGAGTACGAGTAGCTGGAGATCGCTATGCCGAGTCGGGCGTACTCAATGGTGGTCTCGTCGAACATCAACAGCATCTGCCGCTGGGCTTTGTTTGCCTCCCACCAGACCAGCAGGTAGTCGATATCCTTGCAGAGCATGGCCCGTTGCGCCAGCTCGAACGTGACGTGCTGCGAATCCGCGGAGCTGTCGATGACCGACTTCTCGAACTGGTTGAGGTTGGCCTGTGACGCCCGCCGAAAGAAATCGGAGGTCGCTTCGATGGGCATGTCTTCCGGCAGGGGTTTCCCTTCCATCCCGACGCCCATCTCAAGCATGTCGTCCAGGATCTGGCAATCGTAGGCAGACGATTGCAGGAACTCGACTGCCTCGAGCAGTCGTTCCAACTCTTTTTCATCTTCATCGGCGTCTTCGAGGTACGTGGGCATCTTAAGTTCGCCGCTGACCATTTGTTGGCCGATCTCGTGCTGGCAAATCGATTGCGTGAGGGAAGAGTACGAGTAGATCAACTTGCCGAGCTGACCGAGGTTCTTGGGGCGGAATTTCTTCAGCTTCTGGACCGCGTTCTTGATCTTCGAATTGGTCTGGGCAAACCGGGCGACGTACAGCCGAGCCTGATCCCTCCCCCGTTTGTCGTCTACCCACAAAGCCCGTGACAACTCAGAGGCCAACGCGGCTTGATAGGCTGCGCTGTAGGCGGACGGCGCTTGCCCCTGGGCGACCATCGCGTGGATCCGCCCAGCCGCCTCGGCGGCGTCCGCGATGAGCTCATCGGAGTAGTCGCTGTGGTACTCCGACGGGACCTCCTTGTACTTGGCGAGCTGATCCTGATACCGGACGAGCCACTCGTCCGTGCAGATGCGGATGCTCTGATAGACGTGGTTCTCCAACGCGGTCGCCGACGCCGGCGCAGGGCGGGGGAGGGCGGGGGAGGGCGGGGGAGGGCGGCGCCGGTAGCCAGCTTGTAGGCCGAGTAGACGTCGCCCACCAAATGAACTTCCAAGCCCAGGTCGGAGCCGTGCTGGACCAGGTCGACGTTCTTGTCGACCTCGGCATTCCACTCGGTGCGGGCGCCGTAAGGGATGAGCACGGTCTTCATGCCGGCCTGGGCGGCGCCGGCGATCTTGTAGTAGATCCCGCCGACCGGGCCGACCGCCCGTCGGGGTTGATAGTGCCGGTCATCGCCACGTCCGGTTTAACGGTGTCGCCCCGCAGGGCGGCAAGCACCCCAATCGTAGTTATCGCCCTGCGCTCGGCCCGTCAACGCGCCCGCTCCGCTCTTGAAAGATTCGCACGCCCGCCAGGTTCCGGCCGCACAGGTCCGCCGCCACCAACGCCGCCTGCCAGGTCGCGGCCGCCACATCTCGCCGTAGCCGTCGATCTCGTCCTCGACGAACGCGATGCGGGTCCGCTGATCGTTGGTCTTGTCGTACCAGATCGAGACTGGCGAACACGCCCCAAAGTCCTCGTCTCCGAGGTTGAAGACGCTAAGTACGTAGATCTGAACCCGACGGTTGGGGAGACCCATTGGGCTGCCGGACCTGGCAGTCGATACAGTGAGCAGCAAAATGGCGAGCATTGCTGCGCAAATCTTCCGGATTGGCATCGACCGCTCACAGAGGTTTGGCAGGGGATCGGCCTGTGGGCCAGGATCTCAGTCTCGACACGGTCAATGCGGGTTTCCCGCGGGAGCGGGCGCCTGGCACGTGGTCGGCTGACCCTTGTGTTGCCTTGGCGGTGATTCGATAAAGTTAGCGATCCATCCCCCAGAATCAGTTGCGGAATGACATGCCCCAAGACTTCCTCCAACTCGCCGGCAAGACAATTCTGGTGTGCGGCGTCGCCAACCGGAAGAGCGTCGCCTGGCACGTTGCTCAGACCTTGAGTGACGCCGACTGCCGGGTGCTGTACTCGGTCCGCAGCGAGGCCCGCCGCGAGCAGCTAGCCAAGTTGTTAGGCGGTGATCAGGACATCTTTGTCTGTGATGTTGAGCACCAGGAACAGATCGACCGCCTGGCAGGCGACATCGCTCAGCGGCACGGCAAGATCGATGGGCTGGTCCACTCGATTGCGTTCGCCGACTACGAGGACGGCATGCGGCCCTTCCACGAGACGACCCGCCGGGCCATGCTCCGGGCATTCGATATCTCGTGTTTTTCGCTGATTGCACTCTGCAATGCCCTGCAGAACTGCCTGTCGGAGGACGCGTCGGTCGTGACGGTTTCGATCTCGACGACCGAAATGGCGAGCGAGAACTACGGCTACATGGCCCCCATCAAGGCGGCCCTCGACTCCTCGCTGGCGTTCCTGGCCAAGTCGTTCAGCAATTTCTCGCGGGTCCGATTCAACGCGGTCGCGCCGGGATTGCTCAAGACCTCGGCCTCCGCCGGGATTCCGGGGTACGTGGACTCCTACCTTTACGCCGAGCAGGCCACGCTGCGGGGCAAGGCAGTCCAGACGAGCGAGGTCGCGGCCGCGGCGGCTTTTCTGCTCAGTCCGCGGTCTTCCGGCATCAACGCCCAGCACCTCGTTCTGGACGCCGGGATGCGGGTGAATTACTTCGACGAGTCAATTGTCCGGTCGGCGGTGGAGAATCGCGGCTAACCCGCCCCAGCGGCAGTGCTGGGCTGCGGTACTGCATGTAACCTTGTCGGGTTGCACCGCCAGAGCCGAGTTTGCGGATTCGGCAAGCCGCAATGGAGCGAATCGGAGTTTTCGTAACTGGCAGAAGCTGGCAGACTTAGGTAGCTAGTGATACCATGCTAGTAAGTGGTTTTCCGGGTACGGAAGCCACGGTTTCCGCGCGGCCTGCCTAGAGGCGGCAGTGACGCGACGGAGGCGCCTTTTCTCAGGTGGGCTCCCAAGGTGGGGGAGTAAGAAAGAAGAGGTCAGGAAGACATTCGACACCGCAACAAATCCATCGATCGGAAGCGAACAGCGGTTGGGCTGTACCGCCAGTCCTATCGTAGCGAGAGAAGCGGACGTGAGTTCACGCACCGGAACCGAGAACGAGCGCCGAGCCTAGTCAGGCCCGTCCCTCATGCCTGAATTGACCGCCAACAAACTTGTCGAGCTGATCCGCAAAAGCGGGCTCATCAAAGAGGATCGTTTAGACGATTTCCTCAACGAGCTTGCTGAGGCGTCCGGGGGCGCTCTGCCCGAAGATAATCAGGCGATCGTCGATCGCCTGATCGAGGCCGGCATGCTCACCAAGTGGCAGTCGGACAAGCTGCTAGCCGGCAAGCACAAAGGGTTTCGTCTCGGCAAGTACAAGCTCCTGGGCCAGATCGGCAAGGGGGGCATGAGCAGCGTCTACCTTGCCGAACACGTAATGATGAAACGCCGGGTGGCCATCAAGGTTCTGCCCCGCAGCCGCGTCAAAGACAAATCTTACCTCGAGCGATTCCAGCTCGAGGCCCGCGCCGTCGCCCGACTGGACGACCCCAACATCGTCCGCGCCTACGACATCGACAGCGAGGAAAACGTCCACTACATCGTTATGGAGTATGTGGACGGCAAGGACCTGCATCAGATTGTCGCCGAGAACGGGCCCCTGGATTTCATCACGGCCGCCGACTACCTGGTCCAGGCGGCCAATGGGCTGCAGCACGCCCATGAAATGGGCCTGGTGCACCGCGACATCAAGCCCGCAAACCTCCTGGTCGACCAGCACGAGACCGTCAAGCTGCTGGACCTTGGGCTGGCCAAGATGGCCAACGACGACGAGGCCTCGCTGACGCTGGCGCACGAAGAGAACGTGCTGGGGACCGCCGACTACCTCGCGCCCGAGCAGGCCCTCAACAGCCACACCGCCGACGAGCGGGCCGACATCTACAGCCTCGGCTGCACGCTCTACTACCTGCTGACCGGTCGCCCGCCATTCCCGGACGGGACCATCAGCGAGCGGCTGCTGAAGCACCAGGTCGAGACCCCCGAGCCGATCATCAAGTTCCGTCCCGACGCGCCGCTCTCGCTGCTCGAGATCTGCGCCCGGATGATGATGAAGAAAGCCGACGAACGCTACCAGTCGGCAGGCGAGGTCGCCGCGGCGATGACCGCGTGGCTCAGCGAACGCGGCCGCAAGCCGGGCGGGGCCCGCAAGAACGAGTCCAGCGACGACAGCGGCGTCGGCAGCGGCATCCTCAGCCGGTTCTCCGTCAAACCCCCCAGCGGCGGCCCGGGGATCTCGCCGAAAAGCAGCGGTGGGCTCTCCTCCCCCATGCGGGACACGACCAAGCTCAACGGCCCCGACACGGCCCCGGTGAGCGAGGAAGACCTCGAGCTCGCGCCGTTGGACGAAGAAGCCGAAGGCCCGCGTCCCAAGCCGAAGCCGGCGGCGCCGTCGTCCGGTGTGCTTTCGGACGACTCTTCGGCCACGGGCTCGTCGAGCCGCAAGGCGTCCTCGGCGTCCGCGAAGAAGCGTTCAATCTTCGAGGAAGAATTCGAAGAAAAGGAACGCGAGGCCGCCGAGCTAGCCAAGGCCCAGGCCCGTCGCGAATACAACCCGCTGCACCCGCCGGGCTACAAGAACCCATACAACCGCACAAATTGGGTCGCCTGGCTGCTCGGCGGCCTGGCGGTGGCCATCCTGATCGCGATTGTCTTGGTGATCGCCAACTCGACGGGCAGCTGATCTGATCAAGCCGTCGTAGCAACAACGTCTGTTGTTCGCTACGCGTTGACTGCCGCCGAGCGTTCGTTGGCGCTGAGCACGGGGCTTTCTCGCCACTGCAGCCCCATCATCAGGCAGTTGATCCCCGAACCAATACCGAGCAACGCAACCCGGTCATTGGGGTCCAGCCACCCCTGTTCGCGACCCAGACAGAGGGCAGCCGGCAGCGCCGCCGACCCGGTGTTGCCAAGCCACTCGAAGGTCGGGAAGTCGATCGCCGGGTTGATGCCGAGCCGCTCGAGCATCATCTTGCGGTGGGCCGAGCCGACCTGGTGGCAGAAGGTCTTGTCGAGGTCGTCGGCAGACCAGCCGCTCTCGGCTTTGAGCTGGGCGAAGGTCTCGGCGCCCACGTCGACCCCCTGCCGCATCAGCAGCTCGCTGTCGGTCTGCATAACTTCCGAAAGCCCGACGCTCTGGCACAGCTCGTGCCCGGCGGTCGCGCTGCGGCAGACGGCTGTGGTGATCTGGTTCTCGGTGCGGCTGAGCTCCACGTCGCACAGCACCATGGCGGCCGAAGCCGAACCGATGGTCAGCGACGCCACCGAAAGCTTCACCTTGTCGCGGGTGAGCGTCTGGTCGGCGTTCAGGCGGCTGATGGTGTTCTCGACCAGCGCGCGGCCGCTCTCGGTGCCTACAACGACGCCGGCGCGGATCTGCCCGAGCTCGATCATCGCCGCGACCTGCACCGCCGCGGTCAGCACGCCCAGGCACGCGTTCGACACGTCGTACACCATGCAATCGCTGGGCAGGCCCAGCTCATGGTGGACGCGGCAGGCGGTGGCCGGTTCGAGGAAGTCACGGCAGACCGAGCCGTGCACTAGGGCGCCGAAGTGCCGCCGCTCGATGCCCGAGGCCTCAATCGCCTGGTTGGCGGACTGGATGCTGATGTCGCTCGGCCGGGTCCCGGGCGGGAAGAACCGACGCTCGCGGATGCCCGACATCAGTTCTAGGCGGCCCTCCGGCAGGCGGAGCCGCTCGTACAGCGGGGCCAGCCGCTGCTCGATCTCGGCGGTAGTGACCCGCTCTTCGGGCAGGACGCAGCCGAGCCCTTCGAGGCAGACACGCGAATATTGCATAGGAATCGGTTCAAACTTTGGGGCGGGTCGTTCGTAATCAAGGTATCTTGTGGCATTCTGCAGGTAAACCGACCCCAACCCCGAGCGCCCTGTGCCGAGTCCCAGGCAAGAGAAGGTCCTGCTGGTCGTCGCCCTGCTGCTGCCAACCGTGGTGACGCTGGCCTACTTCAAGCTGGTCGCCTCGGCGTCGCCGGCCGTGCAGCAGGGGGTTTACGGGGTCGGCAAGGCGGTTCAGTTCCTGCTGCCGGTGGTCTGGGTGTTCGGCGTGCTGCGGCGGCGTCCGCGGTGGTCCTGGGGCTCCGGCGGCGACGCGCTAGTCGGCGTGCTGTTTGGTGTGGCGGTGCTGCTGGTCACCTGGTTTGGCTACAGCGGCCTGGCGGGCGCCGAGTTCATGGCGGACGCCACCACTCAGGTGCGTGAAAAGGTCGCCAGCCTGGGAATCGACCGCCCCTTGGCGTTCGCCCTGGTGGGGACGTTCTACGCGGCGGTGCACTCGCTGCTCGAGGAGTACTACTGGCGGTGGTTCGTGTTTGGTCGCCTGCGAGATCACCTCCCCCTAGGCTGGGCCGTGGCGGTTTCGTCGGTCGGGTTCATGCTCCACCACGTGCTGGTGCTAGCAACCTACTTCTCGCACGTCCCGCTCGTGGCGGTGCTGCTGAGCCTGTGCGTTGCGGTGGGCGGCGGATTCTGGGCTTGGCTCTACCACCGCAGCCGAAGCCTGCTGGGGCCGTGGCTGGGGCACCTGCTGGTCGACACGGCGATTTTTGCCGTTGGCTACCGCATTGTGTTCGCTGGCTAGCAGAAAACCGACGTGCGTGTTAAGCAATCTACTTGGAATGGTATTGGCCGTTACAAACGTTCAAGACGTTCATGGACGCCCCGCGACCGTCGCACACGATCTTGTGCAAGCACGCAGGTGTGGGCCCAAAATCCTGTCCCGCGGTTGTTCCCCCCTCTCGGTCCTGTAGGCTCACGGGCGACTTGCATCCCCCCAACGCAGCCGCGTGACACGGTTGTAACCATAAGGAGTCTTGCCGCTACTTCAACATCGATAGGGATATCCAATCAGACGCGTTCCGCTCGCTAGCAAAGCGGCGAACCGCCTGTGGGTACAGAGTCACGCTGGCGTGTTAGGGAAGACACGTTGTCCGCTTGTCGGGCACACACGCCTCGAGTCGACGCCAGGTCCTGCCGGGACTTGTCGCCCCGCCTTGCAACAAATTGTTGAGTGACTGGAAGGCTCCCTCGCCGGGCGCCTGTCTCTTTCTGCGTTGCCGCTGCAGCACGACCCCTACATTATCAGGGACGACATCCCGTTGTGGATGTTGTGGAAAGGGAGATTCCAAGTCATGTCTAAGCCCGTTATTGCGATTAACGCCGACTACCGTAGCGGAACCGCCGACAAGCCCGCCTTCTCGTACCTCGCCTCGGGGTACTACGACGCCATCCTCGAGATCGGCGGCATCCCGATGATCCTTCCCCCGCTGGAGGAAGAGGCCGATTTGCGTCAAATTTTGCAACAGGTCGACGGCGTCATGCTCGTCGGCGGAGCCGATCTCGACCCGCGTCGCGACGGCTGGATGCTGCACTCCTCGGTCCGCCCGCTCGACCCGCGTCGCGAGTCGTTCGACCGCATGCTGGCCCGCGTGGTCGCGGACATGCGGGTGCCGGCCTTCGGCATCGGCGTCGGCATGCAGCTGCTGAACGTGTCGCAGGGCGGCAACCTGTTCCTGCACATCCCCGAGGACGTGCCGGGCGCCCTCCCGCACCGCGACCCGATCGACCCGGCCCACCGCCACACGCTCGAACTGACCCCCGGCACGCTGATGGAGCGGGTCTACGGCGACGGCGAGCTCCGCGTTAACAGCCGCCACCACATGGCGATCGACGAGCTGGCCCCGTGCTTCCACGTCTCGGCCCGCTGCCCGGACGGCGTCATCGAGGCGATCGAGTCGAACACACCGGACTGGTTTGCCATCGGCACCCAGTTCCACCCCGAGGCCGACACCGCCTCGGCGCTTGACCTACGGATTTTCGAGGAGTTCCTGATGGGCGCAAAGGAAGGCGCCTCGGCTATGCGACTGGTCGCCTAGCCTGCGGTTGCTCTCGAACGCGGCCGGGTTGTCCCCGCAGACAGCCCGGCGCCACGGGGGGCAGGCCGCTTCATCCACAGGCACGGAAGCCTGGGCAGTCTGATTCCCGCGTGGACTATGGCCCGGCAAGACAAGGATCGTCTTGCCGGGCCATAACTTTTTGACCCCTGCCGAAACCGCCGCCCGCGTCGCGTCGTTCGTGGCCCTCCTTCTTGTACGAACGTGGTTTTGTCCGTTGCCAGAGCGGCAGTCGGTTAAGTCCGAAATATCGAGCGGAGGGGACAAAACCCCCGCGCACGCCGCCTGCCCAATGCTACAAGCCCCTTCCAAGTAACGATTTGCGGCTTGGTAGTCGCAGGCAGGCCATGGGGTTTTGTCCGCCACCGCAGACCCACCCCATCAGCAACCTCCGGTGGAAGCCGGAGGTTTTCAGTGCCCCCAGCGCGCGCACCGACCCCGCAAACTGCCGGCTTCCGCCGGTAGCTACCCAGAACGAACTCGCGGCCTGGCCCTGCAGGGAACCCTCGCCACTCTCATTGGACCGCGCGGAGCGGAGCGTCTCTACAAAGAAATCGGGAGTTTGTCGGCGGGCCAGGTCGGCCGTTGACGCTGGGAACAGGAGGCAGCAGAGATTGCAGAGAGAAGTTAGGCACGCCAGCACTCTGCGCTCTCTGCGTCTTCCTGCTCCTGGCCTCGATCGGGCGCCACTGGCTCCGCCCGGTGTTCTTCGAGTCTCAGCCCGCGCAGCAGCGTCGCGCCGGTGCACCAAGAACGAGACTCAAGGTCGCTGAGGTTGGGGACACCTCGCCCAGTTGTGCCGAACGCTTTGACGCAGCGGGTGGCCCAGCCTTAGAATTTCCGACGACAGCAGACCCTGGCAGGCGCAGGTTCATACCGGACTACTTGAGTGATTCCGCCAGTTAAATGACTCCGCCAATATGCGGTGGGAGCTACACTTCAGCTGCTGGGGGGGCAATACCGCAGCCGTTTGTCGCGTTCTTCGCCACAGTCCTATCGATCCCTGCGCCGCCAATGAGCCGAGGCCGACCGTCGGGAGGCCGGTTTCGTGCTGCGAAGCCGGAAATCAGGGGCTCATTCGCCGCGCAGTCATCAATAAACTGCCAAACCAAGCGACCTATCGAGAAATTGCCCCCCGGTAATGGGAAGCCGAATGGCCATATTCTTCCGAACGACCACATCACAGTGCCGGAGCTCTATCGTGACTACATCACTTTCTCGTCTTGCTCTAATTCGAACATGCTTAGCGACAATCGTTGCTGCTCTCATCGCGACTCCATCGGGAGCTCAGGAAAACGACTACGAAGTCCCCGTCAACCGACGTGACCTTCCTATCGCCGCGCCGTGGCAGCCGCCGATCCACACGCTCGACGCCCGCGACGCCAAGGCGCCGCCGGTGTTCGAGGTAAAGGCGCCCAAGGACGCGCCAAACGTGATGATCATCTTGATCGACGACCTCGGATTCGGCGGGACCAGCGCGTTCGGCGGCGTCACCCAGACGCCCTCGTTCGACCGCCTGGCGAAGAACGGGCTGATGTACAACCAGTTTCACTCTACGGCGCTCTGCTCCCCGACGCGGCAGGCGCTGCTGACCGGCCGTAACCACCACAGCGTCAACATGGGGTCGATCACCGAGATCGCCACTTCGTTTCCTGGGCAGACCGGCAAGCTACCGGAGAGCTGCGCTAAGCTCCCCGAGACGCTTCGCCTGAACGGCTACAGCACGGCCCACTTCGGCAAGTGCCACGAGGTAGCGGCCTGGGAGATCAGCCCCTCGGGTCCGCTCACCCGCTGGCCGACGCTCTCCGGGTTCGACAAGTTCTACGGGTTCCTCGGGGGCGAGACCAATCAATGGTCGCCCGCTATCTACGACGGCGTCACGCCGGTCGACGACCCGGCGAAGGGGGACCCGGACTACCACTTCATGAACGACATGACCACCCAAGCGATCAACTGGGTGCGCTCGCAACAGTCACTCACGCCTGACAAGCCGTTCTTCGTTTACTTCGCCCCCGGCGCGACGCACGCGCCGCACCATGTTCCCCAGTCGTACATAGACAAGCACAAGGGCGCCTTCGACGAGGGGTGGGATGTCATCCGCAAGCGGATCTTCGAGAACCAGAAGCGTCTCGGCGTGATCCCGGCGGACGCGGAGCTAGCTGACAAGCCGAAGGACATCAAGGACTGGGACGACCTCTCCGACGACGAGCGGAAGCTGTTCTCGCGGCAGGCGGAAGTGTTCGCCGCTTTCCTCGACATGACCGACGCCGAAATCGGTCGGCTGATCGATGCGGTTGAGAAGATGGGCGAGCTGGATAACACGCTGATCGTGTTTATGGCCGGCGACAACGGGACCAGCGCCGAAGGGGGGATGATCGGCATGTACAACGAGATGACCTACTTCAACGGCGTCGAGGAGACGGTCCCCGACATGCTCAAGCACTACGACGAGTGGGGCGGCCCCAGCACCTACCCACACATGGCGGCCGGATGGGCGGTCTGCTTCGACTCGCCGTTTATGTGGACCAAGCAGGTGCCGGCCAACTACGGCGGCACACGGCAGGGGACGGTCGTCCACTGGCCCAACGGAATCAAGGCCAAGGGGGAGCTGCGCGACCAGTGGCACCACGTGATCGACATCGCGCCCACCATCCTCGAAGCGGCCGGCCTCCCTCAGCCGCGGACCGTGAACGGCGTCGGCCAGCGGCCAATGGAGGGGGTGAGCATGGCCTACTCGTTCGACGACGCCGAGGCCGCCGACCGCCACCTCGTGCAGTACTTCGAGATCATGGGCAACCGCGGCTTGTACTACGACGGCTGGTTCGCTGGAACGGTGCACATGTACCCTTGGGCGCCGCCGCGCAATACGTTCGAGAACGACGACTGGGAGCTGTACCATGTCACCGAGGACTTCAGCATGGCCAACAACCTCGCCGACGAGCGTCCTGAGAAGCTCAAGGAGCTCCAGGAGATGTTCCTGTCCGAGGCGGTCAAATATAAGGTGTTGCCGCTCGACGACCGCCGCCAGCTCCGGGTCAATGCGAAGCTGGCCGGCAGGCCGACGCTGATGGGCGACCGCAAGTCGCTCACCGTCTACGAGGGCCTCGGCTTCCTGCCGGAGAATGATTTCATCGACACCAAGAACACGTCGTTCGAGATAGTCGCCCAGATTGACAACACCGAAGGCGACGCGGCCGGCGTGATCGTGAGCCAGGGCGGCCGCTTCGGCGGCTGGAGTCTGTACGTGCAACAGGGCAAGCCGGTCTACACGTACAACTTCCTGGGCCTCGACTCTTACACCATTAAATCCGACGAGGCCCTGCCGAAGAAGCAGGCCACAATCAAGCTCGAGTTCGATTACGCCGGCCAGTCGTCGGACGGCCAGCAGAAACTCGGCGCGGGGGGCACGGCTACGCTCCTGATCGATGGCAAGAAGGTCGGATCGGGCAAGGTCGAGAAGACCCAATTCGCGATCTGGTCTGCCGACGAGACCGCTAACGTGGGCGTCGACCGGGAGACGCCTGTCTCGTCCGACTACGACGAGCACTCAAGCCGCTTCACAGGGAAAATTGACAAGGTCACGATCACCCTCGAGCAGTAGGACGAGCAGGACGGTGGCTAAGCCGTAGTGAGTCTCTGGCCGGCCTCGGCAATTTGGATTGTCAACCGTAGTGATCGCGTGCGGAGGCGTCGAGGCAGCTCAGGGCAGGCTCGCGGCGCAATTCGCAGAGACCGTTTGCCGTTCAGGATGCATCGGCCGCTGCGCTAGAGAAAAGGGACCAACCAGCTGAGCTTGTCATAACCTCGGTCAGATTCAAGAGCTGCCAAACGGCGCCGGCTTCATCGTCCCGCGCACGCCGGGGTGACCCCGCTGATGATCGCTATCCACCGTCGCCCGTTCAGCCGAGCGAAATCGACGCCCCCAGCGTGTCCGCCAACGCCCGGATCCACGCCGGGTTGGCGGGCCAGGCCGGCGCCGTCACCAGGTTCTGATCGACGCACGCGCTGTCGAGCCCGGCGGAGGGCTCGTCCCACTCGCCGCCGGCCAACAGCACGTCGGGTTTGCAGGCGGGGTAGGCCTGGCACTTCTTGCCGCGGACCACGTCGGCCGCGGCGAGCAGCTGGGCGGCGTGGCAGGTGGCGGCGATTGGCTTGCCGGCGGCGTTGAAGTCCTGGATCAGCTTGATCACCGCCGGGTCGAGCCGCAGGTACTCGGGCGCGCGGCCGCCGGGCAGCACCAACGCCGCGTAGTCGTCTGCCTTGGCGGCGGCGAAGTCGGCGTTGAGGGCAAAGTTGTGCCCCCGCTTCTCGGTGTAGGTCTGGTCGCCCTCGAAGTCGTGGATGGCGGTCGCGACTACCTCGCCGGCCTTTTTGTTCGGGCAGACCGCGTGGACCTCGTAGCCGAGCATCAGCAGCATCTGGAACGGGACCATCACTTCGTAATCTTCTACAAAGTCGCCGGCGAGAACGAGGATTTTCTTGGGCATGCTTGATGGGTGGGTAGAGGGTGTGGGGCGCTAGTTGGAGCGCGCTGGATTGTTGGGGTAGAGTTTACCAGCAATTCGAGAGCGGGTGCCGGGGGCGCTCCCGCAGGGAAGCCCCCGAGAGCTACTCGTGAGGCAGGCTCAACAGTCCGGGGCTTCCGCTAGCGCGGAGCGCCCCGGGCACCCTCGCTATGTTTATGAATATGAAGCAGAGCCAAGTCTCAGGACCTAGCGGCCAGCGCCCTCTAGCCAGCGCCTACTCGATTTCTAGGTACTCGGGGATCCGCTGCACGCGGCCGTCGCGGTCGATGCAGGCGATGGTGCTGGTCGCCTCGGCCAGCAGCTCGCCGCCCCGCTTGACCTCGTAGACGTGATCGATGCGGGCGCCGCGGGCGCGCTCGGTCCGCAGCCAGATGGTGAGCGTGTCGCCAAAGCGGGCGGGGCGGTGGTACTTGCAGGCGATCTTGTTCACCACCAGCATCAGGCCGCTGCGTTCGAACTCGGCGTAGTCGTATCCGGCCGACCTGAACTGCTCGATCCGGGCGATCTCGAGGTACTTGAGGTAGTTCGCGTGGTGCACGACGCCCTGGGCGTCGACCTCGTAGTAGCGGACCGTCAGGTCGAATTGAAACTCGCGGGACATCCAGCCAAGTGGGGTCGGGGAGGGGGCGTGGGGCGGCGGCCGAGTTGCAACAAGGCCTTTCATTGCTTACACTTGCGGCCGTTTTGCAGGGCATGGCGAAACGGGCCGGCCCACCGCGTCACCCCGTTTTAGCTTCTTAGGATCCAACAGGGCAACCGTTATGAGCACGGGCGAAGGACTCGGTTCCGACTTCATGACCGCTCGTGGTCGGGACTACCCAACTATCCGCCAGTTCACGGTCTTCCTCGAGAACCGCGTGGGGCAGCTGATGGAGGTTGTCAGGCGGTTCGAGGGGAGCAACGTGCGGATTGTCGCGTTGACCATCTCCGACTCGACCGAGTGCGCCCTGGTCCGCTTCCTGCTCAGCGATCCCGAAATCGGGCGGGAGATCCTCGAACGGGCCGGTCTGGCGATTGTCGAGTCGGACCTCGTGGGGGTCGAGTTGCCCGACTCGCCCCAGCCGATGCTGCAGGTCTGCACGGCGCTGCTGGCCGCGGAGATTAATATCTCGCAGGTCTACCCGCTGATCGTGCGTCCCACCGGGCGGCCCGCGGTCGCGCTGATGGTGGACAACATCGAACACACCCTCGAGACCCTCGAGTCGAAGGGGTTCCATTTGATCCACGAGGACGAGCTGAAGGACTATGATAACTAGGCGCCGACGCGGCGCGTGTCCTTCCTCGCCGGCGAGTCAACGTGTCTCGCCGCCACCTACTCGATGAACCGCTCCGACGGCGGTTGCTGCTGATCCCATGCCGATAGACGTCACCTGCCCGGGCTGCCACAAGCGATTCAAGGTCAGCGACAAGTTCTCTGGTCAGAAGGGGCCGTGCCCGCAGTGCAAGACGGTCATGGAGATCCCGAAGCTGGAAGACCAGGTGGTCATCCACGCCCCGGACGAGACCAGCGGCCCCAAGGACGCCAAGGGGCGTTCGGTCCTCAAGACCGCCAAGTACAAGGACGCCAAGTTCAACCCGATCATGGCGTCGGCCGTCGGCGGCGTGGTGCTGCTGATGCTGCTCGGCGCGTTCCTGCTCCGCGGTCAGTCGCCGGACGAGTGGGTGCTCGCGGGCGGGGCCGTGCTGCTCGGCCCGCTGCTCGCCTGGGCCGGCTACCCGATCCTCCGCGACAGCGAGCTGCAGCCGTACAGCGGTGGCGAGGCCTGGCTGCGGGCGGCCGGCTGCGGGCTGGCGTTCGCTCTGGGGTGGGGCGTCTACTGCTATGTCGGCTACTACTTCGGCGGCGGCGACTGGCCCATCCGAGATCTCGACATGGTCTACACGTTCTTCGCGGCCGGGTTTGCGCTGGGGATTGGCGGGCTGGCCGCCTTTGTGGCGTTCGACCTAGAGCCGATCAGCGCGACCCTGCTGGCGGCGTTCTACTTTGTCGTCACGATTGTCCTCCGGCTGGTGATGGACCTGCCGGCCCTCCCCGGGCTCGGGGCGTAGCCGTCGGCCCGCACACGCTTCCTCTGAAACCACGGGCCCCGTGTCTAAGCTGCTCGACATCCCCGAACTCGCGAGCCTCCGCGGCGGAGCCAGCCTGGTGCGGATCCCGCCGCACACCGACGTGCCGCTCACGCCCCGCGTCCGGCAGTTGATTGACACGCCCGAGTTCCGCCGGCTCTCGCGAATCAGCCAGCTCGGCCTGGTGGCCCACGTCTACCCGGCGGCCAACCACACCCGCCACGAGCACTCGCTGGGCGTGTTCCGCTCGGCGCTCGACTACCTCACCCGGCTGGCCTGCGACGACCGCTTCACCGCCGTGGTAAGCGTGCAGGACGCCGAGCTGTTCCTGGTCTCGGCGTTGCTGCACGACTTGGGGCACTGGCCGTTCTGCCACCCGATCGAAGACATCCGCCTGCCGCAGACCCCGGACCACGAGCTGTTCGCCAACAGCTTCCTGCTCGAGGGCGAGGTCGCCGATTGCCTGCGCGACGACTGGGGCGTCAACCCGCGGGACGTCGTGACGCTGCTCTCGGGCAAGCCAACCGACCGCAAGAGCAAGATCCTCAAGTCGATGCTCTCCGGGCCGCTGGACGTCGACAAGGTCGACTACCTGATGCGCGACAGCCTGCACGCCGGCGTCCCCTACGGCCAGAACTTCGACCGCGGCCGCCTGATCCAGAGCCTCTGCCTGAACGAGGCCGGCGACGGCATGGCCATCACCGACAAGGGCAAGACCGCCGCGGAGATGATGGTCTTCGCCCGCTACGTCATGTTCAGCGAGGTCTACTGGCACCACGCCGTCCGCGCGGCGACCGCCATGCTGCAGCGGGCGTTCTACCTGCTGAGCGGATCGCTCGACATGGACTCGCTGTTCCGGATGACCGAGCTGCCGATGATCGACGCGATGTGCGCCGCCGCCGGCGACGGACCCGCCGCCGAACTGCTCGACGGGCTGTTCGGCCCTAGCCGGCGGCTCTACAAGCGGCTCGCCCAGTACAGCCTGTTCGAGGAGCCGCACCTGTACGCTAGGCTCGCCCGCAAGCCGTTCCCGTGGCTCTCGGCGGTCGCCGAGCAGTTCGCGTCGGTCGCGAGCACCGCGATGTCACGCGTGGTCGCCCCGCACGAGGTGCTGTTCGACGCCCCGCCGGTTGGGCTGGAGGTCGAGTTCAACATCGACGTCTACTTCGCCAAGCAGCGCGCCTACCGCCGGCTGGGCGACGTGTCGCCGGTCGTGCGGACCCTGGCCCGCGAGCAGTTCGACGACTACGTCAAACGGGTGCGGCTGTTTGTGCACCCCCGCGTTGCCGACGACATGCGCGACCTGCGGAACCTGCCCGAACTGCTCGCCGAAGCGATCGACCGGGTCGGCTAGCCGGCCGCGTCGCGGACTCGGCTAGGGCTGCGCCGGCTCGGCGAAGTTGAACCCCTCGGCGGCCCACTCCGAGATCTGCGACGCAGGAACCGCGTGCACGTGCCCGTCGGCAAACAGGTAGTTGGCGCACTGCCCCTGGTGCCGTTCGATCGCGATGTCGTGGCGGATCCGCTCGAACACCGAGGCCTCGTCGTCGTGGTCGTGGTCCTCGTGGCCTTCCTCCTCGACGAACCACTCGTGCGAGTCGACGTGGTCGAAGAAGGAGTGCTCCTCTTCTTCTTCGCCGTCGTGCTCGTGGTGCTCGGCCGGGGGCGCCTCGAACAGCATCATCGTGTTGTGGCTCTGGGGCAGGTCGAACAGGTTGCGGACCGACACGTCGTAGGACGGCCGGGGGTCGGTCTTGATCACGAGGTAGGCATTGAACGCGTAGCTCGAGACGCTCTGCCGGTCGAGCAGGGTCTCGGGCCGGAGGTCGTCGGGGCAGATGCGGATGCTGTCGGTCTTCTCGGTGTAGGGGGCGAGTGAGTAGACCCACGAGACGGGCTCGTCTTCCTCCTCCTCATCCTCGTCATGGTCGTCGTGCCCATGATCGTGGTCGTGGTCAGAGTGAGCCACTTCGGGGAAGCGGCCTCGATGATCGTTGGCGTAGAGGTGGATCGCGATGCCGAGCTGCTTGAGGTTGTTCGCGCACTGGGTCCGCCGCGCGGCTCCGCGGGCGGCCTGGACAGCGGGCAGCAGCAGGGAGATCAACGCGCCAATCACGGCGATCACCACCAACAACTCAACAAGCGTAAAACCACGTTTATTCATGATCGATAGTCCTGACGCGCAGGAGGCGTCGGCTAGGGGCTAGGAACGGCGGCGAGCGACTCGTCGCCGATTGCCGCGGCGGATCTCGCCGGCGGCAAAAATTCGCAGCAACGCAGAAGGGGAGGGCAGGGCGCCAACTCCCATGATTCACGTTAACTGCCCAGGCAGGCCGTCAAACGACGACTGCTGGCGGGCCGCGGGCCGCCGGGGTTCCTAGCGAAAGACGTTCGGCCTGGGCAGGGCAGCCGAGCAGCGCTGGGCTGGAGGCCGAGCAAGAGTCGAGCGACTGCGATCCGGCGCTGGCGTGGCCGACCAACTGCCGCAGCGACTGGCAGATGACGCAATCGTGCGATGCGGGGGGCGAGTCGCCCCGTTCCCAGGCCGGGGAGGCGGCCCGCCGCGGCGACGAAGCCGTCAGGACTTGGCCGCGGGACTGACGCCACCCGGCAAATGCGGAGTCCTGGCAGCAGCCGTCGTGACACGGTTCCGCGTCGCAATGCTGGTGGCACGACCCAGCAGGGGCAAGGTAGTGCAGCCCCTGATCCAGGCCCGCCACGAGCGCATAGAGGGCGACCAATGCCGCCCGCAGCGTCCGATTGCGAAGAACCTGAGCCATAGCTAACTGCCTGTCCAACAAAGCGGCGCCGACCATTGCCGGTCGCCCGAACAGCTCAGGATAGACGCCAGCAACGAGGGGGGCAAGCTTAGCAGGCAGCTCGGCAGTGCTAGGCGCCAGCCGTCTGTTTTGAGTGGGGCATCTGGAAGACCCCAGTATCCTCCATGTGACGCTGGAAGTGGTCGTAGTGGGCGTCGGCGCACTCGTGCGTGAGGATCCCTCGATCGACGAGGATTTCGCGGAGCGGCGGGCGGAGGTCGGCCTGCCGCATCAGGACCTCAGCGAGTTCGGTCTGCGACATCAGACCCATCTCCATGGCGATCGTGCCGAAGCGGTCTCTGCGGACGCCCGACTGGGCCCGCACGATTTCGAACAGGTTGTGAACCGAGACCAGGCCGGCCTCGATCGCCAGTTCCCCAACCGGGGGGGTGCGTCGCTGCTGCTCCTCGACGGCGTCGATCAGTTGTTCGGCGGTAATGACCTTCTGGTGGTACAGGTAGAGTCCGAAACGCATGCGCGCCTCCCGTTGCGGCGAAGTGAGTGGGGGTGTTCGACGGCCCTCTACTCAAGCGTGTGTCAGTCGCCCCGACGACGCAGCGGTTCCCGCGGCAATCTGCGCGTAGCCGATAGGGGCGAGGCCGGTTTGCAGCGGGTTTTCGGGATCTACAATCGGCGCCAATTTGCTAGGCGAAGCTGCGACAAATTGAGGCGATCGGACCTCCCCACCGGCTGGTGGGGGAGCCGAGGTCGGGCTCAACCAGACTGCGCAACTAGTGATACAGCCTTGCGTTGTCGCAATACGAACCGCTCCGCTTCGATTTGGCCCAACGTTTGCCTTTGGAGTGAGGGCGGCGGCGAACGCCGCACCCTTTCCAGCATTCCAAACCGACACACGGATTCCATGCCCATGCAACCAGACCAAGGCCCTTCCCCGATCAGCGACAGCGAGGACTCGGTCGTTCTTGGCTTCGACCTCGGCGCGTCGGAAGACCACGAAGTCCTAGCGCTCGGTTGGGCCGCCATCGACGGCAGCGCCGATCAGGCCGCGATCGAGCGACTTGGCAAGTTGGTTAGTTCGGAGCCCCAGGCCAAGCGGGCGTTCGAGTCGATTTTGGAGCTAGACCGCGGCCTGCACACCCTGTTCGGCGCTGCCGGGGCGGGGAAGGCTGTCAACCTGCCGGGCGATTTGTCGGTAGGTGGATAGAATTTAGCGTATCGCCCTCCGTTAAACTGGAGGGACTGGGGTCTTCTTGGCGATAACGTCTTTCAGGTAATCTGCTGCCCCCGCCTGGCATCCCTGCCGACTGCAGCACCCCGCCTGACCCCGCCTTCCTGAAGATGCTCCCCACCTCCCCAAGTTTCCTGCTCCAGGCAGACGCGCTCTGCCTGCACGCCGCTGCCGGTGAGTGGCGGTTTACGCTCACCGACCAATCGACCGGTCAGCTGGTCGTGGCGAGCGACACCGAGCCCGGTTTCGACCTCGACCGTTTGGCCCTGCTGGCGTTGGTGCGCGGGCTGGAGGCGGTTCCACGCCCCGGCCAGGTGACCGTGCTGACTTCGTGCCGCACTCTCCGTGACGGTCTGCGGACCGGACTTGCCGGTTGGAAGAGCAACGGCTGGAAGTGGGAACGGTTTGGACGACTCGTGACGATTCGCGATGTCGATCTTTGGCAGAGAGTTGATCAGGCTCTGCAGATCCATCAGGTGCAGTGTCGATCCTGGCGGGTATGTGTGGCAGACCACACCGGTCACCAGGCCGCCAACCTTCCCGCCCGTCAACCAAACTCCCGCCAGGTTTCGGCCGCCGATCAGCCGCGCAGCGAGAAAGTGCAGCCGACTTTTGCTCCCCGCCCCGCTGGGGGGATCTCGGCCTCGTTTTTGCGTGAACCTGCTTTACTAGTGGTTCGATCAGCGGCCAAACGCAACCGACTGCGGCTCAACCTGAGCGACGAAGTCTCCCCAGAGTACGCCCGGGCGTCTGCCAGTTAGACCCGCGCGCCGCCTGCCTCGAGAACAACGCAACCCATTATGCGCACCCAAGTTCCACTCGATTCGATCTCGCCGCTGATCGGTTGTCACCACGAGAATCCGTTCGCCTTGCTCGGCCCGCACCAGGTCGAGGAGGACGGCCGCAAGGCGTTGGCAGTGCGGGCATTCCTGCCAGACGCCAAGCAGGCGTGGGTGGTCGACGCCGCCCACGGGCAGCATCGTCCGATGCGGCGGATTCACCCAGCGGGCCTATACGAAGCGATCCATTCCACGGAAGATAACGGACTCTGCCAGCTGGACGGCGCAAGTTACGCAATACAGGTAATCGATAAGAACGGCAAGCAGACGACCATGCACGATCCCTACGCATTTGAACCCCTGCTCGGCGAAATGGACCTGCACCTCCTCGGTGAGGGCAAGCACTGGGCGAGCTACGAGCGGCTGGGTGCCCACCTGCGGACCATCGACGGGGTCACCGGCGTCAATTTCGCGGTTTGGGCCCCCAACGCTAAGGGGGTGAGCATCGTTGGCGACTTCAATGGCTGGAGCGCCAAGCTCAACCAGATGCGCAAGCACATCCCCTCGGGGGTGTGGGAGCTCTTCCTGCCGGGCCTGGACGAGGGCACGCTCTACAAGTTCTCGGTGACGCAGCAGGACGGACGCGTGGTCGAGAAGTGCGACCCGTACGCCTTCGCCGCGGAGATCCCGCCCCGCACCGCCAACATCGTCACCAACCTGAATCAGTACACCTGGGGCGACAGCGAGTGGATGGCGGAGCGTGAGAAGCTGAACGCTTTTGACGCGCCGATCTCGATCTACGAGCTGCACCTCGGGAGCTGGCGGCGTGACCCGTCGGAGCCCGACCGCTGGCTCAGCTACCGCGAGACCGCCCCGCAGCTGGTCGAGTACTGCCAGCAGATGGGGTTCACCCATGTCGAGCTGATGCCGGTCAGCGAGCACCCGTTCACCGGCAGCTGGGGCTACCAGACCGTCGGCTACTTTGCCGCCACGAGCCGCTACGGTTCCCCCGAAGACCTGATGCACATGATCGACGTCCTGCACCAGGGCGGGATCGGCGTGATCATCGACTGGGTCCCGGCCCACTTCCCCAAGGACGACCACGGGCTCAGCAGCTTCGATGGGTCGTCGCTCTATGAGCACTCCGACCCGCGTCAGGGCGAGCACCCCGACTGGGGCACAAAGATCTTCAATTACGGCCGCAACGAGGTGAGCAACTTCCTCATCTCCAACGCGCTGTTCTGGCTCGACAAGTACCACATCGACGGACTGCGGGTCGACGCGGTGGCGTCGATGCTGTACCTCGACTACAGCCGTGAGGACGGCGACTGGGTTCCCAACCGCTTCGGCGGCCGTGAGAACCTCGAGGCGATCGACTTCCTCAAGCGGTTCAACGAGGAGACCCACCTGCAGTACCCGGGCGTGCTGACGATCGCCGAGGAGTCGACCTCCTGGACCGGCGTCTCGCGTCCCACGTACGTCGGCGGCCTCGGCTTCAGCCTGAAGTGGAACATGGGCTGGATGAACGACACCCTGCGGTACTTCCACCACGAGGGAATCCACCGCAAGTACCACCACGACGAGCTGACCTTCAGCCTGATCTACGCGTTCACCGAGAACTTCTGCCTCCCCTTCAGCCACGACGAGGTCGTGCACGGCAAGGGCAGCATGCTGGACCAGATGCCCGGCGACATGTGGCAGAAGTTTGCGAACCTGCGGCTGCTGTACGGCTACATGTGGACCCACCCCGGCAAGAAGCTGCTGTTCATGGGCGGCGAGTTCGGCCAGTGGCACGAGTGGAACTACAACGAGTCGCTGCAGTGGCACCTGCTGCAGTGGGAGAGCCACGAGGGCGTGCAGAAGTACGTGTCGCACCTCAACCACATGTACCGCAACGAGCCCGCCCTGCACGAGGTCGACTTCGAGAGCGGCGGGTTCGAGTGGGTCGACTGCCACAACCACGAGGACAGCGTGCTGGCCTACCTGCGGCGTGGCAAGGACCCCAACGACTACCTGTTGGTCTGCAGCAACTTCACCCCGGTCCCGCGGCAGGGCTACAAGATCGGCGTGCCCGAGGCGATCTGGTACGACGAGATCAGCAACAGCGACTCGACCTACTTCGGCGGCAGCGACCTTGGCAACGGCGGCGGCATCCAGGCCGCCCCGCTCGAGAGCCACGGCCGCCCCGCTTCGCTCGAGGTCACGCTGCCGCCGCTGTCGACCATCGTGCTCAAGCCGCGGCGTTCCTAGCAAGCAGCACTTCTCGGCCCACGCAACGCAGTTCATGCAGCCAGGGCCGCGCGGTTCATGCAGCCAGGGCGGCCGAAATCGGTTCGTCCCGCCTGGGCTGCACCGCAGCCGAGCTACACCCCTTCGGCAGCATCACGCTCCATCGGCGACTGGTCGGGGGTCCGCTTCCAGTCGGGAGCCTCGCCGCCGATCAGGTTCAGCAGCACGGCCTGGGCCGCTTCGCTGACGTGGCTCCGCTGCATGCTGTAGATGCCGGGCCACACCTGCCACTCGCGGAGGAACGAGTCCCGCAGCTCCGAGCGCGAGCGCTCCCGCTGCGCGATCCGGATAACAAAAGCCTTGTCGTGACCGTGGTCTAGGGCGGCGCCCGCCTGGTTCGGGCCGAGGCCGAAGACCTCTTCCATGAACTCGGGGCCAACATTCTCGGGTGAGCCCGGGTCGTCCAGACGCAGGGCGTACATGCCCGTCGCCGAAGTCCCTACCGGCTCGAACCATGCGAACATGTCCGACTCCTCGATCTCGGTCCCGTCGCGGTCGGCGAACAGGTCTTCCAACGAGCGTCCGGAGTCGGTCGCCTGCTTGGCCATCTCTTCTGCTTTGGCGAGGGCCAGCTCCGCCGCCTGCTTGTGCTTCCAGGCCGCGACAACCTCGTCGCGGAGTTTGTCGAGGCTAGGCTCGCTCTCTTTCTCCTCCTCGATCTTCATCACCAGGTAGAAGTTGCGGTCGGTGTCGTAGGCGGTGTCGGGCTCGAAGAGCGCCATCCCGTCACGGCGGAAGACCTGCACCGCCAGCGGCCGCGACTGGTCGGCCTGCTGGAAGTAGTACATCAGCGTTGGGGACTCGAGCTTCTGCATCTCGAAGAACGAGAGCAGCTCGGTTTCGCCGTACTCGAGGCCGTTGTCGGCCGCCAGCTTCTTGAAGTCGACCAGCGCCGCGGGCGGCTCCGGAGCGTCCTTCTCCGCCGCCTCGGCGTCGATGCGTTGCGTGAAGTAGACGTTGTAGTCCCGCTTGAGGACCGCCATCAGGTCGTCCAGCTTCTGCTGCTGATTGGTGATCGCCTTCTGCTGGGCAAGGTTCGTCCGGATTTCCTCGGTCACCTCTTCTAGCGGCTGGTACTCAACCTCCGGCTCGGGGTCGTTGGTCGTCGGTTCATCGGCCGAGGCGGCGTCGTCCTGACCGTCGTCGGCGGCGGCCGCTTCGCCGTTTTCCATGAAGTCGTCGAGCGGGCTCGACCCGCTTTCAGCTGGCTCGGCAGCATCGTCACCGGACGCCGGGGCCTCGCCCTCGGAGGCCTCCGCGTCTTCGCTGGCTTCTTCGTTAGTCTCGTCGCTGGCCTCTTCCTCCTGCAGGAAGCTCGCCAGGCGGAACGGGCTGCGGGCGTTAACGCTGCTCGATTGCTCCGGGGCTGCCTCGGTCGACTCCTCGTCACCTTCTGCGGGCGGATCGGTATCGCCCGCGTCGTCGCCGTCGGCAGTCGGTTCGTCGGTAGTCGATTCTTCGTCGGCGAGCACGTCCGCCGTCATTTCTTCGGTGTCGGCCTCTTCTTCCGACGCGTCCTCTGCGGCTGCTTCGTCGTCGGCCGTTTCGGTCTCGGTGGCGTCGTCCTCGGTCGCGTCTTCTTCTTCGGTTGGGTCTTCCTCGGCGCCCTCAAGGCCGGTGGCCGGCATGAACATGTCGGTCGCCGACTTGACGAACATCGCCTTGTTTTCTTCGTAGTACGCGGCGATCTCCTCGTCGGTCACCTCGTCGCGGGCAGCTTCGAGCGCCTGGGCGTAGTCGGTGCGGGCCCACTGCAGCTTGGCCTTCGCGGGCCTGCGGAAGCCCGGGGTTGGCGAGGGGAGCTGGCGGTTGTTGACGATGACGGGCGTCGGGACGACGTCGCGGTACTCTTCGAAGAACTCTTTGAGTTCGGCGTCGGTTGGATCCTTCACCTCCGAGACGAAGTCGTCGACGTCGAGGGCGGCGGTCTCGACCACGACGCGGTCGTTGACCTTCAGCCAGTCGGACCACCGCTGTTCGGGAGTGACGGTCGCCTGGGCGTAGGTGTGGCTGGCGAGGTAGCTCTGCGAGAGCAGGGCGTCGCGGAGCAGGTCGAACATGAATTCTGGGGTCGCCCGGCTGCGGCCGAGGTTGATCCCGCCGATCATTTCCCGCATGGTCGCCCGGCTGACGCGGTCGCGTCCGAGGGCCAGCAGGTACTCGACGATGGTGTCGTCGCTGATCATCATGCCGGCGTCGCGGGCGGCGTCGGCCAGCACCTGGGTGCGGAGGACATCGCTCTCAACGCCTTGTTCGTACTCTGTGGCGAGCCGCAGCGGCTGGACCCGTGGGGGCAGGTTGGCGGGGGCTCCGGCCGCGACCGCCTCGTAGGCTCCGACCTGCTCGACCTGCCGCAGGAACGCGGCCAGGATATTCCGCTTCGCCACCAGCGAGCTGAGTTCACCCTCGGTCAACTCGCCGCCGTCCCAGCTCACCGCCACCTCGCCGAGGTCACGCTGACCGCCGCCTCCCCCGCCCTGCGACGCATTCAGCCACTGCATCAGCGGGTCGGCTACGACAAAGGCCAGGATGCACAGCATGCCCAACGCCACCACGGCGACCTTGCTGTGCTTGCGGAAATAGTCAAAAGATGAATTAGCCATTTTCTGCTTTACGGTTGAGCATTTCCGCCCCCAAGCGGCCGGGGGCACACTTGACAGCGTCTGCGGCGGGTTCCTATATCCTTGACAACCCGACCAATCGATTAGAAGCGGGCAATTCTATGGCAGATTGACGTAAATGCAATGGCAATCGGGAGTGTGGGCGACTCCGGCTGCCGAAATTCGACTAACACCAGTTCACCTAAACAGGGATAGCGTCCTACGATGATCTCAGGACCCCACCGTCGGGGCCGGGACCGCGGCCGACAGGACGACGCGAATAAGTAGGAAGCAATGGCCAAGAAGAAGGCAGCAAGCGGGTCTCCAACCAACGCGTTAGTGATTGTGGAATCACCCGCCAAGGCCAAGACCATCGGCAAGTACCTCGGCAAGGGGTACACCGTCGAGGCCTCGGTGGGGCACGTCCGTGATCTGCCGCAGGGCGCCAAGCAGATCCCCGCAAAGTACAAGGGCGAGCCCTGGGCCAACCTCGGGGTGAACGTCGAGGACAATTTCGCGCCGATCTACGTGGTTTCCCCCGGGAAAACCAAGCAGATCAAGCTCCTCAAAGACCAGCTCAAGAAGGCCGACACCCTCTACCTCGCGACCGACGAAGACCGCGAAGGGGAGGCCATCAGCTGGCACCTGCTCGAGCTCCTCAAGCCGAAGGTGCCGGTGCACCGGCTGGTGTTCCACGAGATCACCAAAGACGCCATCCAGGCGGCTTTGGCCGAACCCCGCGAGGTCGACGAGGGCCTGGTCCGCGCCCAAGAAACCCGCCGCATCCTCGACCGCCTCTACGGCTACGAGGTCTCGCCGCTGCTGTGGCGGAAGGTCCGCCCCAAGCTGTCGGCCGGCCGCGTGCAGAGCGTCGCGGTCCGGTTGATCGTCGAGCGCGAACGCGACCGCATGGCGTTTGTCTCCGCGACCTGGTGGGACCTGATCGGCACGTTCGCCAAGTCCGACGGGCAGAAGCTCGAGGCGGGCATCGTCTCGGTCGACGGCCGCAAGATCCCCAGCGGCTCCAACTTCGACCCCCACACCGGCCTGCTCAAGAACGCCGACATGCTGCTGCTGGACGGCCCGGCGTCGGCGGCGTTGGCCGAGAAGCTCCGCTCGGGCGAGTTCACCGTCAGCAAGGTCGAAGAGAAGCCGTACACGACCAAGCCGTACGCCCCGTTCACCACCAGCACGCTGCAGCAGGAGGCGAACCGCAAGCTCGGATTCACCGCCCGCCGGACGATGGGCGCCGCCCAGAGCCTGTACGAGAACGGTCACATCACTTACATGCGTACCGACTCGACCAACCTGGCCAAGGTGGCGGTCGAGGACGCACGCAACCTGGTCGCCAGCGAATACGGCGACAACTACCTGCCTAGCGAACCCCGCACCTACACCGGCAAGGTGAAGAACGCCCAGGAGGCCCACGAGGCGATCCGCCCCGCCGGCCACCCGTTCCCGCTGCTGTCGGACCTGAAGAGCACGCTCAACTCCGACGAGTTCAAGATCTTCGAACTCGTCTGGAAGCGGACGGTCGCCAGCCAGATGGAGAACGCCCGTGGCCGCCGGATCGTCGTGACGATCGAGGGGGGCGGCTGCGTCTTCCAGGTCAGCGGCAAGACCATCGACTTCCCCGGCTACCTGCGGGCGTATGTCGAGGGCTCGGACGATCCGGACGCCGAGCTGGCCGACCAGGAGAAGTCCCTGCCGAGCGTCGTGGAGGGTGAGAAGCTCTCCTGCGTCGAGATGCTCAACAAGGACCACACCACCCAGCCCCCGAGCCGCTTCAGCGAAGCCGCGTTGACCAAGGCGCTCGAGGAGAAGGGCATCGGCCGCCCGTCGACCTACGCGTCAATTATCGACACCATCCAGGCCCGCAACTACGTGTTCAAGAAGGGCGGCGCGTTGGTGCCGACCTGGGTCGCGTTCAGCGTCATCAAGCTGCTCGAGGACCACCTCGGCGGGCTGGTCGACTACCAGTTTACCGCCGAGATGGAGGACGACCTCGACGCCATCAGCCGCGGCGAGAAGCAGTACCTCGACTACCTCAAGAACTTCTACTTCGGCAACGGCAAGCCGGGCCTGAAGAAGCAGCTCGAGAACAAGATTGACGACATCGACCCCCGCAGCGTCAGCCGCATCAAGATTGGCGAAGCCGACGGCGACGAGGTGTTTGTGCGGGTCGGCAAGTTCTCTCCGTTCGTTGAGAAGGGCGAGCGGAAAGCTTCGCTGCCGGAGGAGCTGCCGCCGGACGAAGTCAAGCTCGAGTACGCGTTGGAACTGCTGCTGCAGGCCGCCAAAGCCGACGAGCCGCTGGGAACCTGCCCGGAGACCGGCAAGCCGATCTACCTCAAGACCGGCCGCTTCGGACCGTACATCCAACGCGGCACGATGGAGGACGACGAGAAGCCGAAGAACGCCTCGCTGCTCAAGGGGATGAGCGTCGACGACGTCGACCTGGCCCTGGCCCTGAGGCTGCTCAGCCTGCCGCGGGACCTCGGCGTGCACCCCAAGCTCGAAAAGAACATGGTCGTGCAGAACGGCCGTTTCGGCCCGTACGTTAAGTGCGGCGACGAGACCCGCAGCCTGCCGGCGGAGGTCTCGCCGCTGGACGTGACCGTGGAGCAGGCGATCGAACTGCTCAACCAGCCGAAGGCCCGTGGCCGTGGTAGGGGCGCCGCCAAGCCGCCGATCAAGGAGTTCGACGAGTCGCCGATCACCGGGACCAAGGTCCAGCTGCTCGAGGGCCGGTACGGACCCTACGTGACCGACGGCGAGACCAACGCCTCGCTGCCCAAGGGAGCCGACCCCAACGAGCTCGACTTCAACGAAGCCCTCAACCTGCTCGCCGCGCGGGCGGCCGCCGGAGGGTCTAAGAAGAAGACCACCAAGAAGGCCGCGAAGAAAAAGGCGACCAAGAAGGCCGCCAAGAAGAAGACGACGACAAAGAAGGCTACCAAGAAAAAGTAGCAGCCGGCGTTTATCCGCGAATGCTGGCTCGACGTGGCGCCGGTTACTCCGCGCCCCCCTCGGGCGGCAGCAGAGCCTGGTTGGCCGACCACGGCCCGTCGATCTGCAGGCTGAGCTTCGAGCGGTCCCGCGGGGGGATCACCAGCGGCGGCGATTGTACTCCCGGTGCGAGGTTGCCTAGTTTCCGTCCGTTGCCCCCGACCAGCACGAGCCGGCCGGTTGGGTTCTTGCTGAAGTCGACCAGCGGCTGCATGCCGGACTCTTGGGCCTTGCGGCGCGACGTGTCGAGCCAGCCGCCTATCCAGGCGACCGAGGTCAATGCCTCAGGGCAGTCTTCGAGCGTCAGCGGTCCGCTGTCGTACCGCCCGCACGAGTGGCAGGCAATGTTCCCGGATCCACGGAAGCTGCCCATCGTGCCGCACCGCCGCCAGTGCGTGCGGACGAAGATCATGCGGGTGGTCTGCGGGCAGTCGAGGTCAACGCCGCGGTCGAGGCTCTTGAACACGCAGTCGACGAACGTGTACGCGTCGCATCCATTGGAGCCGTAGACGCCCAGCCCGTAGTGGCCGGCCTGCTCGTCCATGGCGAGCCCGCCGAGCAGGTCGGGGATGTCGTCCTTGGCGTCGTGCGTGCGGCGGTAGAAGCCGCACTCGGCGAAGGTGTGGTCACCCGAGTTGCGTCCCTCGGCGTTGCTGTCGGTGATGAGGCAGCCGGGCGTGGTGCGGCAGAAGTTGACGCCGCGGATCTCGATCCCCCGGCAGCCGGTCATCTGGATGCCCGCCACGCCCTCGGGCAGGTCGAAGCAGACAATGCACGCGCGGCTGAGGTTGTTCGCCCACCAGGCGCGGCCCCAGCCCGCCGGGTCCATCAGCGTCCGCGACGGCCCTGCCAGCCGCAGCGAGTGCACCGAGTTGAGCACGATCGGCTCGGTCACGACGTGCACGCCGGCCGCCAGGGTCCTGGGCTCGCCCGACAGGGCCGACGCTACCCACTCGGCGACGGTTTCCGCGGCTTCACCCGCGTGGAGCGTGTTCGGCAGGAGCAGCAGGCAGAGCAGCAGCAGGCAGCGCATTCGGGTCATGTCGACAAGCGGGGGACAATGGGCACTCAGATGGATGGCTACCAAGGGTACGCCAGCCAGGTGGCCGAGGTTCCGCAAAATGTCGGGCTTAGGTGTCGCGTTCGGCCACCGCGTACGCCGTGGCGTGGCTGCGGCAGTGGCTGATGCTGACGTGGATGCGGTGGATGCCCGACCGCTCCAGCGCGTCACGCGCCCCGCCCTGCAGCCGCACGACCGGCGCGCCGGAGGCCTGCTTGTAGACCTCGATGTCGCGCCACGAGATGCCCCGCACCCAGCCGGTCCCCAGCGCCTTGAGCACCGCCTCCTTGGCCGCCCAGCGGCCCGCGTAGTGCTGCGTCGCGGCCCGCTGGCTGCTGCAGTACTTGATCTCGTGCTCGGTGTAGACGCGGTTGATGAACAGCTCGCCGTGCCGCTCAATCATCTTGGCGATGCGGAGCGTTTCGATAATGTCCGTGCCGATGCCGACGATCATTGGGGGCGCTAGTTGGAGGGCGCTGGGCGCTATTTCTTGGGCGCTAACTCTTGGACGCAGGCGTTACTCACCAAATCGCATTGCTGGCAGCGCAGGACGGCGGCCGAGAGCCAGCGCCCAGCGTCCTCCAACCAGCGCCTGCGGCTATTAGCCGAGCGCCTGGCCTAGGTCGGCGATCAGGTCCTCGGAGTTCTCCAGCCCGCACGCCAGGCGGATCATGTTGTCGGGGATTCCGAACTTCTTCCGCTCTTCCGGCGTGCGCTTGAAGTAGCTCATCACCAGCGGCTGCTCGATCAGCGATTCTGCGCCGCCCAGGCTGGGGGCGATGCGGAAGATCTTGGCGCCGTCGACGACGTCAGCCGTCTGGCGCCAATCGGCGTCCTTCACGAGGAAAGTCACCAGCCCGCCGTAGCCCCGCATCGTCTGGGCCGCCACCTCGTGGTCGCGGTGCGACTCGAGGCCCGGGTAGTACACCTTCTCGACCCGCGGGTGGGCCTCCAGGAACCGGGCGACCGCCAGGCCGTTCTCGTTGTGCCGCTGCATGCGGAGCTCGAAGGTCTTAAGCCCGCGCGACAGCAGGTAGATGTTCTGCGGCCCGTTGACGCCGCCCATGATGCCGCGGAGGTCGCGGACGCTGGCCATCTGCTGCTTGGACCCGCACACGACGCCGGCCAACAGGTCGTTGTGGCCGCCGAGGTACTTGGTGGCCGAGTGCAGCACGTAGTCGACGCCGGCCTCGATGGGCCGCAGGTTGTACGGCGTGGCGAGCGTGGCGTCGATCATGGTCTCGACGTCGTGCTGGCGGCCGATCTCGGCGAACCGCTCGAGGTCGACGCAGCTCTGGTGCGGGTTGGTCGGCGACTCGCTGACCAGCATCCGCGTGTTGGGCGTGATCGCGTTCTCGAGGGCCTGGTAGTCGCCGGTCTTGACCTCGTGGGTCACCACGCCGTAGCGGGAGAGGTGGTCCTTGCAGAACTGGCGGCTGCGGTGGTAGCACTCGTCGAAGAAGATGACCTCGTCGCCCTGGCTGAGCTTGGCCATCAGCAGCCCGACCAACGCGGCCATGCCGCTGGAGAACAGCACGGCCGACTCGGCGCCCTCGAGCGCGGCGAGCTTCGCTTCGACCACTTTCTCGCCCGGGTTGCCGTAGCGGCCGTACTCCTCGCGGGGCTGGTCCTGCTCGATGAAGTTGATGATCGACTGCGTGTCGGTGAACGTGTAGGTCGACGCGCAGTAGATCGGGTCGGTGATCGAGTCGCCCGGCTTCTGGCGGGCCTCGCCGGCGTGGACCGCGACGGTCGACGGGCCGGGGGCGCCACTAGACTGGGAAACAGGCGGGTCCGGCGACTTGCGGTCGGCGTTCGGGTTCTTGGCTTCTTGCACTGTGGGGTGGGTCGTTTCCGTCGTGGCCATAGGTAGGCGCGCCTCGCGCTGGTGATTTCGGGAGGCCGACGGCGTCAAACGAAACGAGCCGCCAACCTATAACTCAGGCTCGCGGCTGCTTGGCTTTCCACATGCATTGGAGTACGCCCAGCCACAGGCGAAGATCAATCACAACAAATCAATCACAGCAGGCTGGTGCGTTGGCTCTTTAGCAGTTTCGGCTGCAAGCGGCCACAAATCCCGAGGTGCCTTAAGCTTAGCTCAACGGTCGGCCGGCGACAAGCGTCCGTGCCAGCCATTGCGCGGGACTGCAGCCGACCAACGAGGGGAATGTCGGGGCCACGTCCAAAAGTCCGAAACATCGATTGGAGGGGACAAAACCCCGACGCTTGCCGCTCCCTGGTTATTGTAAGTCGCTCTGTGTCAGGGCTTTACGTTGATGGATCTGAGAGTGGTCGCCGGGGTTTTGTCCGCCGACCGTACCACCAGCTGCACGACCGATGCCGGATCGACATTGGGTTCGCAAATACGCTTTGAGCCACCCCGTATTGGACCACGGGCGTGGCCGGGCCGCTACAAGAATCCGGAAAGATTGATGCGCCCGACGAACCGGACGCTAACGCGTGCCGGCTGATGGGCAAAACGGCTGCGGCAGACGCTTTCGGTTTTCTTAAGGCCATTCCTCAGTTCACCACAAGCTCTGCCTTGAGGGTCACCCAGGTGAGGGGGAAGCCCTCGCCGTTGCCGTGGGCCTGTTCGGCGCCGGTGAGCATCGTCCGCAGCTCCGCCGTGCTGAGCTTGCGATTAGCGACCGCGCCGATGTTGTGCAGCGAACGCAGCGCAGCGATCGCCGACTCGTGCTGCTGAACGCGCTGGCAGACCTCGTGACGCAGGACCTCGAATCCGGCGCCGCGGAAGCAGGCGAGCCACTCGGCTTCGCTCCGCATCGGCACCGGGAAGAACCGGCCGCTGGCGGTGGCGAACTCCTGCAGCGAGCCCTGCACAAAGATCGCCACCAGCGCGCGGCCCCCGCTGGGCAGCGCTCGGCGCCAGTGGGTGAGCACCCGCTCGGGATCGACTGCCCACTGGAGCAAGCTGCAGGCGTAGAGCCGGTCGTAGCCCTCCGGCAGCGGCGCCCACGCGTCACGTTGTTCCCATCGGGCGGCCGGAACGCAGCGGTTGCCCTCGGCGACCATCTGCTCCGAGAGGTCGGTTGCGGTGAGCTGCTGGAAGCCCTTGGCAGCCAGGATCTCGGTGAATAGGCCGGTCCCGGCGCCGAGCTCCAGCGCGGACAACTGCCGACAGTCCGGCTCGACCCACTCGCCGCACCACGCGGCGATTTCACGCTGCACGTGCGCGTGCGTACGATACTGCTGGGCGTGCTCACCGAACCTCATAGCGACAGCCCCGCTCCGGCGGCCAGCTCCGACAGGTCGTGCCCGACGCCCTGGAGGACATGGAGGGCGGGGCACAGCTCCTTCAGCCGCTCGGCGTCGAGCAGCGGATCGGCCCCGCCCACCCAGCACTCGACGTCTTCGAGCGTCCACTCTTCGGCCGAGCGGTTGAGCAGCTGCTCGATCCCCCAGCGGAGGTCGTCGACAGGGAGCGGGAGCTCGGTGGGTCTGGGCATCTTGAGTCCAGCCCGGTCGTAGAAGTCGTGCACGGTCGTCAGCGGGTCCTTCTTCAGCATCCGCAACAGGTACTTTAGTTGGGCGCTCCGCACGTTTCCGCCCTGTCCCGACTCGGCCCGGAAATCGGTGAACGGCGCCAGCAGCACCACACGCTCAAACCGCTCGGCCAGCTTCGGCTCGGAGAGCAGCAGCATGGCGCCGGTCGAGTACCCAACCAGCACGTTCGCCTGGGCGTCCGCCAGGAGTTCTTGCCAGTTGGGCGACGGCGGGATGACCTGCAGGTTGGTTTCGGGGGCGGCGTCGAGGGCGTCGCGGGCGGCGGCTTCGGACACCGCCCAGCCATTCAACAGGACGGTGGTCATGAGGCGTCCTCCGGTTCTCCCAAGGCAGCGGCGACGCGCGTCAGCACCTCGGGGGCCATGTCGCCCTTGAGCGACAGCCGCACCCGCGCCGTGCCCGGCGGCACTGTGGGCGGGCGGATCAGCGCGGCGAGCACGCCGACCGCCCGCAGGCGGTCTCGGGCGCGTTCGGCCTGATCGATATTGCCGAGGATGATCGGCACGATGGGCGAGTCGCCGTCGGGCGCGTCCCAGCCCTTCGCCCGGAGTTCGGCGCGGAACCGTCTCGACGCGTCGCGGGCCGCCTGCCGCTCGGTGAGGCGTGCCTCGATCACCTCGGTGGCTCGCAGGGCGGCCGCGGCGCAGGCGGGGGCCAGGTAGGTCGAGTAGATGAACTCCGACGCGTAGTTCTCGAGGAACTGCTCGAGCCGCTCGTCGCGTAGCAGGGTGTACGCGCCCATCGAGCCGAGCGCCTTGCCGAGTGTTCCGACCAGCACGTCCACCTGATCCGCCACGCCGGCCTCTTCGACCAGGCCGCTCCCACGCTCCCCGTACCAGCCGATCGCGTGGGCCTCGTCGACCAGCCAGACAAAGTCGTGGGCGCGCTTCAGCTCGGCCATGCGGCCCACATCGGGGTAGTCGCCGTCCATGCTGAAGACCGACTCGGTGACGACAAAGGTGACGCCGTCGGTGGGGGGGCGTTCGGCGAGCAGCGACGCCAGGTGGTCCAGGTCGCAATGCCGGTAGCGGGTAAGCCGGGCGCCGCTGTCGAGGATGCCGTGCACCATGCTCTTGTGGATCAGCCGATCTGCCAGCACCAGGTCGCCGCGCCGCGGCAGCTGCGACAGCACCGCGCGGTTGGCCGCGAAGCCGCTGTTCCACACAAGGCCGTGCGCGAAGTCGTGCCACTGCTTCAGCCGCGCCAGCAGCAGTTCGTGGGCAGGACCAAACCCGGTGATCAACGGCGACGCGCACGCCGAGCAGCCGTAGCGCTCGATCGCCTCGCGGGCGGCGGCCTGCACCTCCGGGTGCTTCGAGAGCGACCAGTAGTCGTTGTCTGCCAGGTTGACGAGGCCGGCCTGCGGGGCGTGCATCTGCACGCGGCGGAGCAGTCCCTCGTTGCTGCGGCTGCTGAGGGCCGACGCGATTCGGGTTGCCAGTATCTCGTTCAACAGTGCGACCAGTTCAACAGTTTGATAAACGGTGCAGGGGACGGGCGCCGGCCGACTGCCACCGGAAGGCTGGTGGCTCGCGGACACCGGTCAGCCCATCTACCCTAGCCGACCCCGCCGCGTTGCGGGAGGGACGACGCTAAGAGCCCCGCAATCAAGGTGGCGCCGGACGCCTGGTCGCGTGCCTTGCCCGTTGCTCTTGACCCCTCTGGCCGGTCCTGCGAATCTCTCCGCGCGACTCTAACGACGCTAGCATGGGCCGCTCTAGGCCCGCCCCCGCCCTAGCCGATTCTTGATCCTATGACGATGCGCACCCCCCTCGTGTTGATGACGCTGCTGGGCCTTGGCTCAGCGGGCTGCCAGTCCCCGTACTACGCCGACCGTGGCGCCGCTACCGGCGGCCTGGCGGGCGCCGGTATCGGTGCGCTTGTGGGCAGCCAGACCGGCAACGCCGGCGCAGGTGCGGCTATCGGCGCCGGGATCGGCGCGCTGACCGGCGGCGTGGTCGGCGGCGAGATGGACCGCATGGCTGCGGAGAACCGAGCCGCCATCGCCGCCCAGATGGGCCGCCAGGTCAACGCCGGCGCGGCCACCATCGACGAGGTGATCGCCATGAGCAAGGCGGGCGTCGACCCGCGGCTGATCACGCAGTACGTCCAGACGTCGGGCGTGGCCCGGCCGCTAACCGCCAATGAGGTAGTGCTGCTCTCGCAGAACGGGGTCCCGACCCAGGCGATCCAGGCGATGATGAATCCGCCGGCCCCGCCCGCGGTCGCCCAGGTCTCGGCGGCCCAACCGGTGATAATTGAGGAGCACCACTATGGTCCGCCGGTGTTTTATCCTCCGCCGCGGCACTACCACTCGTATCACCGGCGTGCTTGCGGCCCCCGCGTGGGATGGTCGGTCAGCGTTGGGCACTAGCCCAATCGCCGCCTGCCCCGATTTGGTAGCGTCGACGTAACTGTCGAACTATAGTGGGGTTAGGCATCTTGAGGTGTGCTCAAGGCCTCTTTCTGTGCGTCGCGACCGCGACGCTCAAAAACGGGCCGCGCGACCCCCGCGCGGGCGTTAGACCGCGGAGAAGGTGTGTTCGGAATGGCTGTAGGTTCCTGCCGAATTTTCTTGGCGATTGTGCTGCTCGCCGCGACTCATGGCGCCGTCGCCTGGGGGGCGATGCCAGAGCTGGTTGGCTTCGTCGACTTGCTGACGCAGGCCGACACGGCTTCCAAGCTCGACCTGTCCGACGCTCAGCGCTCGGAGCTGATCCAGCTGGCCGACGATCTCGAGATGCAGGGCACCGACGTCTTGTTTAAGGCGAGCCGCCTGCCTGCCGACGAGCAGCAGTCGGCTCTGCGTCCGTTCCGCCTGGAGTCCCAGCGGAAGGCGCTGGCGATCCTGAGCGTCGAGCAACGCGACAAGCTGTCCGCCCTGCTCGGCGAGTCCGAGAACTCAAACTACGACCCGATCGCCGAAGTCCAGGGCGAGCAGCGTGCTTCCAACTCGGCGCCCGCCGCGGAAGAACCGGCTGCCGAATCGATGTCGGCCGCCCCGTCCGAGTCGGGGAACCAGCCGGCCAAGGTCGAGACCGCAGATGTCGGCGGAGCGTCCGCGACTGCCGATGCGCCGATCGAGGATTCAGAGGCGACCCAGCCGCCCGCCGAGACCCCGCCCGCTCGGCCCACCGGCGACGGCAAGCTGACCTTCAACTTCCGCTTCCAGCCGTGGGAGGACGTGCTCGGCTGGTTTGCCGATCAGGCCGACCTGTCGCTGGTGCTCGACGCGCCGCCGAGCGGCACCTTCAACTACCGCGACAGCCGCCGCTACTCGATCGGCGAGGCGCTGGACGTCCTCAACAACGTGCTGCAGACAAAGGGCTACACGCTGGTCCGCAAGGATCGGATGCTGCTGCTGATCAACCTCGAGGACGAGATCCCGCCCAACCTGGTGACCGACGTCGACGTCGACGAGCTGGACGATCACGGCGCGCACGAGCTGGTGCGGGTGCTGTTCCAGGTCCGCAGCATGCCGTCGGGCGACCTGGCCGAGGAGCTCAACGCGATGGTCGGCCCGCAGGGCAAGATTATCGTCCTCAGCAAGGCGAACATGATCCAGGTGACCGAGACCGTCGGCCGGATCCGCGCGATCCGCCGCGTCATCGAGTCGATCGACGGCCCCGGTGACGGCGACATCCGCGAGCTGGCGCTCGAGCACGTGATGGTCGACGAGGCGCTGCCAATCATCCGGCAGATGCTCGGCATTGCGAGCGACGCGCTCGCCACGCCGACCGGCTCGTTGCAGCTGGCGGTCGACCCGCTGGGGGGCAAGATCTTCGCCCGCGGCGACGCCGAGGAAATCGCCCGCGTCAAAGAAGTGCTGCGGCTGGTGGACGTAGAGAACTCGTCGCTGAGCGGCTCGGCCGCGGTTGAGACCCCGCAGCTCGAGGTCTACTCGACCGGCGGCATCGACAGCGAGCTGGTGCTGAAGGTGCTGCAGACCCTGCTGGCCGACGCGCCCGGCGCCCGCATCGCGGCGGACGCCGCCACCGGCAACCTGGTGGCGCTCGCACGGCCTTCGGACCACGCCACGATCCGCGCGACGCTGGCCCAGATGCAGCAGGACGTGCGGCAGGTCGAGGTGATCCCGCTGGACCACGTCGAGCCGACGCTCGCCAAGCTGGCGGTCGACCGGCTGTTCAACACCGGCACCGACGAGAAGCCCGACCCCAAGGCGCCGATTGTCGAGGCCGACCTCAACTCCTACAGCCTGATCGTGCGGGCGACCCCGCCGCAGATCAGCGAGATTAAGAACCTGCTCAATCAGCTCGAAGAGAGCGGCACCGGCGCGCTGGCGAGCGGCGCCGGCGGCACGATCCGGATGGTGCCGCTGACCGGCTCGGCCGCCCGCGGGGCCCTCGCCCAGGTGCAGCAGGTGTGGCCGGCGATCCGCTCCAACAAGATCCGCATTGTCACGCCGTCGGCCGAGTCGGACATCCGCGAGTACCGCCCCAGCGGCGCCGCGGACGACCGCGCCGACGCGCCCGCGGCCCGCGGGTTTGGCGAGCCGGGCATGGAGGATTTCTTCCGCTGGCTCGACCAGGGCCAGGGTGTGCTGGAAGAGGAGTCGCCCCGCGAGCCGATGCCGCAGGACCCGAGCGCCACGGCAGGTCGACCCTCGCCATTCCGCTTCGCGGCCCAGCAGCAGCCCGCGGCGCAAACTCCGACCGGGCCGCCTACCGAGTTCAAGACCAAGAGCGGCGCGACGATCATTGTGGCCGAGGGCCCGGGCGGTTTGCTCTTGGCGAGTGAGGACACCGACGCGCTCGACGAGTTCGAGGACCTGCTCCGCTCGGCCGCCGGGCCGACCGCCGGGGGGCGGCAGTTTGCCGTGTTCTACCTGAAGTACGCCGAGGCGGGCGCCGCTAGTGAGATCCTCGGCGCCGTGTTCGGCGCCTCTGGCGGCGGCGGCAGCCTGATGGGCGACCTCGCCGGCGGCGTGATGCAGGACATGGGCGCCGGCATGATGGGCGACCTGCTGGGGCTTGGCGGCCTCGGCGGCAGCTCGGCCGGGTTCAGCTCGGCCGCGGTCGACATCGTGCCCGACATGCGGCTCAACGCCCTGATCGTGTACGCCAATCCCCAAGACCTCGACATGGTCGAGCAGCTGCTGAAGATCGTCGACCAGCGGACCGGCCCGGCCTCGGTCGAGGCGGGCGGCCGGGCGCGGATGATCGTGGTCGAACACTCGTCGGCGGCGGCCGTGGCCGAGGTCGTCAAGCAGGTCTACGCCGACCGCCTGCAGGGCGCCGGGGCCGGCGGCGGGGGGGGGCAGCCGAGCCCGCAGGACCTGATGCGGATGCTGCAACGCGGCGGACGCGGAGGGCAGGGGGGCGGTGGTTCCAGCATCGACCAGGAGCCCTCGAAGATGTCGATCAGCGTCGACACGCGGAGCAACTCGCTGATTGTCCGGGCGCCCGACCCGTTGTTCGAAGAGGTCGCTCAGCTTGTCAAACAGCTCGACGCCGAGGGGCTCGAGACCCCGCAATCGACCCGCGTGGTCTCGCTGCAGCACACCAACGCCTCGGCGGTGAAGGAGGCGCTCGAGTCACTGCTCGGCCCCAACGCCGTGACGACCAACAACAACAACAATCAGCCGGCTGCGAACAGCAACAACGACAACAACCGGGGCGGCAACAACAATAACAATGCCGACGAGATGCGGCGCCGCATTGAGTTCTTCCGCAACCTGCAACGTGCCCGCGAGGGCGGCGGTGGAGGCGGCGGTCGCGGTGGCCGGGGCGGCGGGCGCGGTGGCCGGGGCGGCTAACAGACCGATGGTCGGCCGAGGCAGTCTCGGCTTTGATGCGGGCATCCCCGCAAGCGGCTGTTTGGCTAGATCACCAGCTTGCCAGATCACCAGCTTGCTAGAGCACGCATCCGAGCGGCCGCCGGCGCCAAGCTACTTGTTCGCCAGGTACTCTTCCGGCGTGACTATGCCGTCGCCGTTGGCGTCGTAGCGGGTGAACTCCTCGACCCTGCTGTCCGACCAGCTGGTCGTGAACTCGTGCATCGCGACCTGGCCATCGCCGTTCTTGTCGCGGTCGGCAATCCAGCTCTGGGCGTCCTTGGGGATCCGCTCCTCGGCGGTGACAAACCGGTACGAACGCCGCTCGCCCGAGTCGCTGGATGACGGACGCTCGCGGCCGCGGTCGCTGCCGCTGCTGCCGCCGCGGTCGTCGCTCTTCTCTTCGCTGCTGCTGGAGCTGCGGCCGCGGCGCATCACGATCAGCCGGTTGATCAGCTCGGTGCGGCTGATCTTGCCGTCCCGGTTGGTGTCGGCGTTGGCGGGCGAGCCGCTGATCTTGGTCCACTCGTCGCGTTCGAGGATGCCGTTGCGGTTCTCGTCGTACTTGCGCATCAGCCCATCGGACGATTCTCGGGCGCCCTCGAGTTCCTCGGGTGTCGAGGGGATGAATCCCGAAGTGCCGTCGTCCTGCGACGAGGTGTCGAAGCCGGGGGCTTTGACTTCTTCGGTGGGCTCGCCGAAGTCGAGCGGGTTCTCTTTGTCTTTGTCGTCGTCGCCGCGGGAAGTGCCGGCGAGGGTCTCGATCTTGATCCGCCCGTCGGCCGACACGCCGGCCCGCTCTGCCAGCCGGTCGAGGAAGCCGTGCATCCGCTCGGGCACCTCGGCCTTGCTGACGTAGCCGTCGCCGTCGCGGTCCCAGGAGCGGATGAAGCCGGCCCGGCGGTCTTCGCGGCTGCCGCCGTTGTCGTCCTCTCCGCCTCGGCCCCCCCAGCGGCCGCGGCGGTCGTCGCCGCCGCGATCACCGCGATCACCGCGATCACCGCGGTCGCCTCGGTCACCCCGATCCCCGCGGCGGCCCCGGTCGCCGCCGTCGTCGCCACCACGGTCCCGCCGCCAGTCGCCTCGGCCGGGGGGCTGGGCGAAGGAAGTCGACGGCAGGGCAGAGGCGGCAAAGAACGCCGTCAGGCAGGCCAGCAGCAGGGTTTTGGCGTTCATTGTCTCGAATAGCAGCGAGGTGAAGGGGATCGGGCGCCGCCGCCCGCGAGGGATTAAACCGCTGGGGGCTGGGCAGGCGCCGCTGGAACTCTATGGTAGTCAACCCGCCGGCCGTCAGCGACAGACTGCCTTCCCCCGGCTGGGCGGCGGCGCCCCCCGAGGCCACAATGCGGCCTGCGGCAACGTTCCCCTCCTACGGCTTCCCCCAGGCGTCCTCGATGCGCGGCGAAATCATTGCTATCGGCGACGAGCTTACCACCGGCCAGCGGCTGGATACCAACACCCAGTGGCTCGCCGAGCGGCTGACCGACGCCGGCGTTACCGTGCTGTACCACACCACGGTCGCCGACGACCTGCGGGCCAACATCGACGTGTTCGCCGCCGCCATCCAGCGGGCAGACGTCGTCGTGGCGACCGGCGGACTCGGGCCCACCGCCGACGACCTCACACGGGACGCGCTGGCCGCGGCGGCCGGCGTGCCACTGGAACTCGACGAGGACTCGCTCGTGAAGATCGAGCAGATGTTCGCCTCGCGTGGGCGGGAGATGCCCGAGCGGAACCGGCTGCAGGCCATGGTCCCCGCCGGCGCCAGGCCGATTCCCAACGAGCACGGCACCGCGCCGGGCGTCGAGATGCGCGTCGACCGCCCGGACGGGACCGCCTGCACGCTGTTCGCGCTGCCGGGCGTGCCGGCCGAGATGAAGCCGATGTGGACCGACACCGTGCTGCCGGCCGTCAACGCCCTGCACCCGGCGCCGCGGACGATCCGCCACCGCCGGCTGAAGTGCTTCGGCGTGGGCGAGAGTCAGCTCGAGGCGATGATGCCCGACCTGATCGCCCGCGAGCGCGAGCCGTTGGTTGGCATCACCGTGCACAAGGCGACCATCACGCTGCGGATGACGGCCTCCGGGGCCGACGGGGCGGAGTGCCTGGCGAAGATCGCCCCGACCGAGCAGGAGATCCGCGACAAACTTGGCGTGCTGGTGTTCGGCGAGGAGGACGAGGAGCTACAGGACGTCGTGCTGCGGATGCTGCGGGAGCGCGGCGAGCGGCTCGCCACGTATGACAGCGCTAGCGGCGGGCTGCTGGCCCACTGGCTTTCTCAGGCCGACGTTAGCGAGGCGTTCGCCAACGGTGAGGTCTGCCCGCCGGCGCCGCTTGGCGCCGATCAGGCGGAGAAGCTGGCGGAGCACACGCGTCTGGCGGAGGGAGCCGAGTACGGGCTGGTGCTTGCGCCGGCCGGCGGCACGCAGGAGGTCCCGTCGATTATCGTCGCGGTAGCCGACGCCGAGCGGGTGCAGCACAATGTGTTCCCCAACCTAGGCCACCCCGATATCGAGCACGACCGCGCAGCGAAGCTGGCGCTCAATGAGCTGCGGAAGCGGCTGATGCCGGGTGAGTGATCGGGGCGGTCCCAACCCTGGCGGGGTGGGCTGCTCGGCGCAGCGGTGAACTGGAGTTCGCGACCGCCGTTTACATCACCGCGAAGTAGTTCTCGACCGCGGCGTCGAAGTTCTCGATCGACATCACCGGTTCGCCGCCGACGTAGCGCGTAAAGTTGCGGATCTGCAGCAACAGGTCGCGCGGCTGGCAGCAACGCATCGGGCGGTTCTCGGCCTGGTAGTGTCGGGTGACCAGGTAGTCGAGCGACGCCTGGTCGTACTGCACGCCGACAATCGGGGCCATGATCTCGAACAGCTTGCGGAAGCTGGCCTCGTCGGGGTCGTCGACCTCGATCTTGTACGGGATACGACGCAGGAACGCGTCGTCGACCAGGTCCTTCGGCTCGAGGTTGGTCGAGAACACGATCAGCTGGTCGAACGGCACCTGGATCTTCTTGCCGCTCGAGAGGTTGAGGAAGTCGTAGCGTTTTTCGAGCGGCACGATCCAGCGGTTGAGGAGCTCGTCGGTGGTCATCCGCTGGCGGCCGAAGTCGTCGATCACCAGCGTGCCGCAGTTGCTCTTGAGCTGGACGGGCGCCTCGCTGACGCCGGTGGACGTGTTGAGGGTCACCTCGAGGGCGTCCATCGTGAGCTCGCCGCCCACGACGATCGTCGGCCGGCGGATGCGGACCCAGCGGTTGTCGATGCGGTTGCTGTCGATCAGGCCGTCCTCGGCGGCGAGCGGAGCCTCCTCGTGCATGCTAGGGTCGAACAGCCGCATGATCTCGCCGTCGATGCCCAGAGCCCGCGGGATCCAGACGAACTGCCCGAACGCCTTGGTGATGCGCTCGGCGATGCTGGTCTTGCCGTTGCCGGGCGCTCCATACAGGAACAGGCCGCGGCCAGAGTTGATCGCCGGGCCGAGCCGCCGCAGCATGTTCTTGTTGATCAGCAGGTCCTCGAAGGCGCGGTGGAGGTCGGCCTCGGTGGGGTGCTGGTCGGCGATCGTCTGTTTCTTGACGGCGTCGATGTAGTCCTTGAGCGTGACCGGCGCCGCCCCAAAGTAGGTGCAGTGCTCGGTCAGCTTCTTGCCCCGCTCACGCCCCAACTCCGTTAGCTGGTAGACGTAGTCGTTCATCATCGCCGCGCCCTTGTGGGCGATCAGGCGGTCGTGCTTGAGGCTCTGCAGCAGCGGGTCGACTAGGCGGAACGCCAGCCGCACGTTCTCGGCGATGAAGCGGCCGGTCGCCTCGCTCCGCGAGGTGAGCAGCTTGAGGATCAGGTCCTCGACCTCGCCCTCGGTCAGCCCGCCCGCGGTCAGCGACTGCGGCTCTTCGGGGAGCCACTCTTTACTGACCGGCCGCTGAGCCGCCGCATTCGGCTGCGGTCGCGGTGGTTGAGCAGCCCCTTGAGCAGCCCCTTGAGCAGCCCCTTGAGCGGGACGTTGTGCGGGACGTTGTGCCGTCGGCTGAGGGGCCGACTGCGGGATCCCCGCCATCCCGGCCTGGGGTTCGCTGTCGGCGGTCAACGAGTGGATGCGGCTGAGCAGCTCTTCCAGCCGCTGGTGTTCGCTGCCGCTCGAGGCGGGGGGCTGTTCTTGGGCGAGCGACGCATTCGACATATCAGACCTTCTTGTCCCAGAAGGGCAACGAGTGGATTGGAGAGCGCAGGGAGTCTCTCCCCAACCCTAGGTTGTGTGCGGGGACGGGCAAGTTACTTGTGGCCCTGGTCCGGCGAAAGTTCAGGCTGTAGCGGCACGGGGGGGTGGGGGAGGGCAGGCGGCGCAGAAAAGTAGGGCGTCCGGCGCGCCAAAACGCCAACCCCCGAGACGTGTGATAAGCTTCTACAGTACGCAGTTAAGGCGAATACCTCTCCACCTTTGGCGACGACACCGTGACAGCAACCTCCGAAACGCCCAGCGCCGCAGAAGCCGCCCCGCTCTCTAAGCACCTGTGCGGCGACGTCGACCCGAAGCTCGAGTCGCTCTTTGAGCGCCTGCACAACCTGGCCTCGCCACCCTCGATGGTGCCGCAGGTCCTGGCGGTCGCGACCCGTGAAGACCCCAGCGCCGAAGACCTGCGGATGGTCATCGAGAAGGACCAGGCGCTCTCGGTCCGGCTGCTGACGCTGATCAACTCGAGTTACTACGGGCTGCGGAACGAGGTCTCGGACCTGCAGACCGCCGTTTCGCTGCTGGGCGTCGACAAGGTGAAGAACGTCGCGCTGACGATCGCGATGTCCGAGCAGTTCAAGGCCCCGTCGGTTGTCGGCAACCTCGACCCGCGCCAGCTGTGGGACCACTCGGTCAGCACGGCCGCGGTCGCGCGGCTGATCTCCGGCCGCTGCGGCATCGAGGACCCCGAGGCGGCCTACCTGGCCGGCCTGGTGCACGACCTCGGCCTGAACGTGCTGGAGCAGCACATGCCCGAGCACGCCCCGCGGGTGTACGTCCGGTTTACGGCCGGGCAGGACTGGGTGAACGCCGAGCAGGAAGTGCTGGAGTTCGACCACGCCCAGCTCGGCGCGTACCTGGCCTCGAAGGTCGGCTTCGGCCGCAAGACGGTCGAGGCGATCGAGTTCCACCACGCGCCGATGGCCGCGCCCGAGCGCTCACGCGACCTCGCCGCGTTGATCGCGGCGGCCAACTACCTGGTGACCCGCTGTGGTCACGGCTCGGTCGACCGCCGCCGGATTATGGCCGACGACGCCATCGAGCACCTGAACCTGACCAACAAGAAGCTCCGCGAGCTGTGGGAAGACCTCGACGCAACGCTGCAGAGCGTGTCGGAGCTGACGCACCGCTAGCAGTACTGCGAGCCGGCCGCCCGTGGTAACCTACGGGCGACCGACCGGTCCCAGCAGGAACAGAGGACCCAACACATGCAGCTGATCATCACGGCCGTCGGCCCCGACAACCGCGGCCTGGCCGACCCGATCGTCCACACCGTGACGCATCTGGGGGCGAACATCGCCGAGATCCAGATGTTCGACCACGACGAGCACTCCGTGTTCTCGATGCTCACCCGCGTCGAGATCGACGAGTCGGTCGCCCCCGAGATCGACCAGGCGATGCGCGACGTCGCGAAGACGACCGGCCTGTCGATCCGCACCTGGAGCCCCGACCGGCAGGGCCGCAAGCCGCGCCTCGCGATCTGCGTCACGTACAGGCCCGAGACGCCGCTCGCGCTCCTCCGCGGTATCCGCGACGGCCACATCAAGGCCGAGGCGACCGTGATGATCGGCAACCGCAAGAAGTGCCGCCGGCTGGCCGAGCAGTTCGACGTGCCGTGGGAGTCGGTCGGCGACGACTCCGGCTCGCCCGACGACAACCGCCTGCTGGAGATCTGCGACCACCACCAGGTCGACTACATCATCCTCGCCCGGTACATGCGGGTGCTGCCGCCGGCGAGCTGCTGGAGCTACGCGGGCGGGCGGATCATCAACCTGCACCACGGCCTGCTGCCGAGCTTCCCGGGCATGCGGCCCTACCACGAGGCGCACGCCAGCCGGATGCTGACCTACGGCGCGACCTGCCACTTCATCGTGCCCGAGCTGGACGCCGGCAACCAGATTATCAACCAGGCGACCTTCACCGTGCCGCCCGGCACGCCGATCGAGGATATCATCCGCCGCGGTCAGGAAGACAACGAGCCCGACTGCCTGGTCGAGGGGGTCCGCCGCGTTGTCGACGGCGAGGTGCAGCTGCACTTTAACCGCGTGGTGGCGCGGGGCTAGGCCTTAACGCGGGCGGCGAACGCGGGCCCTGGTGGTATGCTTGCGGAGTTCGGAGATCGCGTCCGCCGCGACACTCCGGTCGGGGCCAACATCTTCCGGACGCACCCGGCCGCTGAACTCGGTGACCACGGTCGCCCCGTCGACGCGCAGTTCGCGGCGCGACTCCAGCACGAGTGTCCCGTCGTCGAGCACGGTCGCGACGCGGGCCGCTACGTGTTCTTCATCGTTAAGCCGCACGGTGATTACGTCGCCCCTCCTGAGGGGAGCGCGCGAGGCGTCAAGCGGCGGTGGGCCGTCGATGCGGGCAACGCGACCGTGATGATCTCTTGTCGCGTGGTCTGCTGTCACAACCACGGTCACGCGTGGCGCCCGACTGTAGTAGGGCAGCAGCGTCTCGGCCATCCGCTGGACGTCGGCAACGATCCGCTTTCGGGCTTGTTCGTGGTGGGCGTCAACGTAGCCGCTGGGGAGCACCACCACCGCGTTGGCCGACCGCGGCGTGAGCCCGGCGATAACGCTGTTGGTGGTCGTCTCATAGGGAACGGTCCGCGAGTAGGCCTCGCGTTTGGTTTCTTCGGTCTTCGGCTCGTTGCCCTTTTTGCCCTTCTTGCCCTTCTTGGACGCCGAACCCGGCCCGCTCCGTTTAGTCGATTCGCTCTCCCGCTGCTCGACCGTGACGGGGGTTCCCGCCGGCAGTGTGCGTCTAATTTCTTGCCTCACTTCGGGGTTCAGGTCGATCGTCACCTGGACGATCACCCCCGGGATGTAGGCCAGGGCGTTTTCGAGCTTCTGCTGCCAGTATTGGTCGTAGTATGCCTGCCGGGCCGCGTACGGGTCGACGCTGGGCACGTTTTCGGCGTCCGACGCCACGGCCGTTGGGAGGACTGCTGCCCAGAGGCAGGTCGCCGCCAAGCATGCTGCGTATCGGAAGATTGCCATCGCGCGTCCGTAGGGAAGAGTGGTGCAGCTACCGGGATCGACCGCATTCTACCCGGCGTTATCACGGCGCCACAACAGCGGACAAGCTAGGCGGCCACGCGTCGCGTCGCGACAATCGCCTGGCTGATCGTGCACGATCCCAAATAAACGGCCGCCGACACCGACTGCTCGCGGCCCGACACGAAGGCAATTGCGCCCAACGACAGCAGCACCCCCTGGGCGATGTGCAGCAGCAAGTAGCGGCTCAGATAATCCAGCACGAGACTAACTCCCCTATCAGGCCTACTCGGGCTTCGATTCAGCGGAAAGCTGCTGCTTGCACGCCTCGAGGGCGTCGCGGTAGCGAGCATCGTCGGGATGGGCCTTGGCCAGCCGCTCGTAGTAGGGCGCCGCCTTGGCGTACTCGCCCTGCTCGAAGTACGTGTCCGCCAGCCCGACGGTCGCGGCGTTGACGCCGGGGTTCTCGGCCTGCATCTTTTCCCAGACCTTGATCGCCTCGTCGAGCTTGTCCTCGGCGTACAGGCAGCGGGCCAGGCCGTTCATGGGGCCCGCCCCCTTGGGCTCGATCTCTAGACACTTCTCGAAGTACGACTTCGCCTTGGCCGGATCGCCCGAGTTCAAGAGGGCGAAGCCCATGCCGTTGTTGGCGCCGAAGTTTTCCGGGTCCTCTGCCAGGATCTGCTCGAAGGCGACGGCGGCCTTCTTGGGCTGCCCTCCCATCACGAGCTTCCACGCCTGGGGGACCGTTAGCGGCTCTTCTGCCTGAGTCGGTTTTGGGTTTGCGTCTTCCGGGCGGCCGGTGCCCATCAGGCGATTCCGCAGCTCGTCGGGCAACTCGCCTGCTTCGGCGGCGGCCAGCATTGACTTGATTTCTTCGCTGCCGGGCTGCTGGGCGAGCGACTTGCGAAGCCATCGCTTCGCCTTGCCGTGCTCGCCGGTCAGCAGGTACAGCCGGCCGAGCCCGTACCACGCGGCCGACGCCGAGGGGGCGGCCTTCTTGAGGTGCTTCTCGGCTTGTTCGTACTCGTTCCAGATCAGGTACACCTGCCCGAGGCCGTTCTGCGCGGCGGGGTGCTTCGGCGACAAGCCGACGCAGGTCTTGAATGCCTCAGCTGCGGCGACCGAGTCGCCGCCGTTCAGCAGCGCCCAGCCCAGGCCGTTCCAGGCGTTTTCGTTCTTGGGGTCGAGCTTAGCCGCTTCAGCAAACTTGGCCTCGGCGGCGTCGAACTGTTGGCTCTGCCACAGCTTCCAACCCTCCTGCGTCAGGGCCGTGACCTCGGCGGCCGGCACGTTGGCCGCCGAGGCGGGCGAGCCTCCGGTCAGCAGCACGGCGACTGCAATCGTGGCCGCCAGCCCGCCCACACAGGCGAGCGCCGCGAGCAGCCTACGCCGCTGCCGCCGCTGGTCGTCTTGCCTCAACGAGTCGGCCAGCAGCGAGTCGCTGTCTGCCAGGACCGCACTGAGCGTGTCGTCTTGTTGGGAGTCGTGGTCCATCTGCGTGGCCCTCGGGCGATGTACGGAACGAGCTGGGAAGAAGAAACATACAGCGGCTAGATCGCTTTAAGCACCTGCGCCGCGTCGGGCAACTCGGCCTGCGCCTGCCGCTGCGACGCCTCGACCGATTCGCGTAGCGTCCGGATCACCTTGTCGAGCCGCGATCGCACCGTCGGGTACGAGACGCCCGCCTGTTCGGCGATCTGTTTCAGCGAGCCCCCCGACAGCACAAACAGCTCGATGAACCGCTGGTGCTCGGTGGGCAACTCGGACAGGCGTGAGGCCGGGAACTCGGCCCTCACTTCGACGTCGCACGCGGGGCAGTGCATGCCGCACACGTGCATCGTCTGCTGGCAGTAAGGGCAGGAATTCGTCGGCGGCACGATTGGTAACCCTTTGGGGTGCTGATAATCGAATGTTAGTAATGTTGAATTGCATAGTCAAATGTATTCAATAAAATTTATCCAAAAGCCGGTTGGTTTTCCTTTTTGGCATGCGGGTTACGCGAGCAATCCACTGTTCTCAGCTGCAGAAACTGGGGTTGCCTTAGTTGGCGGCCGCGGTTACTGTCCCGCCGCCTTGGGCCTCGGCCCAGGGTCTCTTCGACCGATTGCCTATTTGAATTCGTCCGATATTCGGAGCCCGACATGCCCGTTTGCCGCAGCCTTGCCGCACTAGCGCTCGCGTCTTGCCTATGTAGTTCGATGGCCCTCGCCCAAGAGGGATCGAGCGACGGCAAGCTGAAGCTCCCCGTCGACCTGTTCGGGACGGGGGACACCGGCTCCAACAGCAGCGTCTCGTCGACGGCGTCGACCACGACCACGACTCGGTCGGGCGTAACCGGCGCCGAACTGCCCGCGGCGGCGCCCTACCCCGGGAGCAGCGCATCCTACAGCGGTGGCGGCATGAGCTACAGCCAGAGCCTCGGGACGCACCTGCGGGCGGCCTACAACACGCAGAGCTACGGCCAGGCCGCGGGCAACCTCGACCTCGGCACCATGCTTATGCACCAGGACGGCGACCGCGCCTTGTTCCTGGACGGGCAGATCACCCTCAACGACGAAACCGGGCCCGGCTTCAACCTCGGCGTTGGCGCCCGGGCACTGGTCGACACCGAGTTCCCCATGCTCGGCGAGAGCCAGAAGATCCTCGGCGTCAGCCTGTGGGCCGATGGCTCGTCGACTATCAACGACAACTTCTTCCCGCAGATCGGCCTGTCTGGCGAGCTGCTGGGCGACCAGTGGGACTTCCGGGCGAACGCCTCGTTCGTGCTGGAAGACCAGACCGCCTTCGGCGACACCGTGGTCGGCAACGGCGGCGTCACCTACATCGGCAACGCCCTGTCGGCGGCTAGCTTGACCGGCCGAGACAACGCGATGCACCTGACCGAGTTGGAGGCCGCCCGACGGATCGCCAACCGTGAGTTTTGGGCGTTCGCCGGCGGCTACGGCCTGTACGGGCAGGACGGCGTCGACACGGCGGGGTACTCGCTCGGCATCCGCGGCTACGCGACGCCCGACCTGGCCCTGCAGCTGAAGGTCACCGACGACGACCTGTTCGCTACCAACACGGTGTTCAGCATCACCTGGTTCATTGGGCGCACGCGGACCGACACGCCGTTCCGCTGCGACCTGACCGACCGCCTCCGCGAGCCGGTCCGCCGCAACGACTACGTCGCGGTCTACAACGACACCATCAGCGGCGCCGCCGAGCCCTTGACCTTCGACCTCGACGGCGACGGCACGACCCAGGAAATCCGGGTCGTGCACGTTGACAGTTCGGCTGCCGCCGGTGGCGACGGCACCTTCGAGAACCCGCTGCAGTCGCTTGACGACATCAACGCCAACAGCCAGGAGTTCGACATTGTCCTGGTGCACGCGAACAGCGCTTTCACCAACCAGACCGCCGTGCTGCAGGGCAATCAGCGGCTGCTGGGCGAGGGCAACGACATTGCCTTCACGACTTCGACCGACCAATTCGGCACGCTTACGCTGCCGGAGACCTTCGACGGCGCTTCGTCGGCCACGGCGCCGATCATCACCAACACCACCGCGGACGGCGTGATCCTGGCGGCCGACAACGAGGTCGCCAACCTGACGATCACCGGCGCGCCGACCGCCATCGACGGCCTCACCAACGGCTCGGGCGGCGCCAACCTGCACGACCTGGCGATCAACGGCAACGGCACGACGACGGTGGGCATCTCGCTCTCGCCGATCGAGACCCTCGACGCCGGTCAGACCACGATCGCCATGAACGCCACCCTCGACAACATCACGTTTGATGGCGTCAGCGGCAACGACATCGCCATCGACGCAACAGCCGTGGCCGACCCGACCGCCGCAAATGTCACGCTGCAGGAAGCGATCGCTATCAGCAATATCACCAGCACCAACGGCGGCGCCGCGAGTTTGGCGGTGTTCGGCACGCACGACGGCGGGGAGCTGACGGTAGACAACTACAACTGGGATGGCGGCACGACGGGCCTGATTGGCATGTCATTCGACAGCACCGGCGGCACGGTCGACGTGCGGAACTCGACCCTGACAGGCGGGGCGGCCACGGCGGTTGGCTTCGACATCAATCAGAACACCGGCACGGTCGCGATTGGCGCCAGCACCAGCGTGACCAACATCAACGGCGTCGCCGCGAACATCATCGACGCCGAGGGCGCCGTTGACTTTGCCGCCACCGTGAGCAACACCACGGTTGACGGCGGCACGGTGAGGATCGAACGGAACACCGGCCTGGTGACCGTCAACGGAGATATTACCACCGAGGGCGTCACCAGCCTCGAGATCATCGACGCCGGCGCCAACGTGACCGCCAGCCGCAATATCACACGCAACGGCACGGCCGGCATCGCGGTCGCCATTTCCGATACCAACTCAGCCGACGACGACCCGAACGACGGCATCCAGATCCAGTTCACCACCCCGAGCAGCCTGATCGACAGCAACGACGGCAGCATGGCCGTGGCGATCAGCGGCGGCGATGACGAGATTACCTTCCTCAGCGCGATCGAGGACACCGGGGGCATTGTGGTCCAAGACCGCACCGGCGGCTTGGTTGACTTCGGCGGCGGCGTGACCACTACCACCGGCGCCAACAACGCGGTCACCCTGATGGACAACGACGACGACTCGGTGGTCTCGTTCATGGACCTCGATATCACTACCGGCACCGGCCGCGGCTTCTTTGCCAACCGGGGCGAGGTCAACGTGACCGGCACGAGCACTATCGAAACGACCGGCGCCAGCTCCGGCGGCTTGGTGCTGCAGGCCACGGCCGCGAACCCGATCACCTCGACAAGCGGCATCACGTTCGCCTCGATCGACACCGGCAACGGCTCGACCGACGCCGTTGTGCTGGAGAACGTCGAGGGGAACGTGACCGTCAATGGCGGCACACTCAACACGGCGGCCAACGCCGCGCTGCAGGTCACCAACGCGACCGGCGTGACGCTGAACGACGTCGAGCTGAACGGCGGCGGCGGCGTCGCTGCTACCGCTACCTACACCAACGATACGAGCAACAGCCTGTCGCTCAACACCGTAGAAATGAACGACGGCAGCCTGACCGCCACCGCCAACACCACCGCCGGCGGCGCCACAACCACGGTTGGCATGTCCAGCGTGACCGGCGCGGGCGCGGTGGCCTTGACCAACGATGGAGTCGGCGATCTCAACGCCTCGATGACGACCGTCACCGGCACGACCGGCGCCGCGACCTCGCTCGACGTCAACGGCGCCGGCGACGGCTCGCTGCTGATGACCAGCGTCAACACCAATGGCGGCACGGTCTCCGCGACCAGCAGCGTCGCTTCCTCCGGCGACCTCGACCTGACCATGCTCAACTCGGGCACGACCAACGAGTTTGGCGCGATCACGGTCAACGACCAAGGGTCCGGCGACGTCAGCGCGTCGCTGTCCAATGTCGAGACCAACTCCACGCTTGACTTCGACGCGGCCGCGGGCGGCACGGCGAGCCTGACCGTGTCGGGCGGCGCCTACAACGGCGCCGTGACGGCCGACGCTACCAACGGCGGCACGTTTACTGCCACGATCAATGGCGGCGCCGACCTCGCCAGCACGCTGGACGTCAATGCCGGGAACACCGGGGTGGCGATCGTCAGCGTGGGTGGCGCGAGCACGATCGACGGCGCCGTCAACCTGACGGCCTCGAACACCGGCACCGCCACGATCACGGTCAACGGCGGCACGGTCATCGACGACCTGCTGAACGTCACGACCTCGAACACCGGGACGTCGACCGTCAACGTCAACGGCGCCGGCACCACGGTCAACGGGGCGACCACTATCAACGCCAATACCGTCGGGACCGCCAACGTCAACCTCGGCGGGACCTTCGGAGACCAGGTCGCGGTCAACGCCAACAACTCCGAGGACTTCAACTTCGACATGTCGACCGCCACCGTTACGGCCGGAGCAGCGGCGTCCGCTTTGGATCTAACGATCGCCGACACGGTGAACAACGCGACTGTCGATTTCCAGTCCAACACGCTAGATTCCGCAATCAACCTTACCGCAGACAATTCGCAGTCGTTCGACCTGCGAGTGCGGGCGACTGACATCACCACCGGTAGCAACCATGTGGCTTTCAACCTGCAGTTGGAAGACGGCCCGGCGGACGCGGACATCTTGCTTGCGGACAGCCAGTTCACCACCAATGTTGCGAACGCGTTCGTCTTCGACAACAACGGTAACACCGGTCAGATAAACTTCCAGCTCGACAACAATGACTTTGACAACTCGAGCGTTTTGGACGCCGCGGCGGTGATCACGATGGGCGCCGGCACGCTCGACGCAACGATTGGCGACGACAACAACGGCGGCGCGGGCAACAGCTTCTCGAACAACGGGGCCGGCACAGTCAAGTTCCAGTTGGTCGCCGAGGCAACCTCGACCGTCAATGTGTTGTACAACGGCAACACGCACGACACGGTCGCCGGTCAGTTCGAGTTCGACAACACCGCGGGCGTGACGTTCAATGTCTTCGACCTCGACAACTCTGACGGCGACTTTACCAACTCCGTCTCGCCAACCTTGACCGGCGGTCCGTTCACCGAGATCAACACCGCCCCGCAGACGCCGTCCTTCTAGGCGGCCGGCAGACGCGAGGCGACCGATTCCAAGCCGCTCCCGGCCTTTCCGAAGGCAGGGAGCGGCTTTTTTCGTGGGCCGAGTCGCGTAGACTGGGTGGCGTTTCCTCCCGCTCCTTGGCCCCGACAGCATGCTCTCCAAACAGCTTTACTGCCCCGACTGCGGGTACCAGACCACCCTCGGCGCCGACGACATCGCCGTGCGGCTGCGGCTGCTGGGCCACCTCCGGCGGGATAGGGACCCCGACGAGGGCGTGCTCGCCGAGCTGCTAGCGACCTCCGCCCAAAACATGACCTGCCCAACCTGCAAGAGCGTCGGCCTCGGGGTCCGCGACCCGGTGGACGACGCCGACGGGTTTGACGACTGGCAGGCGGCCGTGCTGTGCGAGATCTGCCGCCAGCCGATCCCCGAAGAACGCCTCGAAGTGGCGCCCGACGCCAAGCGGTGCGTAGGCTGTCAGGCGAAGGCCGAGGCGGGCACTCTGCCCGAGGAGCCCGACTTCTGCCCGCGGTGCGGCTCGCTGGTCGAGCTCCGCGTCAGCCGCGGCGGCGGCATCACCCGCTACAAGCGGTTCTGCACCGGCCAACCGCCCTGCCGGCTGTAGTGTACCGCCGGTTCTCCGAACCGGCAGATGGTGGGACGTTAGTCCTCCGTCGCGGGGCTTTGGTCGCGAGAAGAACAAGGCGAGCCCGCTAGTTCCCGGCTCGGAGAGCCGGGGAGACTCTAGCGGCGGCGCCGCAGCGTCACGCCGGCCGCGGCCAGCAGGCCGAGCAAGGCGGCCGTGGGCTCGGGCGCCGAGGTCGCGCTGAGGAGCGACGAGGATGAGCTGCTGCTAGCGGCGTTCAGCAGCGCGTTGCTCGAGGTCGCGGCGCTCGACGCGCTGCTCAGCAGCTCGGCTCCGTCGACGACTACCGAAGAAACGCTGCGGATCGGCCCGGCGAAGTCGACAAACGGATCGTCGATCACCATCACGCTCTCGAGGATCACGAAGTCACCGTCCGGGGTGAGTGGCACGTCGATGTAGGCGAGGTTGCCCGACTGGCCAATCTGGGCGCTGAGGTCGACCTGTTCGAGCGCCATAATCCGGTCGATGTCGGCCATGTCAGTGACCGTGGCGAACGGCGCGAAGCCCTGGACATCGAGTAGGTCTGAGTTGTCTGTCAGATTGACGAAGAAGCTGCTGGTGCCACTGTTGGGTTGGCCGCCCGCCAGGGCGAGCGAAACCGTGCCCGTGGTGTTTGGCAGCGTGTCGAAATCAACAATGCCGTCATCGTTGGCGTCGACGGTGACCGAGTCGAATTTCTCGATGCCGTCGAACCCGCCCGGCGGCAGGGTTTCCGGGGTAAAGTTGCCCTGCTCGAACCCGCCGAGCTGTAGCACAAAGCCCTCCGGCGCGCGGTTCACGACCGAGCCGTGGTAGCGCCCCGTGCCGATGTAGGCCAGCAAGTTGTCGACGTGCCCCTGGAGGTTGGCGTCGTTGGTTGGGTTCAGCTCAAGGTAGAAGTCGCCGACGCTGGTCAGGAACCGCACGGTCTGGGCGGACCCGATCGAAGGGGCGAGGCCAATCACGAGGGTGGCAATCAGGGCGGCAGCCGGGGAGTAGGGTCGCAACATGCGTTGTGGCTCGGTAATCTGAGGGGCTTACGCAGCGGGGTGTGGGAGCCTTCATAGTAATCGCCGCCCGCAGATTGTGCGCGTTTTCGCGCCGATTTCGCCGCCCGCACCGCCCCGACGACCCTTACAACCCGACCTACAACCGGCCCTCCGGCCGGTCCCCCGCGAGCCCCGCTTATGCCGTTTCCGCTAGTCGCCACCACCGCGTTCGGCGTCGAGGCGGTTGTCCGTCGCGAGCTGGAGAACCTTGGCTACGAGGCCAGAATCACCGGACCCGGGCGGGTCGCCTTCGAGGGGGACGCCGCGGCCATCGCCCAGGCGAACTTGTGGCTCCGCTCGGGCGAGCGGGTCGTGATCGAGATGGCCAGCTTCCCGGCGACCGACTTCGGCCAGTTGTTCGACGGGGTCAACGCCCTCGACTGGGCCGCCTGGATCCCGGTCGACGGCGAGTTTCCGGTAAGCGGTCGGTCCCGCAACTCGCAGCTCTCGAGCGTGCCGGCCTGCCAGAAGATCGTCAAGAAGTCGATCGTCGAACGGCTCCGCGCGCAGCACGGCGCCCAGGAGCTGCCAGAGATCGCCGCCCTGTACAGCGTCGAGGTCGCGCTGGTGGACGACATCGCCACCATCACGCTCGACACGACCGGCGTCGGCCTGCACAAGCGGGGCTACCGCCCGATGGCGTCGGTCGCGCCGCTCCGCGAGACCCTCGCCGCGGCGATCGTGCAGCTCAGCTACTGGCGGAACGGCCGGCCGCTGCTCGACCCGTTCTGCGGCGCCGGCACGCTGGCCATTGAGGCCGCCATGATCGGCCGCCAGATGGCGCCCGGCCAGTACCGGACCTTCGCGTCAGAGCATTGGCCCGCGATCGATAGAACCGAGTGGGAGACTGCCCGAAATCAGGCCAAGGCCCGCATGCTGCCGGCGCTCGACGAGCGGATCCTCGCCACCGACGCCGACGACGAGGTGCTGGCCATCGCCCGCCGCGCGGCCGAGCGGGCCGGCGTGCTCGAGGACATCCACTTCCAGCAACGGGCGTTCGCCGACACGCTCAGCAAGCGGGAGTACGGCTGCCTGATCACCAACCCGCCGTACGGCGAGCGGCTCGGCGAAGAGCGCGAGATCGAGGAGCTGTACCGCACGATGCCGCTGGTGCTGCGGCGGCTCAAGACCTGGTCGCACTACGTGCTCACCTCGCGGCTCGACTTCGAGGACCTCGTCGGCCAGACCGCCAACAAACGCCGCAAGCTGTACAACGGCCGGCTCGAGTGCACGCTGTTCCAGTACCACGGGCCAAGGCCACCGAAGGAGGGCGCCCCAGCGTCGACCGCTGGATCTTCACGCGATGAGTCGTCTCTCCCAGAGTCGGCTTCCCCGGAGCCTTCCACCTCACAGCCAACGACCCCAGAGCAACCGCCCGAACGCTTCCCCGGCCCCGACGCCCCCGCCGAGCCGGGCGCCAAGCGGCAGTCGGCGCCGCCCCCGGCCCGGGCGTTTGGCGGCCTGCGTCCCGAGTCCGAACGTCAGGCCGAGGAGTTCGCCAACCGCTTGAAAAAGCTCGCCCGGCACCTGCGGAAGTGGCCGACTAAGCGCGGCATCACCTGCTACCGGATCTACGACCGCGACATCCCCGACGTGCCGTTCGCTGTCGACCGCTACGAGGACGCGCTGCACCTCGCCGAGTACGACCGGCCGCACGACCGCACGCCGGCCGAGCACGCCGACTGGCTCGACCACATGGTCCGCACCGCGGCCGACGCGCTCGACGTGCCGCGCGAGCTGACGTTCCTCAAGCACCGCTTCCGCCAGCGCGGCGAGACCCAGTACCAACGCGTCGCCGAGAAGCAAGCGGTGCGGCTCGTCAAAGAGGCCGGCCTCACGTTCCGCGTGAACCTATCCGACTACGTCGACACCGGCTTGTTCCTCGACCACCGCGTCACCCGCGGCCGCTTCCGCGACGAGGCCCAAGGCAAGCGGGTGCTCAACCTGTTCGCCTACACCGGCGCGTTCAGCGTCTACGCGCTGGCCGGCGGCGCCGAGCGGGTCACCACGGTCGATCTCTCGCCGACCTACCTCGACTGGGCCCGCGACAACGTGCGGCTCAACAAGTTCGACGCCGCCCGCTGCGACTTCGTGCAGGGCGACAGCCAGGAGTTCGTCGAGTCGCTCTCGACGCAGCCCCAGTTCGACCTGGCGATCGTCGACCCGCCGACCTTCAGCAACACCAAACGGGGCGCCGACGACTGGGACGTGCAGCAGCACGCCGCGCCGCTCTTAGTCGAGGTGGCCAAGCGGATGCCGCCCGGCGGGGTGATCTACTTCTCGACCAACTCGCGCCGCTTCAAGCTCGACGAGCCGCTGCTCGCGGGCCTGGCGATCCGTGAAATAAGTCGCCAGACGGTGCCCGAAGACTTCCGCAACAAACGGATCCACCGCTGCTGGCGGATGGTGAAAGAGTAGGGAGTCGTCAAGGTAGCCGGCGAGCTACGCCTCGGCGGGCTGCGGGGTTTTGGAACCACAAAGGCACGAAGTCACGAAGAGGATCGCCGCCGCGTTGTCGCGGCGAGCGCCAATGAACAGGCTCCAATGAGTAGCGACACGACGCTTGGTTCGGGCGTAGTTGTGACCGCGGAAATCAAAACGAGCATTTGTCGCGACTCGCCCTCCGAGGACGGCAAGTTGAATGTAGCCCAAACCTCATGTGATTCGCCGTACTGCCCTGGTGCAAGACCATCCAAGCTCACCTTGAACGAGGGTTCTAGCACTACCGGCGCCGAAATCTCTGTCGTTTCGACCGTTGCAGGGATCGGCGGAGAGGCAAGTATCTCGAGCGGCGTCGGCTGGTGACCGGAGCCTGGCGGTGGCGGTCCAAAGACGCCCGTGCCTGGCTGATCGTCGACAATCCCGTCGCCATCGATATCGATGTTCATGCCGCTCTGGTTTGAGAACCACGGTGCGGAGATCTCGCGGACGCCGGTTTCGATCGTCCCTACCTCGAGAGTCTGGTGAAAAGGAGTGATGGCCGAGGGTGTTTGTTGACCGGTGTTGGCCCATGTCGTCGACGCGAGTCCCTGGTTGGCTCGGAACCACCACCCTGACTCCCCCGCGATCTCGAATTCGGTGATCATCTGCGAGCGGAAGCGAAGGGAGCCATCCTCATAGGAAGTGAGTGCCTCGTCGCGCACGACGAAGCTTCCCATTACTCTCTCGTTGTTGATGAAAAACTGTCCATCTCCGATATCCAAGAGAGAGATCTCGCTCTGGAAGTGGATCAGGCTAGCGGCAGCACTTGCCGCGAGCATGGTAGCGAAGAGGATCGCAAGGGCGGCAATAACGGCACGCATTAAGCTCGGCTCCAGCGGGCGCGGGATACGGGTTGTCGCCGGAGTAGCGTAGCGGAAACGCGCGGAAGGGGCTATCGCAGTTGGCTGGCCTACCCAGCGATGAATCGCAGGGCTAAGTGCCTCTGGCTGGTCTTCTTTGTGGCTTCGTGCCTTTGTGGTTAGGCAAGCCGCAAACCGCCGAGGCGTAGCTCGCCGGCTGCTTTGGGGGATGTGACTAATCGCGGAGCAGCTCTTCGAGCTCGTCGAGTTCTTTCTCGTAGCCGCTCGAGAGGAGCGGGAAGCGGCACCAGCTCTTGGGGTCGAGGTTCTCGTCGTCGACGTGGAAGCTGGGGGCGTAGCGTTCGCGCTTCCACTGGTTGCGGCTCCAGAGCTGGAAGAAGCGGATCACCCAGCGGCCGATCTGTGTGCGGTCGTGCTCGGGGAACTGGGCGGCGACCGCGCGGAAGGCCTCCATCGGGAGCCGCTTGTCGCGCATCGCGGAGCGTTCGATCGCGTCGAGCACTGGGTAGGGCATCAGGTCGCCCTCGTCGGTCTGGTCGGCGCCGGCGGGGCGGAGCTCGGCGGTGGGCTCGAGCTCGTTCACCGCGCTGAGGTACGGCTGCGGGCCGACGCCGCGGGGGCCGACCTGTTCCATCCACGCCAGCCAACGCCGCAGGAATGCCTTGTCGATGCCGGCGATCGGCGACAGCCCGCCGCAGGTGTCGCCGTCCATCGTGGCGTAGCCGACGGCGGCCTCGCTGCGGTTGCTAGTCGCCAGCAGCAGCGCGCCCTGCAGGTTGGCCAGCATCCACACCGCCGGGCCTCGCGCGCGGGCCTGGATGTTCTGCAGGGTGATGTCGTCGTCCTCCCAGGTCAGCTCACGGCCGACTGCCTTGCCGACCGTTTTGACGTAGTCGTTCACCAGGCTGTCGACGCTCCAGTCGAAGAACGTCGCGCCGACGCCCTCGGCGACCGCCTGGGCGGAGTGGCGGGTGGCGTCGCTCGAGTTGGCGGTCGACTGGTAGACGCAGCTCAACAGGCCGCCGACCAGGTCCCGCACGGTGGCGGAGTCGTCGAGCACGGCGCTGGTCGCCACGGCTGGCAGCTTATCCAGCACGGCCGACATGCCGAGCTCGTCCACCGCGAAGCGGGCCATCATCGCCGAAAGCACCGCCACGGCCGACGAGTCGGCGCCGCCGCTCAATGAGACGACCAGGCCATTGGTGCGGCTCTTCCGCAGGTAGTCGAACACGGCGAGCGCAATGGCGTGGGTGAACTCCTCTTCCTTGTGGTCGGGGGCGGCCTCCCAGTTGGTGAGCGGAGCGCAGTGCTCGTCCGGCGCGTCGGCGCCCGGGTCGGGCCACGAGAACGACCACTCGACCAGCCCGTCGGGCGGCAGCGGGCGGGTGACGCCGGCGTCGAACGACTGGGCCCGGCTCCGCCGCACGGCGTCGACATCGACCACGGCGGTGGTGAGCACGTGGTCGTCGAAGGTGAGCCGCGGGCCGCTAGCGACAATCTTGCCGCCGCTGGCGATGATGGTGTCGCCGTCGTAGACCGAGCGGCCCGACTCGTTGCCCAACAGGTTGCAGTGCACGTAGCTGACGCACTGGGCGCGGGAGCCCTCGATGACGATCCGCTTGCGGGTCTCTTGCTTGCCGAAGGCGAAGTGGCTGGCCGACGGGTTGAGGATGATGTCGGCTCCGCGCTGCGCGAGGCCGGGGCCCGAGCGGTCGGCCACCCAGGCGTCGCGGCAGATCTCGAACCCGACGCGGACCCCGCCGAGGTCGAACAGCAGGTCGCCGATCGGGTCGCCCAGCAGGTTCACGACGCCGGGCGTCCAGCGGCGGAACCAGCGGGACTCGTAGTGGATGCCGTCGGTCGCCAGGAACTGCTTGCAGACGATGCCGGCCAGCTCGCCGTCGACCAGCAGCGCACACGCGTTGTAGAGGGCCGAGTCGTAGAACACGGGCAGCCCGACCGCCACGGCCATGCCGGAGGTCGCCGGCCGCAGGGCGAGCATGTTCTCGTAGGCGGCCTGCTGCACGCCGGTGGAGAAGAACATGTCCTCGCAGCCGTAGCCGCTGACGCACAGCTCGGGCAGGCAGAGCAGGCCGACATTGGCAGCGCGGGCGTCGGCGATGGCGGACTCGATCCGCCGGCGGTTGCCGTCCCAGTCCATCGGGGTTTGGTTGACGGACGCGGCGCCTAGGCGGATGAGTTTCACTGCAGAATGGCTTGCTACGAGGGCCGATTTGTGGAGAGGCTGACGGTGACTGCTTCGGAAGGACTCAAGAACAACTTCCGCAGTTTATCTATTATCCCCTCACCTAACGTCTCCTTCTTTGGAGGAGAGGGATAAGGGGAGTAAGTTGTTCTTGAGCCGCTATTTGTTGTCGAATTGCAGCGGCAGCTGCGGGTCGTGATCGTCGCCGAACTCCTGGAACAGCTTGCTCGGCTGGATGTCGCGGTTGTGCTGGTACTTGCTGGTGTACTCGCTCACCTCGCCGGTGAGTTCGTGGTAGAAGATCTGGCAGATCGGCACGCCGGGGTAGATCCGCACCGGCTGAATACAAGAGATCTCGAGCGTCCAGAAGCCGGAGAAGCCGGCGTCGCCGAAGCCGGCCGTGACGTGCACGAACAGTCCGAGGCGGCCGATCGACGAGCGGCCCTCGATCTGCGGCACCAGGTTGTGCGTGGTGGTCTTCTCGACGGTGCGGCCCAGGTACAGCCGGTTGGGGCTGATCACCAGACCGTCGGCGGGGATCTCGATCCGGCGGACGCGGTTCTCCTTGGCCATGTCCAGCACCACCTCCTCGTACACAATCAGCTCGTTGTGCAGGCAGAGGTTGTAGCTGTTGGGATTGAGGTTCGCCTCGTCGTACGGCGTGATCTGAAGGTCGCCGCCGAGCCGCCGCCGGATTTCGTTGCCGGAGAGAATCATGAGTGGCTTTGGTTTGTTGGGACGTCGGGGCCCGAACTTCGTGGTTCGCAGGTTCTTGTCAGACCCCGATCTGCGGGCAGAACTTCTGCATCGAGCAGGCTCCGCAATCGGGCTTCCGTGCGTTGCAGACCGCTCGCCCATGATGGATCATGCGGTGCGAAAAGTCGATCCACTCTTTCTTGGGCAGGATATCGATGAGGTCGTTTTCGACCTTCACGGCGTCTTTTTGAGCGGTCAGGCCGAGTCTGCGGCTCAGCCGCCCGACGTGGGTGTCGACTACCACGCCGGTGGGGATGCTGAACGCGGTCCCCAGCACGACGTTGGCCGTCTTGCGGCCAACGCCCGCCAGACCAACGAGAGTGTCCAGGTCCTCGGGGACCTGGCCGTCGAATTTCTCGACCAGTTCTTCCGAGCACGCTTTGACGTTCTTGGCCTTGTTGCGGAAGAAGCCGGTGCTCTGCACGGCTTTCTCGAGCTTGGCGATCGGCATCTTGGCGATCGCGTGCGCGTCGGGGTGCGTGGCGAACAGCTTCTCGGTAACGATATTAACCCGCTCGTCGGTGCACTGGGCAGAGAGGATCGTGGCGATCAGCAGCTGGTAGGGCGTTTCGTGCACCAGGGCGCACGGGGCCTCGGGGTAGTCGGCCTTGAGCCGCCGCACGACCCGCTTGGCCTGCGACTTGCGCTCGTCCGCCGGGAGGGCCGGCGTGGGGGGTGAGGGCCGCTTGGCGGGGCCTTTTAAGGCGCCCTTTGAGGTGGCTTTCTTCTTGCCCATTATGACTTTCAGAGCAGGGGGCGGGGCGTGGGGGGCGGCCAGAGAAGGCCTCATTTTGGGGGCCCAGCGGCGGGTGTCAACGGCCGGAGGGCAGGCGCCGCAGGCCCGAGCGACTTGATCTAAGTGCTTTTCACAATTAGATTTGAGCGTTGGAAGATGCCCTCACACGCCTTGTTCCCCACGACCTGCGATGAGCGCCTGGATGCCCGCCGATCCGCCGTTCGACCCAGACACGTTCTCGGGTGTGGGGCGGCTGTTTCCATTGCCGCAGGTGGCGGCGTTCCCCCACGTTGTGACCCCGCTGCATGTGTTTGAGGAGCGTTACGTGGCCCTTACGACCGAGGCGCTCGCCAGCGACGGGCTGATCACCATGGCGGTGCTGGCCCCTGGCTGGGAGCCTGATTACGCCGGCCGGCCGCCGCTGTCGGAGGTCGGGTGCCTGGGCAAAGTGATCTCGCACCACAAGACGCCCGAGGGCCGCTACAACCTGCTGCTGCTCGGTTTGCGGCGGGTTCGTCTGAAAGAGGAGTTGGATCCCCCCCTGGCATACCGCCGCTCGCGGCTAGAATTGATTCATGAGCAGGAGTCGACCTCGTCGGTCGACGCCGAGTCGGTCCGCGAGCAGCAGTCGCTCCGCAAGCAGATCGTCTCGCTGCTGCAAGGCAAGATTGCGGGCGGCGCGGCGGCAGAGGAGCTTGCCCACACGTTGTCGTGCACCGCGGCGCTGGGCGCTGTGGCCGACCTGGCCGCGCACAGTTTGCCGATCTCGTCGGAGTTGAAGCTGCGGCTGCTGGGCGAGGGGGACGCGGTGCAGAGGTGCCGGCTGCTGCTCGAAGCGGTCGGGGCCCCAGCCAGCGACGACGAACCGTTTCCACCCCGTTTCAGCAACAACTGAGTCTTGGGCCGCGGCCCGCAACGGCGTACTTCTCGACCCAACAGCGCGGGCGACCTTACTCACCACGGTCCCTGCGAACCCCGCAACCTTGAGACTAGAGTGACCACACGAACCAACAACGGCGCCATGAAGGACCACCTGCAAGAGTACCCCGAGTCCGCGTGCTGCGGCGGGGACGAATCATCCGCCGCCTACCCGGGCGTCGACATGCCCCGGCTGCAGAGCGCGGTCCGCGAGATGCTGGCCGCGGTGGGCGAGGACCCGGACCGCGAGGGCCTGCTGGAGACCCCGGCGCGGGTCGCGCGGATGTATGCCGAGATGTTCTCCGGCCTGCGTGAGAACCCGCGGGTGCACCTCGAGAAGTTCTTCACCGAGAAGTACGACGAGATGGTGCTGGTCAAGGACATCGGTTTCACCAGCATGTGCGAGCACCACCTGCTGCCGTTCTCCGGCAAGGCGCACATCGGCTACCTGCCCAACGGCCGGGTGGTCGGCCTCAGCAAGCTGGCCCGCGTGGTCGACAGCGTCGCGCGTCGGCCGCAGGTGCAGGAGCGGATGACCGAGGCGATCGCCGACATGCTGGTCGACGAGCTCAACGTAAAGGGGGTGGCGGTCGTTATCGAGGCGAGCCACTCGTGCATGACCATCCGCGGCGTGAAGAAGCCGGGCAGCATGGCGGTCACCTCGGCGATGAAGGGCGTGTTCCGGTCGAACGTCTCGAGCCGGGCCGAGGTCATGACGCTGATTTACGGCAAGTAGCCCAGAGCGACCCTGCCGGTCGGCGGTGGCGGCGGCCGGGGCGGGCGCCGATCTAGAGAAACAGGGCCCCGACAGGCCGCGCGACTACGACTTCTACCGCCACGCTATCGCCTATGGATTCTGACCGCCAACGCATCGAGCAGGACCTGCGCGGGCAGCTGGCGGGAGAGGTAAACTGCGACCCGCTGTCGGTGTGCCTGTACGCGAGCGACGCCAGCATCTACCAGAAAACCCCGCTGGGTGTGGTGCGGCCCCGCACGACGGCGGACGTCGCGACCACGCTGCGGTACGCCAACGAGAACGGCATCGCCGTCCACGCCCGCGGAGCCGGCTCGGGCCTCGCCGGCGGCGTTGTCGGCGAGGGGCTGGTGATCGACTTCTCCCGCCACATGCGCCGCATCATCAGGGTCGGTGAGGAGAGCGTCCGCGTGCAGGCGGGCGTCGTGCACGCCGAGCTCAACCGCGCCCTGGCGGCGCACGGCCGCGTCTTCGGGCCCGACCCGGCGACCACCGAGGTCACGACCATCGGCGGCGTGCTGAGCGTTGACGGCAGCGGCAGCCACTGGCCGTGGTGCGGGTCGGCCCGCGACCACGTGCTCGCGATGAAGGTGGTGCTGGCCGACGGCGAGGTGCTGGAGCTTGGCGCCCCGCCGACCGACGCCCCGCCCCCCGCGCGGCTGGCGGAGCTGGCGTTGTCGGTCCAGGAGCTCGGCCAGCTGCACCGCACCGTCATCGAGACCAACCAGCCGCAGTCGCTGGTGAACGCCAGCGGCTACGCGATGCAGCACGCCCTGACCGACCCGGTCGACCTCACCAAGCTGATGGTCGGCAGCGAGGGGACGCTCGCGCTGATTGTCGAGGCCGAGCTCAGCACCCTGCCGCTGCCCGCTTCGGTCGGCCGCGTAATGCTGATGTTCGACAGCCTGGAGAAGGCGGTCCGCTGCGTCCGCGAGATCACGCCGCTCGGCCCGTGCTCGTGCGACCTGATGGACCGGCGGCACCTGACCATCGCCCGCGAGTCGGACGTGCGGTACGACCTGATCATCCCGGCGGCCGCCGAGGCGGTGCTGCTCTTAGAGTTTTTTGGCGAGACCGAGCAGGACACGCAGCACCAGGTTGACCGCGTGGTGGCGCTCGCGCGGAACGAGCTCGGCCTGGCCGCCGGCTACTACGCCGCGCAGGAGGAGGAGGACGAGCTGCTCCTTGGCCAGCTCGCCCGCCGGTTCACCCAGACGCTGCACGGGCTCAAGGGCCGCCGCCGCGCGGCGCCCTGCATCGAGGACATCGCCGTGCCGGTCGAGGCGATGCCGGTCTTTGTGCGGCACCTGCAGGACGTGCTCAAGCGGCAGCAGATTACCGCCTCGTTGTTCTCGCACGCCGCGCACGGTCAGCTGCACATCCGGCCGCTGCTGGACCTCCGCACCAAGGAGGACGCGCGGCGGCTCGAGCTGCTCGCCAGCGAGCTGTACGAAAAGGTCTGGCTGCTGGGCGGCACGGTCGCCGGCGAGCACGGCGACGGCCTCAGCCGCACACCGTTTCTCCGCCGCCAGCACGGGCCGCTGATCAACGTGTTCCGCGAGCTGAAGCGGGCGTTCGACCCCAACGGGATCCTCAACCCGGGCAAGATCATCCCAACGCCGGGCGAGCGGGTCACGCAGAACTTCCGACCATCAGAGCTCGCCAAGCCGTCCGAAGAAGGGCACTCGCTGGTCGAGCTGAGCCTCAACTGGACCCGTGAAGAGTTGAACGAGGCCGCCTGGGCGTGCAACGGCTGCGCGGGCTGCCGGACGCTTTCGCCGGCGGTGCGGATGTGCCCGATCTTCCGCTTCGCGCCCCGGGAGGAGGCCTCGCCCCGCGCCAAAGCAAACCTGGTCCGTGGCGTGTTGACCGGGCAGCTCCCGCCGGACGCGCTCAGACACGACGACGCTCGGGAGGTGGCCGACCTCTGTGTGCACTGCCACCAGTGCCGCTTGGAGTGCCCCGCGAAGGTCGACATCCCGAGGATGATGGTCGAGGCCAAGGCGGCCCACATCAAGCAGAACGGCCTCCGCCCGCGGGACTGGAGCCTGACGCGGATGGACCTGCTGAGCCAGATCGGCTCGCGGTTCGCGACCCTGATGAACCTCCTGATCGATGACCGCCGTGCCCGGTGGGTCCTCGCCCGGACGCTCGGCATCGCCGAGGGCCGCAAGCTGCCGCGGTTTGCGGCCCGCCCCTTCCTGAGGTCGGCCGGCAAGCGCTTGAGCAAGCCGGTGCCGGGCGCGGTTGAGAAGGTCGCCTACTTTGTCGACACCTTCGCCAACTACTACGACTCGCAGCTCGCCGAGAGCTTTGTCGCCGTGCTCCGCCACAACGGAGTCGGCGTCGTGGCGCCGGGCGAGCAGGAGCAGTCGGGCATGGCGTTGTACAGCCAGGGGGCGGTCGACGCCGCCCGCAAGATCGCCCGCCGCAACGTCGAGGCGCTCGCCGAGCTCGCCCGGCAGGGCTACGCGATTGTCGCGACCGAGCCGTCGGCGGTTCTCGCCCTGACTCACGAGTACCTGCAGCTGCTCGACCACGACGAGGACGCTCAGCTGGTCGCGGACAGCACCCACGAGGCGTGCGATTACCTCTGGAAGCTGCACCAGCGGGGTGGCCTGAAGCTCGACCTGCACCCGATCGACCGCCGCGTGGCGTACCACGTGCCGTGCCATGTCCGGGCGCTGGGCATTGGGGCGCCCGCCGGCAACCTGCTCCGGTTGATCCCGCAGCTCCGCGTTAAGCAGCTCGAGAAGGGCTGCAGCGGCATGGCGGGCATGTTCGGGCTGCGGAAAGAAAACTACCGGCGGAGCCTGCGGGCCGGACTGCCGCTGCTGACGGAGCTGCGGACGGGGAATTACGACCTGTCGGTCTCCGAGTGCTCGACCTGCGCCATCCAGATGCGCCAGGCCAGCCCGCGGCCGACGCTGCACCCGATCAAACTGCTCGCCGCCAGCTACGGGCTCCCTTGCGGCCTTGATGCAAATCTGGCGGGAGCGACAATAGCGAACGGGCGAAAATGACTGTCACCGTGCTGATGTTCGCCGGCGCCCGCGAGGCGGTCGGAGCCGACCACGTCGAGGCTCCCCTCGAGCCCGGCGCGACCTACGCCGACCTGGCCGTGGCCCTTGCCGGACGCTTCCCCGCGCTGGGCCGATTGCTCCAATCCGCACGCTTCGCCGCGGACGCGGGATACGTCGACCCGACCGACAAGGTCGACCCGACCACTGAGATTGCGCTCATCCCGCCCGTGAGTGGCGGCTAGGCATTGCGTAAATGATCCAGATCACCCACGACCTGATCGACCTGGCGCCGATGATCGCGCGGGCGCAGGTCCCCGCGGCGGGGGCGGTGGTCACGTTCCTCGGGATCACCCGCGAGTTCACCGGCGACCGCCAGACGGTCGAGCTGGTCTACGAGGCCTACGCCGAGATGGCCCAACGCGAGCTGGAACGCTTGGAGCGGGAAGCCCGCGGCCGCTGGCCGCTCGAGGAGTGCTGCATCACCCACCGGCTAGGCCTCACGCCGCTCTCCGAGGCGAGTGTCGCCGTGGTGGTCAGCTCGGCCCACCGGCCCGAGGCGTTCGAGGCGGCCCGTTGGCTGATTGACGAGCTGAAACGCTCGGTCCCGATCTGGAAGCAGGAACGCTGGTCCGACGGCGCGACCGAGTGGGTCCACCCCGCGCCCGTGAGTGAGGGGGACGCCCCGTGACCTCGCCTTCGTCTATCGCAGCCGCCCCGCCGCTGGTCGACAGTTTTGGCCGCACGCACACCAGCCTGCGGCTCAGCGTGACCGACCGCTGCAACATCCGCTGCGTGTACTGCATGCCGGGTGAGCAGGTGCTGTTCCTGCCGCGGCGCGAAGTGCTGACCTTCGAAGAGCTGGAGCGGTTTGTGCGTGTCTCGGCCCGGCTGGGCGTGCGTCAGGTCCGGCTGACAGGCGGCGAGCCGCTGGTGCGCAGCGAGCTGTCCGAGCTGGTCCGCCGGCTGGTCGGCATCGCCGGCATCGACGAGGTCACGCTCACTACCAACGGCGTGCTGCTCGACCGGCACGCGGCAGAGCTGAAGGCGGCGGGCCTGGACCGGCTGAATATCAGCCTCGACACCGTGCGGCCCGAGGCGTTCCGCGAGCTGACCCGCCGCGACCTACTGCCCGAGGTGCTGCGCGGCATCGAGGCGGCCCAGCAGGCCGGCTTCTCGTCGATTCGGATCAACGCCATCGCCATGCGTGGCGTCACCGAGCAGGAGATCGTGCCGCTCGGCCGGTTCGCCCGCGAACGCGCGCTCGAGTTGCGGTTCATTGAATACATGCCGCTCGACGCCGACGCCTCGTGGCGGCGGGACCAGGTGCTGTCGGGCGATGAGATCTTGGCGGCGCTCGAAGCCGAATTCGGGCCGCTCTCGCCCGCCCCCCGCAGCGACCCAAGCCAGCCCGCCCGCGACTACGCATTCGCCGACGGCGGCGTGGTGGGCTTCATCAACCCGGTGACCCAGCCGTTCTGCAGCGACTGCAACCGACTGCGGCTGACGGCGGAGGGGCAAATCCGCAACTGCCTGTTCAGCCCCGAAGAATGGGACGCCCGGCGGCTGCTCCGCGACGGGGCTTCCGACGGCGACCTCGCCCGCCTAATCCGCGAAGCCGTCGCCGCCAAGCGGGCGGGCCACGGCATCGACGCGCCCGGCTTCCACCGGCCCGATCGGGCGATGTACCAGATCGGCGGCTGACTTCCTTGGCGGGATTCCGAACCATGGCGCGCATCTACCTCGACAACGCGGCGACAAGTTGGCCTAAGCCCCCGCAGGTGGTCGAGTCGATGGCCGGCCACCTTCGTGACGACGGGGGCTCGGCCGGCAGGGGAGGGCACGCGAGCGCGATGGGTGCACAGCGGATTGTCGACCGCGCACGGGAAGTCGTCGGGAGGCTGATCGGCGCCGAGCAGCCGAGCTGCATCGCATTCCTGCACAACGGCACCGACGCGTTGAACACCGCAATCCACGGCGTGCTGGGCCGCGGCGATCACGTGGTCACCACGGTGTGCGAGCACAACTCGGTCCTCCGCCCGCTGCACCACGCCGAGCGGCGGCTCGGCTGCGAGCTAACGGTCGTCGACTGTGACGACTCCGGCCGCGTTGATGCGGAGCGGCTGCTGGCGGCGGTCCGCCCCGACACGCGACTGGTAGCGCTGACGCACGCCTCGAACGTTACCGGCGCGCTGCAGCCGATCGAGGCGGTCGCCGCCGGGCTCCGCGACCGTGACACGCTGCTGCTGGTCGACGCCGCCCAGTCGGCAGGGCACGCCAGGATCGACGTGCAGGCGTTCGCCATCGACCTGTTGGCGGCGCCGGGGCACAAGGGCCTGCTCGGCCCCACGGGTACGGGGTTTCTGTACGTCCGGCCCGGCGTCGAGCGGCAGCTCACTCCGCTGCGGCAAGGCGGCACGGGCGGCCAGAGCGACCTGCCCGTGCAGCCCACCGAGATGCCAACGCTGCTGGAGTGCGGCAACGCGAACGTCGTTGGGCTGGCCGGATTGGTCGCTGGGGTGGAGCACGTGCTCGAAGTGGGCGTCGACGTGCTCGGCACGCAAATCGGCGAACGCACCCGCCAGCTGATCGACGGCCTGCTCGGGCTGCCTGGCTGCCGACTGTTCGGCCCGACCGAGTGTGCCGAGCGGGTGGGCGTTGTGAGCCTGCTGGTCGACGGTTATGATCCGCACGAACTGGCGGCCCTATTAGAGCTGTCCGCAGGCGTTGAATCGCGCGCCGGGCTGCACTGCGCCCCGCAGATGCACCGCCGACTGGGGACCTCCCAGGGCGGAACGCTGCGGCTCAGCTCCGGCGTGTTTACCACCGAAGACGAAATCGAGCAGGTGGTCGCCGCCATCGCAGCGGTTGCTGCTGGCTAGCCGCCGCGCTCCGACGCCACGCTCACCTCACCCACACGCCCATCGACGCATGCCCGCCGCGCCCAAGAACAGCGAACCCTGGTACAAGGACGGCCTCCGCTTCAAGTGCACCGGCTGCGGCGACTGCTGCACCGGCGCGCCGGGTTACGTGTGGGTCAACAAGGCCGAGATCGCCGCGCTGGCGGCGGAGGTCGAGCTGTCGGTGGCGGAGTTCGAACGGAAGTACATCCGCAAGATCGGTATCCGCAAGAGCCTCGCCGAATACTCAGACGGCGACTGTGTGTTCTTTGACCTTGAGTCCCGCGGCTGCCGGGTGTACGCCGCCCGGCCGCGGCAGTGCCGCACCTGGCCGTTCTGGGACTCGAACCTCAAGTCTGCCGAGGCCTGGGAAGAGACCTGCCAGGAGTGCCCCGGCAGCGGCAAGGGCAAGCTCTACCAACTCGACGATATCGAGGCCGCCCGCAAGACGTTCCACGTCTAGCTAGCGCCGCCGGCGTCCCCGCCGACCTTTCTGCTGGTTTGTTCTGATTAGGTAAAGCCTGTTGGTTGGGCTGCCGATACTCATTGCAACGACTTTGTCTCGTTGCGTGAGCCGTGGGTCCGTAGATGGCGTAAGTCTTTTGCCGTCAACGGTTTCCAACGCTCATGCCGCGCCAAGCCGGGCCCGAATGTGTCCAAAACGGCGTAAGATCTTTGAAAATATGGGCTTACGCAGATTCAACTCTGCTCGTCGCATTGCTTTGGGAACGGCTAAATCGCCCGCCCAACAGGCTTCGCGGCGTTGCTCGATGTTGACACTAATGCTTGCCAGACTTACACTTGGGTCATTAAGGGAGTCCTGTTTCGAGAGGGCTGATTCGGCTTTTCGCCGCCTTTCTCCAGGAGTCGGCTATGACTAAAAAAGAGATCGTCAAAACCATCTCCGAGGAGATCGGTCTGACCCAGCTCAAGACGAAGGAGATCGTCCAGAAGACGTTCGACGCTATCGTCGAAACGCTGGTCGAAGATCATCGGATTGAGCTTCGCAATTTTGGGGTCTTCGAGGTCAAGAAGCGGGCCGCACGCAAGGCCCGCAACCCGCGGACTGGCGAAAAGGTCTCGGTGCCCGAGAAGTTCGTGGTCACTTTCAAGCCAGGCAAAGAGATGGAGGAGCGGGTTCGAGAACTCGAACGCCGCGCCGCTGAGGAGCAGGCCCGCCGGGACGCCGAAGAGGCGGCTCGCGAGGCTGCAATGAACGCTCCCCCCAGCAGCAACGGATCCCATCCGCAGGACGGCTCCTCAAACCCGCCTGGCGCAAGCGGTTACGACCAGTCGCCCGGCTTTGGCTCGGGCAGCTAGCCCGCCGGCCTGAAAGCTCGATCTCGTCACCGATCTCTTCGTTCTGATCCGAGTGGCGCTGGCGCCAACCCTCTCACACGCATCCGCCAGCCAGGCGCACGGTCGCGCCGGCAGCCGCCCGCTCGGCAACTCAGCTGGACACCACCCGCGGGGACCGCTATCGTCCCCGGCCCGGTCGCTGGTGCCCGCCCACACGCCCACCAGCGGGGCGCCCCCTACTCGCACACACAAACGACCGCTCTCGGCGTAAACCACCGGGAGCCAAGCATTTTTGACGACGCGCCCGCACTGCGGGCGTCAGCAGCAGCCGGTGGGACCGGCTGAATTCCGCGCCACCAGCAGGCCGATGCCTGCGGGTGGACACTCACGGAGGAGCGCAGCAGCAATGCGTAAGTGGATATTGATTGTCGTTGCGGCTTGCGGTTTGGCTAGCAGCACGGGATGCCTTCTGCCGATCTACTCGGCCGACCCGGCCCGCCGTGCCCAGCAGCTGATCTACACGTCTGAGGACCTGCGTACGTTCCTGGACGAGTGGGAACGCATCTGGTTCTTGGACCAGCCGAGCCACATGAAGCCGTACCGCACCAACGGCCTGGTGATCTGATCCAGGCGGGCGGCTAGCAACCAGCGGTGAAAGTCAGGGCTGCGCCCCGGGAGCAGCTGCGCGGATTGTTCGCGCAGGCGTGGCCCGATAGCATGGCTGGCTGAACCTACCGCCGCCTGTTACCCCACGCTGCGCGCATGCTTGCAGATTCCGCTACCGCGGCCTCGCTAGAGGTATCGCTCGGCCGCTTGCGGCTGCCCAATCCCGTGCTGGTCGCCTCCGGCACTTTCGGCTACGCCCGCGAGATGGAGGCCTTCGTCGACCTCGCGCGGCTGGGCGGGATCGTGCCGAAGACCATCACGCACGAGCCCCGCCAGGGCAACGCGCCGTGGCGTACGGTCGAGACCTCGGGCGGGATGCTCAACGCCATCGGCCTCGACAACGACGGCCTTGAGGCGTTCATCGGCGGGCACCTGCCGTACCTGCGGTCGACCGGCGCGCCGATCATCGTCAGCGTCGCCGGCCGCACGCACGACGAGTTCGTCGCGATGTGCAGCCGGCTGGGTGAGGTCGAGGGCCCGGCGGCGATCGAGCTCAATATTTCGTGCCCGAACGTGTCGCACGGCGTCGACTTCGGCGTCGATCCGCAGATGTGCGAGCGGCTGGTGGCCGCCTGCCGCGCGGCGTGCGACCTGCCGATCCTCGCCAAGCTGACTCCCAACGTCACGAGCATCGCCGTGATGGCCAAAGCGGCCGAGGCGGGCGGCGCCGACGCCCTCTCGCTGATCAACACCGTGCTCGGCATGGTGGTCGACTGGCGGAAGCAGAAGCCCATCCTGGGCAACGGCGTCGGCGGCCTGTCGGGCCCGGCCATCAAGCCGATCGCCCTGCGGTGCGTCTACCAGGCCGCCCAGGCGACCCAGACCCCGATTGTCGGCATCGGCGGCATCCAGAACATCGACGACGTCATGGAGTTCCTGGTCGCCGGCGCCAGCGCGGTGCAGCTCGGCACGGTGAACTTTTACCGGCCGACCGCGAGCATGGAGGCGCTGGACGCGCTGCCGGGGGCGCTAGAGGAGCTGGGAGCTGCGAGCGTTACGCAAGTCGTCGGCACGTTGAAAGTCGCGAACGGGAATTAGAGGCATTTCATTGGAGCGATCGATGTCCGCTAGCCCGATGCAAGATTTGTTTGTTGATGATCTCGCGAAGGGGGTTATCGCGACTGCCGAACGACGGTGTAGACGGCTAGAGTCTACTAGCAATTCGGAAGTCCGATCGGTCGTCCATGACGAACTTCGCGGCATCTTTCACGGCGTTCTGGTGACACTCGACGGTAGTTCTGCGCTGGCTGACCACGGCCTTGTGTACGTTGTCGATGAAGACGGCGTGCGATTCGATCGAAACTTACACGAGACATGCTTTCGTTTCTGGTCAGACTCTTAAGGGGCGACAGCTGAACCAGGTATGCGAGACAGCATCGCACCTCTAATCTCTGCTGAAAACGAAGAAGTATTCAACCATGCGTGTCCTCTCAGGCATCCAACCCACCGGCCCGTTCCACTGGGGCAACTACTTCGGCGCGATCTCGCAGTACATTGAGCTGCAGGACGTGGCGGACGAGGCGTACTACTTCATTGCCAACCTGCACGCGCTGACCACGGTGCGTGACAAGGAATTGCTGCAGCAGTACACGCTCGACGGGGCGATCGACCTGCTGGCCCTGGGGCTGAACCCGGACAAGGCGGTGCTGTTCGTGCAGTCGGACGTGCCGGAAGTGAGCGAGCTCTGCTGGCTGCTGATGACCGGCACGCCAATGGGCCTGTTGGAACGCTGCGTCAGCTACAAGGACAAGCTCGCCAAGGGCCTGAAGGCCGACGCGGGGCTGTTCACCTACCCGGTGCTGCAGGCGGCCGACATCCTGGCCTACGACGCCGACGTCGTGCCGGTGGGCGAGGACCAGCTGCAGCACATCGAGGTTTGCCGCGACATCGCCGGCAGCTTCAACCACCACTTCGGCGAGACCTTCACCATGCCCAAGGGCAAGGTGCTCGACCAGTCGGCCCGCGTGCCGGGGATCGACGGCGAGAAGATGTCCAAGAGCTACGGCAACACCCTGGCCGTGTTCGACGACGCCAAGCGTCAGCGCAAGCAGATCATGCGGATCCAGACCGACAGCCGCCCAATGGACGAGGCCAAGGAGCCCGACGGCGACGTCCTGTACGACCTATTGAAGCTGGTCGCGCCTCAGGAGCAGGTCGACGAGATCGCCGCGCTGTACCGCCGCGGCGGCTTTGGCTACGGCGATATCAAGAAGGCCCTAGCCGAGGCGGCCGAGAACTACTGGGCCGAGGTCCGCGAGAAGCGGGCCGGGCTGGCCGCCAAGCCGGACTACGTTAAAGACGTGCTGGCCGCCGGCGCCAAGAAGGCGCGGGCCAAAGCGGCCGGCGTGCTCGAGCGAGCCCAAGCAGCCGCCGGACTGTACCGCTCGTAGTCTTCCCTCTTTGCCCCAGCCCACCCCGCCAGGGGTGGGACCGCGCAATCTGCTGCTCGCTACCGCGACAGTTTCGCGATCTGGTACCGCGCCTCGTCGGCGTTGTCGCAAATGATGGTGTAGAAGGCGGCCTCCTCGCCAACCTGGTCCATCCGCTTGGCCTCCTTGTCCCGCCAGCGGCGGGCCGCCTCGGGCGAGCGGGTCAGCACGACCGTTGTGAAGAACGTCCGCTGCTTCTTGTAGATCCGCTTGATGACGTAGTAGGTCTGGTTCTCAATCGGGTCCTTGTACTGCCGCTGCATGCTCGAGCTGGTGAGGTGCCGCTTGACGTCGAGCTCGACCTCCTCGAAGTCCTCGCCGAAGTGCTTGACGAACAGCGGGTCGGGGCCGCTGCGGGACTTGAAGTCGCCCTGCAGCGGCTGGGTCTTGCTGAGCTCCCGCAGGTAGGCGGCGAAGGCGTCGGTCTTGCGCTCCGCCAGGTAGTGCGTCAGGCCCCAGCTGATGGCGTAGCCGTACGAGGTGAGGTTCTGGTAGCTGACCGCCTCGCTGATCAGCCGCCCACTGCCGCCGGTGTCGCCCCCCGTTAGCTCCCACATGCGGATGTCGTTCATCCGCCCGGGGCCCTGCCAGCGGAGCACACGCTCGGGCATCTCACTCTTGCCCTGCCGCACCACCTTGCTGCTGACGCTCAGCGGGCTGAAGTACTCCGGCAGGCCCTCGCTCACCCAGGCGGGCCACTTCGACAGCCGCCGCTGGATGCCCGTGTTGTGCAGCACCTGGTGGATCCCCTCGTGGGCGACCGTGTAGGCGAACTGCTTCATCGCGAACTCCGGTGCCGAGTTCCACAGCTGCGTGTCCTCGTACAGGTGCACCCAATTGCTGAGACCGCTGTAGTAGGCGGCGACCTCCTCGGGCATCGGGTCGTGCCTGTCGAACGAGCGGCGGTCGGGGAAGATCACCACGACGAGCGGCGTCTCGGGGCGGTGGACCTTGAGACCCCACTCGCGGAGCTGCTCGACCACGCCCGCCAGCATCGTGTTGAGGATCGAGTGCGTGTGGTGGTAGAAGCCCTCCGAGCAGTTGTAGGCGTACAGGTAGTAGCCGTCGTGCACGAACTTGAAGTCGGCGAAGCCGTTGGCCCGCATCTTCTGCTCGATCTGGGCGCGGGTGTTGGACTTGAACGGCTGGTCGCAGGGGCGGGTGGCGGAGCGGCTGACGAAGTCGGCGCGGCCGTCGGGCAGGATGATCATCCGCTTGTCGCCCAGCTCGCACGCGACCTTGGCGATGACGGTCTTGCCGCCGGCGTCGCGGACGTAGGTCGTGGCGGCTTGGGCGGGCGTCGATTTGACGTCGAGCAGCCCGGCCAGCTTCCGCTCCACCACTCCCTGGGCGGGCGACACCTCGTGGCTCTCCTCGAGGCCCTCCTCGCCGGCCGCCTCGAGTCCCTGGCCGAGGTCCTGCATCTCGCGGCTGGCGTCTTCGAGCGCCTGGCGGGCCTCCTCGGGGTCGTCCGGGAGGTTCTCGAGCCGCTCGCGCATTTCCTCGAACCGCTTGCGGCGCTCCTCCATCTCCTGCCGGGCACGCTCGGCCGACGCGCGCTGCGCGGCCGCGGGCGTCGCGGAGAGTGAGGACCCGATGGTCAGCAGGAGCAGCAAGAACAGCAAAGCGAAACGCATCGGGCGGTCTCGTTCGGCGGAATGGGACGGCGAGAAGAGCGGGGCGACGGGCCGCGGCTACCCGCCCTCAGTGTAGAGGACACGCCCGCGGAGGTCGACAAGTTTCCGACTCAAAGCGGTGGCCGACCTGGCGGGACCGGAGGACTTTAGCGGCCGCCGACCAGCCGGCGCGTGCGCAACCGTTACAGGCCAAACTTCTGACCGCCCCGGTGGCCCAAACTGGCTGTTCGGCTGCCGCTTGGTTCAGCACCCGTCCACGGCTACCCGAAGCAAGATTAGAACGATTAGCGCAGGCACAGGACGCCAGACGCCCCACTCAACCCATGGACGGCTTCACCACGGCGCAGGAGATGTCGCCATGCACGACCCTCAGCCGATGACTAGCGACACGCGGTTTCACGGAATCGGTTCGCTTGTGCAGTGCGTGATCGCGGCCGGGCTCGTCGCGATGGTGGCCCGCTCTGAGGAGCTGGCGTTCCTGACGCCGTACTTGACCGTGATGCTCGCGTTCACGCTCTTCGACCGCTACCTGCGTCGGCGGCACCCGAGCGTGCTGAAAGAACTCTTGCGGCCGGGCGTGCCGGTCAGCGACAAGCTCACGTTCGTCGGCGGCGGCCTGCTGTTGACCCTCCACTTTGTAGTCGCGTTGTTGGACGTCGGTCGCTTCCACTGGTCGGGCGAATGCCCGCCGGAGATCCGCGTTGCGGGCCTGGTTGTCATGACCGGCGGGTTCGCGTTTGCCGCTTGGGCGATGGTGCTCAACCCGTTCTTCTCGCCGATTGTCCGCGTGCAGCGCGAGCGCAAGCACCGCGTCGTCACCGCCGGGCCGTACCGCCTGGTCCGCCACCCCTCGTACCTTGGGTTGAGCATCGGGGCGATCGCGAGCGGTTTCGCGTTGGGGTCCTACTGGTCGCTCATCCCGGCCGTGGCGTTTGTGCTGGTCTACGCCCGCCGGTCTGGGTTCGAGGACCGGGTGCTGACCGCCGAACTGGCCGGGTTTTCTCGGTACGCAAAGCTCGTCCGCTGGCGGATGGCGCCCGGCCTGTGGTAGCCGACTCATTCGCGGCCGGGGCAGGTTGACTCGCCGGCTGCTGTCGGTGGTAATGGTTGGTTTGCCGCAGCCGACGGCGTCCTCGTGTCCCACCGAACCGACCAGCATGAAGTTCCGCACCCGCGCCATCCACCACGGTCAAGAGAAGGACCCGCAGACCGGGGCCGTGACCCCGCCGGTGTACTTTACCTCCACCTTCGTCCAGCCGGGCGCAGGCGATTGGGGCGAGTACGACTACTCGCGGAGCGGCAACCCGACGCGGACCGCTCTGGAGACGACCGCCGCCTCGCTCGAGGGCTGCGGCGACGGGGGCGCGCTCGCGTTCGCCAGCGGCATGGCCGCCATCCACTGCGTCACCGGCCTGCTGAAGTCGGGCGACCACGTGCTGGCCGGCAGCGACATCTACGGCGGCGCCTACCGGCTGTTCCACAAGGTGATGAACCGCGCCGGCGTCGAGATCTCGCTGGCCGACGCCACGGACCCGACCGCCTTCGCCGCCGAGCTGCGGCCCAGCACCAAGCTGGTCTGGGTCGAGTCGCCAGGCAACCCCCGGATGAGCATCTGCGACTACGCGGCGATCGCCGAGGTTGCGCATCGGCACGGCGCGCTGATGGGCTGCGACAACACGTTCGCCACCCCGGTGCTGTGCCGCCCGCTGGAGCAGGGCGTCGATATCGTGATGCACTCCGCCACCAAGTACTACGGCGGCCACGGCGATGTGCTGGGCGGCCTGCTGGCGGTCTCGACCAAGGAGCTCTACGACCAGCTCTACTTCCTTCAGAACGCTACCGGCGCGGTCCTCGGTCCGATGGACTGCTTCCTGGTCTCACGCGGCATTAAGACCATGGAGCTGCGGGTGCTCGAGCAGAGCCGCACCGCGATGCGTCTGGCCGAGTGGCTCGACCCGCTGCCGGGGGTCGAGCGCGTGCTGTACGCGGGCCTGCCGAGCCACCCGGGGCACGCGATCGCCAAGCGTCAGATGCAAGGGGGCTTCGGCGGCATGCTGTCGCTCGAGCTCAAGGCGGGCTACGAGGCGGCCAAACGGTTTGTTGGCGCCACGAAGCTGTTTCAGCTTGCGGTCAGCCTCGGCGGGGTCGAGTCGCTGATCGAGCAGCCGGCCAGCATGTCGCACGCCAGCTACGACGCGGCCGACCGCGCAAAGCACGGCATCACCGACGGGCTGATCCGGCTGAGCGTCGGGCTCGAGGACTTCGACGACCTGCGGGCCGATCTGCAGCAGGCATTCGACGCCGCGGCGTCGGTCTAACTAGGCACGGCCATGCAGCTCGGTTTCGTTTCCGCGATTCTCAACGACCTCAACTTCGACGACGTGCTGGCGACCGCCGCGCGCGAGGGCTTCGACTGCGTCGAAGTAATGTGCTGGCAGCCCGACGGTCCGGACAAGAAGTTCGGCAGCGTGACGCACCTCGACCTCACGGCGTTGACGCAGGCCCGGGCCGACGACATCCTGGCGCGCTGCGCGCAGCACGGCGTGGCGATCTCGGCGCTGGGGTTCTATTCGGTGCCGCTGTCAGCGGACCGCGAGCAGGCCGAGGCGGCCGTCGCGCACCTGCACACGCTGATCGACGCCGCGCCGCTGCTGCGGCAGTCGACGATCAACTCGTTTGTCGGCGCCAATCACTTGCTGTCGATGGACGACAACCTGCGGCTGTTTGCCAAGGTCTGGCCCGACATCGTGCGGCACGCCGAGGACCGCGGCGTGCGGATCGGCATCGAGAACTGCCCGGTGCTCAACCGCAACACCTGGCCGTTCGGCGTCAACCTGGCGCACTCGCCCGCGGTCTGGCGGAGGATGTTCGACGTGATCCCGTCGGCCAGTTTCGGGCTGAATTACGACCCGTCGCACATGGTGATGCAGCTGATGGACCCGATCGGGCCGATCGCGGAGTTCGCCGACCGCATCTTCCACGCCCACGCCAAGGACATGCAGATCGATCGCGAGCGGCTGAACCAAGTAGGCTCGCTGGCCCCGCCGATGCAGCGGAGTGCCGCCAAGATCCCGGGGCGGGGGGAAATCGACTGGCGGGCGTTTGTCGCCGCCTTGCGGGCCGCCGGATTCCACGGGGCCTTGTGCGTCGAATGCGAGGACCACGACTACGAGGGACCGCTAGAACAGCGTCTGGAGGGGCTAAGAATGGGGCAAAACTGCCTCCGCCCGCTGTTAGGGGAGACTCAACTGGGCAGCTGAAGTAGAATAGGGGCTTTGTGCTCTTTCCTGCCCGATCCCACGACTCCCTGGCTGATTCATGGCCGCGTTCGACAAGTGGCTAACCGGCCTGCCAGCCGACGCGACCGTGGCCGACGCCGCCCGGATCGCAATTGGGACCCGGTCGAGCGAGATGGCGTCGCGTTTGGAGTTGGCGGCCGCCGGCGTTGATCAGGACCGAGAGCACGTCCATCAGCTCCGCGTTGCTTCGCGGAGGACGGCCGCCGTGCTCAAGACGTTTCAGAAGGTCCTGCCCGAGCGGCGGGCAGACAGGCTTAGCTGGTCGGCCAGGATTTCGCGGCGGGCGGCCGGGCCCGCCCGCGACCTCGATGTTTTCCTCATCCGGCTCGAGCAAGAAAACCTGTTGCCCGGGCTGCAGGGCCGGCTTTATGCGCTCCGCGAGGAGGCCCAAAGCGATATCGTGCGGGCGTTCGTCAAGCTCGACGGTGGCGAACAGGTACGCCGCCAGGCGGCCAAGCTCGTGGCGCGTCTGCCGGCCGACCACAAGCAGGCCAGGCGGCTGTCGGAGCGGTCGTTCGCCGATTGGGCCGCCGAGCGACTGCGGCGCGAGGCCGACCGGTTTGGCAAGTCCGCGCCGGCCGCTGGCGCACCGGTCGAGGAGCTGCACGCGTTCCGAATCGCCGCGAAACGGCTGCGGTACGCGCTCGAGGTGTTGGCGGCGGGTATCGGCATGGAATCGAGCAAGGCGGCCTACTCGCAGCTCAAGAAGGCGCAGGACCGGTTGGGGGCGATCAATGACCACGCGACCTGGATCGTGCGGCTGCGGGACGTGATCGAGCAATCGCGCGCCAATGAACGGGCCGGAATCAATGACTTGATCCAGTATGAGGAGCAGTGCCAAAGCGAGGCGATTGCCGCGTTCCACAAGTGGTGGCGCCCCAAGCGGGCAGCAAAGCTGGCTGGTCTGCTAGGGCAAGAGCCGGCCGACGACTCCACCCCCGAAACTGCTCCGATGCCCGAACCCGACGCCTAGAGCATTTTCCGTGTTGGCGTTCCGGTCCCGCGCAGGCTCCTCGCCCCGATGCGCCCAGGCCGAAGCAGGCCGGTGGCTACCCGTCGATGCAGGCCGACAAAGCAGCGGTGCGAGAGGCCAAGCCCGAGCGGAACGCCAACTCGGAAAGTGCTCTAAGCCTGCAGCGTAATCCCGCAGCCTAACTGGGCGAGGCCAGGGCCGCCGGGTCGCCATCTAGCTGGGAGCCCATGGTGACCGGCCTGGCGATGGCGGCGGCCAGGCGGTCGACGAACTCGCCGCGGCTGATCTCTACGGCGCCCATGCTGCCGGTGTGCTCGGTCCACTGCTGGATGTCGAGCAGCCCGTGCCCCCGGGCGGCGAGGTGCGCGACCAGGCTGGCGAGCGCCACCTTTGAGGCGTCGGTCTCGAGGTGGAACATCGACTCGGCGGCGAAGGCCCCCCCGATCGAGACGCCGTAGACCCCGCCGACTAGTTGGTTATCGCGCCACACCTCGACGCTGTGCGCGTGGCCCAACTCGTGCATGCGACCGTAGGCGACCTTCATGTGCGTCGTGATCCAGGTCCCGCCACGGCGGTCGGGGGCCGAAGCGCAGCCCTGCATCACCCTGTCGAACGCCTGGTTGAGCGTCACCCGGAACCGGCCCGAGCGGAGGCGCCGCCGCAGCCGCCGCGAGACGTGCAGGCCGTCGAGCTCGATCACCGCGCGGGGGTCGGGCGACCACCACAAGAGCGGCGAGTGGTCGTCGTCGGGCCACGGGAAGATGCCGTGTCGGTAGGCGTCTAGCAGCCACTCCGGGTCGAGCCGTCCACCAATCGCCACCAGCCCTTCGGGACTGGCCTCGCTGGGCGGGGGAAAGATGCTGGAGCGGGCCGGATTCATCCCACGAGCGTAGCTGCGACCAGCGCCGGCATGCAAGCGGTTTGGGCCGGGCCGCCTACTTGGTCGGGGTCAGCCACGACTGCTTGACCTCGCCGAGCATCTCTTCCCAAATGATGCCCTGCAGCATCCCGGATTCGACCCGGCGGGAGTAGGTCACCCGGCAGGTGAACTTTGGCTCAAGCCAGGTCGCCGAGCCGGGCACCGTCACAAACGGGCGAGGGGCCTTCGCCTGGGCGAACTTCATCGGCAACTCTTTGGCTTCCTCCTCGGTAAACTGCGGGTACACCCGGCCGGCGTAGTAGAGCCTGCCGTTGTACTCAGTAGCCAGCAGCAGGCGGTCGATCGAGCTGTCTTGGGCCAGCTCGTAGCCGATAACCAGGGCGTCGATGGCTTGGCGTTCGGGGATCCCCGAGGGGACGCCCGACTTGCCGCCGCCTGGCAGCGGGGCGCCGCTAACCGCGGCGTCGTCGGCGAACGAGTTGAGCGCATCTTCCATGTCCATGTCGCCGTTGCCGCCGGCCTTTTCGGCGATCGCGCCGAGCAGGTTTTTCTTGGCCGGGGCCTTGAAGCCCCAGTTCCAGACCGCGTCGTAGGGGATTCCGCCGATGATCAGCATCGCAAACAGCGTCGCGCTGAGTGTGATGTTGGCCGAATTAACAACCCAGAACCGCTCGGGGAGCTTGACGAAGGTCTTCATCCAGCCCTTTAGCGGGCTCACTACCAGGTCCATGACGCCCATGTCGGTGTCGGACGAGGCGGCCATGAAGAACGCCAGCAGGTGGCACGCGGCGAACAGGCTGGCGCCGATCAGCAGCTGGCAGACCGCCCACACGGTGCGGAGCGCCGGGTCCTCGACCGTGTAGAGCCGCACGCCGAGGCTAAGTGCCGCGACGGCTAGCGTCGTGCCGATCAGGAGCCAGCCCCACTTGGGGACCAGGGTCGCCCAGACCTCCGCGTGGCTCTTGCTCGGGCCGCTGGTTGGCTGCCCGGAGCACGCCTGCTCCCATTCGGGGGCGATGTCGACGTGGATCCCGAGCGACGCGTACCAGCCGCAAGACGGGCAGGCCGAGAGCTTGCCATCCGGCAGGGCGCATTCGCACTTTTCGCAGACAGGGCCGGTGGGCTCCTCCGCAAATTGGGTGTCGCCCCCGTCGAATCCGGGCAAACTGTCGAGCGTGTCCGACATGGTCGTGTAGTCCTTGGTCGCAGAACGATCGGGGGGCGTGGAACCTCCACAACCCTAGCTTCCATTTGTGCGGGCGCAGCGGGGATCTGCGAAATGTGGAGAGGGTGGCGCGGATTGGAGCGGCTGTACGGGCAGGGTTTTTTCTGCTGCGTCGATTTGCTGACCACGCGGCCCGCGTCCGCTATAATGAAAATCGCTCGCTTTTCCGGATGGCGTATTCGCCGCAGACGAACGAACAAGAACTTCGACGCCGATGTCTCACCCGCCATCTGAGGAGGTAGCGTTGCCCTCCGCCATCGATGAGCCGCTCGCCGAGTCGGAGCGGCAGATGTTCGACAAGCCGAACCTGCAGCTGCGCGACCCCGACCCGTACGCCTTCGCCAACCGCATCTGGCGGCTGACGCTCGTGTTCGCGGTGCTGTGCGCCGTGGCGGCCGGGCCGTACCTGGCGGGGCAGTTCTGGTACACGGCCCGCTACAACACCCTCAAGGCCGAGCACGACGCCGCGGGCGAGATCCTCGGCGACCTCCGCCCCCGGCTGCAGGACTTTGCCCTCGCCTCGCGGATGGTCGCCAAGAAGGTCGGCCCGTCGGTGGTCAATATCTACCGGCCCCACTTCCGCGGCACCGACGGCCAGGGCTCGGGCGTGATCATGGACGAGGCAGGATTCATCCTGACCAACTTCCACGTCGTCGAGGACGCCAAGGGGCTGCGGGTGCAGCTTGACGACGGCCGCGACCTCGACGCCGCGGTGATCGGCTACGACCGCGCGACCGACCTCGCCGTGCTTAAGGTCAACGCCGAGAACCTGATTGCCGCCAGCTGGGGCGACAGCGACCTCATGGAGCTCGGCGACATGGTCTGGGCGATGGGCAGCCCGTTCGGCCTCAGCCGCAGCATCACCTTCGGCATCGTCAGCGCGAAGCACCGCAGCAGCCAGAACGGCATCCGTACGGCCAGCGTCTACCAGGAGTACCTGCAGACGGACGTCGCCGTGAACCCGGGCAACAGCGGCGGGCCGCTGGTCGACCTCGAGGGCCGCGTCGTGGGGATCAACACGGCGATCCTCGGCGAGACCTACCAGGGCGTGAGCTTCGCCATCCCGTCGGCAATCGCGCGGGAGAAGTACGAGCAGCTCCGCGACAAGGGCTATATCGAACGCGGCTACCTCGGCGTGCAGCCGAGCGCCGTGCCCGAACGCGTCCGCCGCAAGCTCGAGCTCGAGCAGGGCCAGGGCGTGCTGATCGCCGACGTTGTGGCCGACGGCCCGGCCGGCCTGGCCGGCATCCAGCGGTTCGACGTTATCCTCCGCTGGAACAACCACGAGGCGACCAACCCCACGATGCTCAGCCGCACGATCGCCAATACCCAGATCGGCTCGACCGCCACGGTGCTGGTCAAGCGGGTCGAGCAGGGCCAGGTCGTCGAGAAGAGCATGGACGTCGAGGTCGGCTTGAAGCCGTACGCCGACGAGGCGCCTACCAAGCTCGACTGACGCGGCGTTACACTGACGCGGCGGCCGCGCCCGATCCGTCCGGACGGGCCGAGTTCTTCGAATCGGTCGCGCCACTAACCGGCCCCATTAACCGGCCCACGCACCGACGCACCACGCCGGGCCCGAGACTCTCGTTCACGGATGAGCAACGCCAGCCCACTCGACGCCAAGGAGGTAGTCCGCCAGCAGGTCGACATTGTCGACGTGGTGGGCGAGTCGTACGAGCTCCGCCGGCAGGGTCGCAACTACGTTTGCCGCTGCCCCTGGCACGACGACACCAAGCCGAGCCTGACCATCAACCAGGAGCGGCAGAGCTGGCGGTGCTGGGTCTGCGATATCGGCGGCGACGTCTTCAGCTTCGTCATGAAGCGGGACGGCATTGGCTTCCGCGAGGCGCTCGAGCTGCTGGCCGACCGCGTCGGCGTCAGCCTGGCCCCGGCCCGCGGCAAGGCGGCCCAGCCGGGCGGACCGGGCGACAAGAAGACCCTGTTCGCCGCGATGGCGTACGCCGAGCAGATGTTCTACCGCTGCCTGGTCGAGAGCCCCGAGGCGGCGCCGGCCCGCGACTACCTGGCCGGCCGCGGCATCGACGCCGACAGCATCGAACGGCACCGCATCGGCTTCGCCCCCGACAGCTGGGACTGGCTGAAGAACAAGGCCACCGCCCACGGCTTCTCGCAGGCGGTGCTGGCGCGGGTCGGCCTGGTCCGCGAGCGCGAGAACAAGAGCGGCGCTTACGACTTCTTCCGCGGCCGCGTGATGTTCCCGATCCACGACCTGCAGTCGCGGCCGATCGCCTTCGGCGGGCGGATCCTGCCGCAGCTAGCAGAGAACGCCGGCGGCAAGTACGTCAACTCACCCGAGACCCCGCTCTACTCCAAGAGCAACCAGCTGTACGCCCTGCACATCGCCCGGGACGCCGTGCAGAAGGAGGGCTTCCTGACGGTGATGGAGGGCTACACGGACGTCGTGATGGCCCACCAAAACGGCCTGACGAACGTCGTGGCGTGCTGCGGCACGGCCCTCGGCGAGACCCACCTCAAGCTCATCCAGCGGTTCACTGATAGCGTCGCGCTGGTGCTCGACGGCGACGCCGCCGGGCAGCGGCGTGCTAGCGAGGTGCTCGAACTCTTTGTGACAAATCAGGTCGATCTGCGGATTCTGACCTTGCCTGAAAACCTCGATCCATGTGATTTTATTGCTACGCCTAAGGAAGGACCCAAGGATGGGTGCGGCGTCGAGGCCTTCCGGAAGTTGCTCGCCAACGCCCCGGACGCCCTGCAACACAAACTCAATACAGCGACCAACGGATTGGTTACTCTCCACAACACGCACGCCGCGACGCGCGCCGCCGAGGATGTCCTGGCCACGCTGGCCAAGGTTCCGACCGGCATGGCGAACACCGCCGCGATGCTCCGCGAGCAGTCGCTGCTGAGCGCCCTGTCGGGTCGGCTCCGCCTGCCGCAGGAGCACCTGCAGGCCCGGCTGGTCGCGCTGCGTCAGGAGCGGGCGAGCAAGCCGTTGGTCCGCCAGGCGCCCCAACCAACGAATCCGCAACCGTCCAAGCCGCGGCCCAACGCTTCGCGGGCGGCCGCCCCGAAGCCGGCCCGCCCCGCCGCGGACTCCGACCCAAACGCCGCGTTGATGGACTCGGCCTACGAGAACGCCGAGGAGCACTTCCCCGGCGACGCCCTCGGCGAGCCCGACCTCGACGCCGCGTCGTTCGACAGCGTGGAGCGAGGCTCCGCGGACGCCGTCGAGCCGACCTCGAACCTGCCGGCCAAGCTTACCGCCAACGACCGCGAGCTGCTGGAGCTGATGCTGCTCGACAACGACTGCGCCCGCCGCATCTCGGAGTCGATCCCGCTCGACTCGATCGAGTCGTCGACCGGCCAGGCGTTGTTCCTGGCGTGCCGCGACGCGTTGGAGGTCGAGGGCCAGGTCAGCCTCCACTGGGTGCTCGACGCCCTGCCCAACGAGCGGCTCAAGAGCGCCCTAGTCGCCATCGACGACGACGCCCAGGCCAAGAGCGCCGGCGACAAGCTCCGGCGGCTATCCGATGCAATTGACAGAGAGCAGCAGAAACAAGACGCGCTGCAACGCGCAAAACACAAAGCCGCTCAGCTCGAGTCAAGCCTTAGCGAAAACCAGAAGGACGAGGAGTTGATTAGGTTCTTCGAGAACCTCAAGAGCGAAAAGAACCGGCAGACGGGGTCCTTGCCCACGGAAGGGTAGGGGGTCTGGCCGGATCACGCGGGCGCGCCGTGACCCGAGCGGCGCGCGACCACCGCGTGAAACGTCACCTCACTTAGACGCACAGGATGTGCGAGAGGAGTCGAAGCGATATGACCCAAGCCGATACCACGCTGCGCGAACTGATCGACCTGGCCAAGAGCACCGGCCAGCTCTCCTACCAACAGGTCTTCCCCTACCTGCCCGACGAGACCGAGGGCGTGGAGAAGATCGAAGCCCTGCTCAACGCCCTCGACGGACTCGGGGTCGAGCTCTACGACGAGTGCCGCCCCGCCGAGCTGGCGGAGGAACGCCCCTCGAACGACCGCGGCGACCGCTCGCACCTGCTGCAGGACATGCTCCCTAGCGGCAACAGCGACCCGATCCGCATGTACCTGTCCCAGATGGCGGAGATCCCGCTGCTGTCGCGTGACGAGGAGATCGGCCTGGCGAAGAAGATCGAGCTGACCCGCAAGCGGTTCCGCCGCAACCTGCTCCGCTCGTTCTACGCCCTCGAGGCCACCGTCAAGACGCTCGAGAAGGTCCACTCCGGCGAGCTGCCGTTCGACCGCACGATCAAGGTGTCGCTCACCGAGCGTCTGACCAAGGATCAGATCTCGGCCCGCATGCCGCAGAACCTGGCGACCCTCCGCACGCTGATGGACGCGCAGCGGCGTGACTTCGCGGCGATGGTCGACCACCGTCAGAGCGCCGAGGTGAAGGCCGACGCCCGCACCCGCTACCTGCGGCGCCGAGAGAAGATGCTGATCCTGGTTGAGGAGCTGAGCCTCCGCAGCCGCCGGGTCACGCCGCTGATCGCCGAGCTCGAAGAGTACGCCAAGCGGATGGACGCCGTCACCGCCGAGCTCCGCGAGCTCAAGGCGACCGGCGCCCCCGCCGACAAGATCGCCAGCGTCCGCGCCGAGCTCCTGCAGCTCATGCGCCGCACCCTCGAGAGCCCGTCGAGCCTCCGCAAGCGGGCCAGCCAGCTGCGCCGCCAGTTCTCCGACTTCGAGGGCGCCAAGCGTCAGCTCTCCAGCGGCAACCTGCGGCTGGTGGTGTCAATCGCCAAGAAGTACCGCAACCGCGGCCTGTCGTTCCTCGACCTCATCCAGGAGGGCAACACCGGCTTGATGCGGGCGGTTGACAAGTACGAGTACCGCCGCGGCTTCAAGTTCAGCACCTACGCAACGTGGTGGATCCGCCAGGCGATCACCCGGGCGATCGCCGACCAGGCCCGCACAATTCGTATTCCTGTGCACATGATCGACGTGCTGACCAAGCTCCGCAACACGGCCAAGAAGCTGCAGCAGGAGATGGGCCGCGAGCCGACCACCGAGGAGACCGCCCTGGCCGCCGGCATCCCGCTGGAGGAGACCGAACGCGTGCTGGACATCGGCCGCCACCCGGTCAGCCTCGACCGCCCGGTCGGCGACGGCGACGACTGCAGCTTCGGCGAGTTCGTCGAGGACAACGCGGTCGAGAACCCCTGGAAGCTGGCCAACAACGGCTTGCTGCGTGAGCGGATCGAGGAATTGCTCAAGACGCTCACCTTCCGCGAGCGGGAGATTATCCGCCTCCGCTACGGCCTGGCCGACGGCTACAGCTACACGCTGGAGGAAGTGGGCCGCATCTTCAAGGTGACCCGCGAGCGGGTCCGCCAGATCGAGGCCAAGGCGGTCAGCAAGCTGCAGAACCCGGTCCGCAGCCAGATGCTCAACAGCTTCGTCCCCGAGGGCGTCGCGATGGTTGAGGGCTTCGACCCGCTGGAGGCGGCGGCTTAGTGAACCGCTGAGCAGCCCACGGCGCCAGCCGTGGGACTAGCCATACGAGTAACGATTCAAGCCCTGCAGGGGATCCCCTGCAGGGCTTTTTTGTGTGCGGTCCCAGGGCTGGCGCCATGGGCTATTCCGTCGCTGCGTGGGCAGTGCGCAGTCGTTGGAGTTGACGCTTGAGCGTGCCGTATACGTTCCACAAGCAGCCCGAAGGCTGAACTCCAGTCACCAGCCACCAGCCGCCTAGTCGAGAGTCGGCTGAGAGGCGCCGGCTTGCTCGGCCTCAGCCTTGGCCCACCAGGCTTGGTAGGCCGCGGTGCACTGCCGGCAGACATACACCCGGGCGTGCTCCTGTGGGGGCGGGTCGCAGCGGCGGGCGTGGTACGGCTCGTCCGCGTGGGGGAACTCGGTCGGCCGTGCGGCGTCGATCGGGCCGGGCGGGATCAGACCCGCCATCAGTTCCACGAGCTGCTTCTGCATTGGCTCTCCGTGCAGCGGGCAGACGTTCGGCGCGTTGGCGGTGACGTCGATCACGTGCTGCTGGTCGATCCACAGCTCGCGCTCGGCCGTGCAATCAGGGCAGACCCAGACGCGGGCCCACTGTTGCCGCGAGCCCAGGCACGCCCCGGTATCGTACGGTTCGTTGGCGTGCGGGAATTGCAGCCTGCGGGCGTAATCGATCGGCTCATCGAGCCGCATGCCGTAAGTGAGCCCGACTAGCTCCTTCGACATTGCCCGGTGGTGGACCGGGCACTCGCCGGCTTGGCCGTGGCTCATGTCGAGAACGTTCTGCGCGCGGCGCCAAGACACCGCAGAGGCGGAGATCAGCGAGAGCGCTAGGAAGCCAAGCAGCGCGGTGCGAAGCGAGAAGCGTTGCATGCGGGATCGTTGGCGATGACGGTCGGATGGCTTGAGCCGATAGACTGCGCGGTCAGCTAAGGGGTTGGCTGGTCGTTTGAGCTGTTCGCTGAATTGTCGCGGACGCAGTCCCAGGGCTGGCGCCATGGGCTAGCACGCAGCCGCGTTGCAGATGACGGTGACTACTCCATCGCGATCGCCCGCGCCAGCGGCTCGAGCACCTCGCCGGCGACGTAGTCGTCGACCACCTCGAGGCAGAGCTTGCGGAGTTCGGTCATCGCGTCGACAAAGGTCATGCCGGGGTCGAGGCTGCCGTACCGCCGGGCCGTGACGTACACGCTGAGCTGATCTTCCTGGAACTCGCCGGTGCGGATGTGGTACGGCGTGGTGCGGTTCTCGACGCTCAGCCGGCACTGCACGCGGCAGTCCTCGTCGACGGCGAACGTCAGGTTCGGCTCGAAGTTGATGAACGACGCGCCCGGCATCTGGGTCGCCTTGGCGAAGCCGGGCGGCACGCCGATCGCCTCGGCCACCAGCGCGTTGTGGTTGCCGCGGTAGTTGAAGTCGAAGCCCATCAGGAAGTCGAGCGCCTCGCAGTCCAACCCGCTGACCGACAGCACGTACGGGGCCAGCTCCAGAGCGTGCAGGTGCTGATCGACGGCGGTCTGGATGTTGTCGGGGTTCACCTGGCCGGAGGCGACGCGGCGGGGCTCGAGCGAGCACCACCGGTAGGCGCCGCTGTCCTTGTCGCCCTCGAGGATGAAGTCGCCCTTGTCCCGACCGTAGAAGTTCCGCATCTCCGGGTACTTGCGCTGCATCTGCTCGGCGAAGTGCAGCAGCGTCTCACGGCTGTTGGAAAGCTCCATTTCCGTGTTGAGGTTCATGTTGACGTAGAAGTCATCGGCTAGCGAAGCATACGGGTTCATGCCGCTAGTACCTCTTTCGCTGCGGGGTGCGGTGTCCATTCTTTGGCGGGCCCGGCGGACCACAGAAGGCGCCAGGGAGGGGGCTTCATTGCCTGGTCAGAACCAGTTTGCGCAGGTTGCCAACCGCCCTGGGGCAAGTATACGATCGGCAATCTGGGGGTGTCAAAGCCCGCGCACGCCGTTTGCACGGACCGCGTCCCACCCGACAGGAGGTCCCCATGCCGATCGTGACGATTGCCACGTGCACGGCCTGCTTCTCGACAGATCTAGGCTGGCTGGCGCTGTCGGCTTCGCTCTCCGACGACCCGCACGACACCTGGGCAAACACGCCGGGTGGAAGTCCCCATTGGCGGCTCGAGCGGCTGGCCTTCGGGCATCGGCGTTCGTCCGACGCACGCCGGGCCCTCGGGCCAAATGACACGCGCCTACAGTCCGATCCGCCCGGTGAGGTGCGGGGGTGGATGGATCAGCTGCAGCGGTACGCGGCCGGCGAGCCGGTGGCGCTCGAATCGATTCCGGTCGACCGCGACCACTTGACGGAGTTTGGCCAGCGGGTGTCGCGGCTCTGTTCGGCCATCGGCTACGGCGCGACGCTCAGCTACGGCGAACTCGCCAAGCGGGCGGGGCGTCCGGGCGCCGCGCGGGCGGTCGGTTCGGTGATGTCTGGCAACCGCACTCCGCTGGTGGTGCCGTGCCATCGGGTGCTCGGCTCCGGGGGGCGGCTGGGCGGTTTTTCGGCTCCGCAGGGCGTGGCGATGAAGCGGCAACTGCTCGAGATGGAAGGCGCTCGGATGTCTTGAACGCGGTCTGCCGAAGCAGGCGGCGGGGTGGTCGTTTGACGATTTCCCCTAGATTTGGTAGTCTGACGCGTACTTGGGAAGTAAAGCCGAAGCGAATCGCTTCGCCGGGATCTACGCCTTACTCGGGCGCGTGAGCCGGCGCCTCTTATTCGACTCGACCCTTCGCTGGACGGCTCGCGTAGCCGTCTTCCGGATGCAGTGCCGGGCCAGTACTCGGCCAGCGCTGTTTGCTCTCGCTGGTTTGTTGGTATTTCCCGGTACAGCTGGCGTGCAACGCGATGCATGCAATCCCGGCTCGCCGAGTTAGCGAACGGCGCTTCCTGAGTCGAACGGTTGTCCCGCCCCGCACCCCCCGCAGAAGGTTTCAGCATGCTATCCCCGTCCGAGCAGAAGACCCTCGCCACGTTCCGTCAGTTCCTCATGACGCCGAACAAGATGCTCTGCTTCTGGGGGCCGGCTCTCGAACGACACCGCGACGGACTCAGCAAGTTGGAAGACAAAGAGCTGGTCGTGCCGGAAGGCCGGGCCGGCGGCTACTCGCTGACGCGTTCTGGGTTTGAGGCGATGCGTGCCGACGGCCGCCGCCACGCCACGCCGGCCGTTCGCTAGTTAACCGTTGCTGGGTTGCTTTGCTGGCTTGCGGTTTCTGGCTCACGATCACTGAGGCTAGAGACCACTCGGATCAGCCACCATCGAGGCTGCCAGCAACTGGGGCTGCCAGCATCGAGGCTTCGAGCACTGCGTCCCCGCATTGCCCGCAACACCGTCTGGCGGTTCGGATTCGGGGAGTTCGGTTGGGAGGTTTGGGAGGCCTGGGTAGGCGTCTGGCGGCGAGAATCGACGCCCTGCGACTCGATTCTGTGCTTTCGCCAGGCGGGCAGGCTAGCAACCATTGACTTCCCCTGCTGGGCGCCGTACCTTTGTGAATGCTCAGGAAGTAAAGCCGACGCGAGACGCTTCGCCGGCCGACGCCTTTCCGACCCCCATCCCTATTAGGGCCAGCCTCTACCGGGGCTAGCCCCCAACAGGGCATGCGGGTCGTTCGGCCCGGTGGCAATTCTTTTCGATTCGACCTTTCGCTGATCGGCGCTGGTTTTTGCCCCGCCGCTCCCCGAATGTTGCTCCGCTCCGACTGCTAGGTTTAGGCCTGCCAGCCGCGCTGGACCAGTTTGCTCTCCTCGGTGAAAGTCGCCCACGTGTGAGGGCGTCGCCGATGGGTCCAGTCGTTCAGCACGGCGGTCTGGACTTCGCTCGCTTCGAGTTCTGATTGCGCGTGCTAGGAGAGTTGCGACGTGTCGCAGGGTACGATTAAGAAGTTGACGGAAAAGGGTTTTGGCTTCATTCAGGGCGATCGGGGGGAGCTTTTCTTCCACCACTCGTCCGTCAGTGGCGCCAACTTTGATGACCTCCGCGAGGGGCAGTCGGTGGAATACACCGAAGGCCAGGGCCCGAAGGGTCCTCGCGCTGAGAACGTCAAGGTGATCGGCTAAACAGCCAGATCAACCACGATAACGCAAAGCCGCCCGGCGCCGCTTTGGCCGCCGGGCGGCTTTCTTTTTTGAACTGCCTCGACAGTCGGACATCGTTCTTCGGAGCGAATGACCGATGACCACTAGTGAGGCGAGTTGCAGCAGCGGCTCAATGAGTGAGTCGGTTTCCCAACCCCAAGGGCTAACGTTTTGGCGAAAAATCAAAATACTTTCGAGAAGATGCGGCGCGAACAAGAGAAGAAGCGCAAGGCGAAGGAAAAGCGCGAGCGCCGTGAGGACCGCAAGGACTCCGATTCTGAGAACACCGAACCAGCGCCGGTGGTCGACCGCTTCGACCTCATGGGCGACTATTAGGCCGCTTGCTTGAGCCCCGGTAGGCCGCTGGATCAGCAGGCCACGGGACAGCAAGTTACCGGGACAGCAAGCCTAGCCACAGGTCAATTAAGCCGGCGGCTAGCCTCCCTGACCCCCCAAGGCGGTCCCCCTCTTTGTCCGTTTCCGGTAGTCCCACCGCAGCTGCTAGCGGCCCGCATCAATCGGGCCCGCTGCGGTTCGTGGGCCGCCGCTAGCTGCGCGTCCACGCGCACGCACTCACTTTTCGCCGCTGCTCGGCGTAGCTCTCTGCAGGGTCCTGTTTCTGCGGTGGCCTACTCGCCTGCTTCGCAGCCTCTCTGGGGATTCCTGGTTTTGTTTGGCGGCCTTCTGCCGCGTTTTCTGATTGGCCCGTTAGAGCCCTCGCACCCGTCGTGGGTGGGCTCTCTTTGCTAGCAGCAGCGACGCTGCCGGCACGAGTCCCGGGCGTCGGTCAGGCACAGGGCAATCGACCGGCCCGCCCGCCATCCACAGGAGTGAATCAGTATGACACCTCGTCGGCTATCTCATGTACTTCAGGTATGGGGGCGGCGGAGCGCGGCCGTGGCCGCCCTGATGGCGACGCCCGCCCTGGCCCAGAACATCGTCTGGGATGACGCGGGCGGCTCGGTCAGCAAGGACTGGTCGGACTTCGGCAACTGGAGCCCCGACGGCGACCCCACCAGCTCCGACGTGTTCATCGGCGTGAATTCGCTGGGGATCAACGTTGCCAACGCCGCCGGCGACGCCACGATCGTCGACCAGGGCTTCACAATCGACTCGCTGACTATCGGCAACGGCGCCTCGGTCAACACGAGCGGCAACGAGCTGATCGTCAACGGCGTCACAACGCTCAACGGTTCGAACTCGATCCTGCGGGTGACGCCGCGCGACATCGCCACGCAGGAGGGCCTCGACGCCGAGGGCATCCAGATCAACAGCGGCGCGTCGGTGCTGCTGCTCGGCGAGACCGGCTCGGAAGACGGCGGCGTGATCGAGCTCGAGAGCGGCCTGCTGGAGATTAACGCGGGAGGTCGGCTGGGCGGCCACGGCACGATCGAGCTGATCAATTCGTCCACGGTCGGCCAGGCCTTAGAGAACTCCGGCACGCTGTATGTAGGTTCCCGCCCCGGCGCTTTTCTCGGGTTCAACCTGCCGGGCACGCTCAACATCGTCAACGGCGCCTCGGGGACTGGAACCGTCGACCTCGACGGCGACAACGAGAACGGCTACGTCGACGTCGACGACGACGGCACGGGGCCAATCATCGTGCTCGGCGCCACCTCGCTGACGCTCAATATCGAGGTCCCGCTGTCCGACAGCTTCGGCGGCACGATGGACATCGGCGCCGGCGACACCGTCAACATCACCAACGCCTGGAGCCTCGGCTCGGGCGGGGTCGTGAACCTGAATAAGGGGACTTCGACCATCCGGGGGGGCGCGCTGACCGTGGCTGGCGTGGGGGCGCAGCTCAACGTCACCCAGGGGACCGGCGTGTTCGACAGCTCGCTGTCGTTTACCGACACCAACGCCGCCGGCTATTCCGACGGCGTCCTGACAGTGGCGCAGGGCGCCACGGTCCAGTTCAACGGCGGCGCGACCTTCAGCGACGGCCGCGCCTTCGTGAACAGCGAAGGCTCTACAATCATCGTCAACAGTGCGGTCGATATCGGCTCCGGCGCGGCCGAGGCCGGCGAGTTTATCGACTGGGACGGCGTCGGCCTCGCCGACAGCCACACCATCATCAACGCCGCGGGCGACCTCGACATCGACGTCGACAGCGTCGACCTCGGCGGGACTGACACGTTCAACGGCACGATCACCATGAACTCGGGCGACCTGAGCGTGCGGGTGGGCGACGGCTCGTGGCAGATGGACGGCCAGCTCAACATGAACAACTCCGACAGCAATTCGCCCGTCCTCTCGGGAGTCGACGTCTCGATCTCCGGGGACGTCGAGGTCGGCGGGACAGGCAGCTCGATCATTAGTTCGTCGTCGGTCAACATGAGCGGCACGCCCAACGTGAACGTCAACGCCGGCGCCACGCTCCGCTTCACCGGCAGCTCGCTGCAGACCAACTCGGCGGTGTTCTCCGGCGCCGGCGGCCTCCAGTTCGACTCGACCACCACCAATTTCGGCGGTTTGACAATCAACATGCCGACCGGGATTGTTGACCTGGATGGCCTCACCAACGGTTCGGACCGTTTGCTGCTCAGCGGCGCCCTCGTGATCAACGCCGGCGGGATCGACAGCAGCGACAACGTCTTCGACGGAGACGAGATCGAACTCGGCACGCTCGCCAGCCTCGAGCTCAACCTGCCGGGGACCGACTCCTGGGTGATGAACGGCCTGCTCGACCTCAACGGCTTCGGCGGTGCGATCACCTCGTTCCACCTCAAGGGCTCCGACGTCGAGCTCCGCGGCACGACCGAGGTCACCGGCAACAGTTCGCAGCAGGCCCGTGTCGACATCACCGGCACGGTCGCGATTGGGGCGGGCGGCTCATTCAATTTCCGCGGCGGCTCCCACGCCACGCCGAACACGATCGCCGGCGGCGTTATCAACGGCCCGGGCAGGCTCGGCTCCCTGACCAATTTCGACCTGCAGGGCCACGGGACGATCAACGCCGAGATCAACTTCGTCGGCGACTCTCGCTTAACCGCTAGTGACGGGACCCTGGCCATTGGCGGCCCGATCACCGACGTCGGCCGCATCGGCACGCGGGGCGCCGGAGCGGTGCTGAACGTCGCCAACGCGTGGAACTCGGGCGTCGCGGACCTGGTCCTGCTTCAAGGCGGTGAGATCTCTGGCGCCACGATCACCAACGACGGCGCCATCTCCGGCGTCGGTTTGGTTTCGGCCAGGGTTATCAACAACAACCGCATCACGGGCGGATCAAGCGGCACGCTGGTCCTCTCAAACACCGGCAGCGACTGGGACGGCGTCGGCAACGTTGGCCTGCTCGAAGCGGCCAAGGGCACACTCGAACTGCGGGACAACGCCCCGTTCCTGTTCAACGGCACGGTCTCGGCGAACATCGGCACGGTCTACGCGAACGGCTTCGAGCTCGAATTCGAACCCTCCAGCCGCCTCGAGCTTTCCGACGGCTCCTTCCGCTCGACCCACGCCACCGACTTCGGCGGCCGGATCGAGGTCTACGCCGGCGCCATCTCGCGGATCGAGCTCGGCGGGACCGGCGTGTTCCAGAACGGCAGCGTCACTACCCTCGGCAACGACCTCGAGCTGCACGCCAACACGCAGGTCAACGTCGGCGCCGTTTTCAACGGCGGCGGCGACCTGCGGAACGTGTCGGGACAGGTGATGACGCTGGTCGACGGCGCCAACCTCGGCGTGCTGCTCGACAACCAGGGCGACCTCGAGATTCACACGGGTGCGTCTGCCGGCCGGGCCGACGTCAACGACTTCCAGCAGGCCTCGACCGGTCAGCTGCTTGTGGACCTGTTCGGGACCGGCATCGGCGATTACGACCGCCTGGTCACCGGCGGCCTGGCCGACCTCGACGGAGCCCTGACCGTCAGCGTGCTCGGAGTCCTCAACCCGGTCCTCGGCGACGCCTTCACCATCCTGTCGGCGACCGGCGGCGTGTCGGGCGTGTTCGCGACTGAGGACTTCTCCGGCGCCCCGCTGGACCCGGGCCTGCAGTGGAACGTGGTCTACAACCCGACCAACGTGGTGCTAGAGGTCGTGAATCTCTTGGCCGGCGACTACAACAACGACGGCGTCGTCGACGCGGCCGACTACACTGTGTGGCGTGACAACGAGGGCCTCGCGATCAGCCTGCCCAACGAGACCGTCACGCCCGGCATGGTCGACGGCGACGACTACAACGCGTGGCGGGCCAACTACGGCGCCGTGGCCGCGTCGCCCGCGCCGGTCGCCGCCGCCGCGGCCCCGGAGCCGATGGCCTGCACCCTGCTGCTTGCCGCCGCCGGCTGTTTCGGCCTCCGCCGGCGCCGCTAAGGCCTGCAGGATTCCAAGCCGACCCTGCGCCGCGTCCGGCCCCGCCGGACGCGGCTATTTTTCTTTCTGCTGAGTGCCGTTCGCTGGCTGCGTCGCCGCCGGAAGGCTGGCGCCCGGCAGACTGGCTTCGTGCTTCTGCCACAACCAGGCGGCTAGTTCACGACAGCCGTCCTCGTGGATCAACGGCCGCGAGCCCGGCATGCCGCGGTAGGGGATGCCGCCGGCGATCACGTCGAACAGCTCCTGCTCGGTCCGCGCCTGCGTCCACGCCACGCCGAGCAGCCGCGGGTGCAGAGCGCCCTGCATCTCGGCGCCGTGGCAGCTGGCGCAAAGCACCGCGTACCGTTCGTCGGGCGTGCTGCCGAGGCCCATCTCGGCCGGCAGCATGGCCGGCTGGTCGCGGATGACAGTCAAGCCGTCACGGTTGGCGTCGTCGGGGCCGGCGGGCGTGATCCGCAGCACCTGGTCGTACCCCTCGGCGCCGTGGGCCTCGGGCGGGTCGAACATGCTGGTGGTCAGCCAGATTGCGCCGTCGGGCGCGACCTGCACTTCACGCACGCGGCCGTAGCGCGACGGGAACCAACGCTCGAGTTCTTGCATCTCGCCGGAGTCGGTCAGCCGGACGCGGAGCATCGCCTCGCCACGCAGGCAGCCGACCAGCAGGTCGCCCTCCAGATCGGGGAAGAGGGCGCCGGCGTAGAAGGTGGCGCTGGCCGGCGCGATCGATGGGGTGAACTGCACCAGCGGCGCCTCCATGCCGTCGGCCGCGCGGTTGTGCGACACCTCGGGCCAGCCGTAGTTCACGCCCGGCTCGGTCCAGTTGATCTCGTCGCCGCCGTTGGGGCCGTGCTCGCTGGTGATCAGCCGGTTGGTCTCCGGCTCGAAGTCGAGGCCCTGAGGGTTGCGGTGCCCGTACGAGTAGATCTCCGGCCGGGCGCCCTCCTGACCCATGAAGGGATTGTCGGCCGGGATCGAGCCGTCGCGGGCGACGCGGAGGATCTTGCCGCCGAGCGACGACAGGTCCTGCGCGTTGGGCGGGTGGTCGGCGTCGCCAGTGGTGATATAGAGCAGCTTGTCGGGCCCGAACCGCAGCCGCCCGCCCGAGTGGTTGAACTGAGCGGGGATCCCTTCGAGCAGCGTCTCGGGATCAACCATGGCGTCGCCGGTCCAGCGGTAGCGGGCGATCCGCACCCGCTTCTGATCGCCGTCACGGTAGCCGCATGCGGTGTAGACGTAGGGCGACTCGGCGAAGTCCGGGTCGAGCGCGATCCCCATCAGCCCGAGCTTGACGTCGGCCAGCACGTCGTCGACCTCCAGCACCGGCTCGTCCTGCAGCGTGAGGTCGGTATTGACCAACCGCACGCGGCCCGGCCGCTCGGTGAACAGCACCCGCCCGTCATCGAGGAACGCGATCGACCACGGCGCCCGCAGGTCATCGGCAATCACCTCGACACGGAGCGGCCGGCCGGGGAGTTGCTGCTCGATTGGCCGCGTCGGAGAAGAAGGCTCCACCTCGGGCCAAAATACCGCGGCGGCGGCCACCACGGCGATGCAGCCAATCAGGGCGGCGGCCATCTGGAAGAGGAACGGGCGTAGGCTCTCGGGTTCATTCATGCGAGCAGCGTAGCGACTGGGCCGGCAAGTTCGAAGTAGCCGTCCAAGCCCGCCGGCTGCCTGACTCCAGCACACGGTTCCGGCGGACAAAACAGGAATACGGCTTGCTTAGCGGCAGGCCGCACGGCTGAGATGCGGGAAGTTGCATGCTGCCTTTCCTCGCGCCGCGGCGAGAGCGCGGGTGAAGCGATGTTGAACTCCCCGTCGACAATCCGGTTCGTCGCCGCCAGATCCATAACCGCCTGTGTGGTTACGCTTGGCGTCTGCTCCCAGGCTGCTGCTCAGGGCGACGCGTTGTCGGTGGGCAAGCCATCGTGGATGTCGCCAAGAGCGCCGAACGCGCGGCCGTCGGTGCCGCCGCTGGGCAGCCAGGCGCCGTCGTTCGGCGGCTTGACGTTGGACGTCCCCAACGTCAAGCCGCCCAATTGGAGTCAGCCCAACTACCAGAAAGAGTGGCGCTTACTGCCCGATTTCAACCACCCCATTGGTCCGCACCCTTACCCGACGCCGCCCGCTACGACGCCGGGCGGCAGGGACTCAGGTGGAGGGTCCTTATCGCCGCTGCCCGGCAGCAAGAAGTGGTGGAATGGAAGGAAGCCCGGGGACCTCCAGCGTTTCAATCCGGGCCGCTCGCCACTCGACCCGAGGATCCCGACGCCAGAGGCGCCTGAGCTGCAGCAGGCCAAGCCCTAAAAGCCGAGCAAGCTGCCAGAGCTTGAGATGCCCAACGCCGACGACTTCCTCGAATCGTTCCTGCCGCCCGGTCCGCGGCCGCTGCCCGGCTACAAGCCGCTGCTCGAGTTCCCGCCGCTAGATTTCACTGCGCCACCGATGCTGAACTTGCCTTAGCTTTTCTCAGGGGAGCTCGAGTCTGCTCGCAACGCCGCTGCAGCACCACTTGTGGTAGATCGCCGACCTACAACAGCCCCAGGTGCGACGTGATCGGGTCGATCTTGTCGACGTCGTCCGGGCCAATCGCCAGGCAGGTGCGGGTGGGGTGTCCGTGGAATTCGGTCTTGCCGCTGTCGGTGATGAGGTGCACTTCCAGGCCGGCCTCGCTGGCCCGGTCGTAGATCTCCATCAGCTCCTCTTCACTGTCGACGCGGCAACAGACCTTGGCGAACGCCCCTTCGAGCCACGCCCGCTCGGCCTCGGACAAGTCCTGCGTGCTCACCGAGCCGCCCGCCTGCAGCCGCCGACAGAGGAACGACATCGACGCGTGGGCCCCCTGGGCTATCTGCTTACCGCGGCGCATCTTCAGGTCGTGCCGCATCACGATGACCTGCTTGATCCAGGTGGGGGTGTTTTCCACGCGTGGCTCCGTCCATTGCTCCGAGGGTTCCTAACGCCGCCAATCCCGATCGTCTTCAGCAGGCCCGGGCAAGCGACATCCGGAAATGAACGCTGACTAGCGTTCCCAAAGACATGGCTTGCTGGCCATTTCTTTGTAGAAATCACCGCCCAAGCGCGGTCCAATAGGAGAGCTGCGACTGCCCGGTTTGGTTCGCTCTTGCGCGACGCCTGCTGGGAGCCAGCTTGTTTCGATTGGCCGTGACTTTTGTCCGCCTGAACGTGCAAAAACGGACAAGAGTCGGGCGTTGGGCGAAATGGCCATCGCCCCAACGCGTTGCGAAATAGAGGGTTACGGCAGTCGGTGCGAGAAACGGGCCCCGACTTTAGACCTTAGGAATCGTTGTGGTAGCTAGGGACAAAAGTCACCCATCGGCCGGCCCCGCACCGTCAGGCTAAGCAGCGCCCAGCACGCGGCACTGACGCGACCAGTTGATCCAGTCGGTCACTTCGGCCAGGTCGGGCGCCTTGCCGCCGCGGATGATCCGCTCGGCCTCGGCGGTGCCGCAGAACGGCTCGACAAACCCGAACAGCTCGGCCGGCTTCATCGACGCCACCTCTTCGGGGCGGGTGAAGCCGCACTCGACTAGGATCTGGGCGTCGTGCCCGCGGAGCTGGGGGATGCGGCAGACGAGCTGCGCCTGGTGCTGCCAGGCGACGAGCGTTTCCGCGTCGATGCGGCTGGAGTCGAGCTTCTCGGCCAGCAGCTCCGGGTCGGCGGCGATCAGGTCGGCGACCGTGCGGACGCCGGCCTTCTCGAGCTTGGTGGCGGTCTTCGGGCCGATCGACGGGGCGTCGACGATTGGGCTGGAGGTTTCGAGGTAGAACTTGAGCTGCTTGGTCGTCGACTTGCTCGAACCGTTGCGGCTGGAGCTGCCGTTGGTGCGCGTCGAGGAGCTCTCGCTGCTGCTCGACGATCCGTTGCGGCGGGACGATAGGCTGGGGGATTGGTCGTGCGAGCTGTCGGTCCGCAGCCGGAGGTGCGAGCCGTCGGTTCCGTTGCGGCGCGAGCCGTTGCGTTCGTACCAGCCGTTGCGGCTGGTGCGTTGGCGGCGTTCGCCGCGGTGGCGTTGCCAACCCGACCAGGCCGAGGAGTTCCGCCAGCGGTCGCGGCCGCGGCGGGCGTCGGAGGTCCAGCGGCCGGCCCGCTCGCTGTCGAAGCGGTAGCCGCGGTCGGTCAGGCGTTGGCCGCGGTCGCTCGCCAGGTAGGCGCTCGCCCGCTCGTGCAGGTCGGTGTCGTCGGCGTCGGCCAGGTCGTCGGGGCAGTAGTAGCCGGCGCCCGTCAGCACGACGGCGTCGTCGAACGAGAGGTGCGGCACGAAGCAGACAAACCCGAGGTGCGTCTGCCACAGGGCGACCAGCTCAGCGGTGACGTCGTCGCGGTCGAGCTCCTCGGCCACGGCGCTGGGGTCGGCGCCGAGCAGGTCGGCGATGGTGCGGATGCGGGACCGCAGGAACACGGTCTCGCGGTTGCGGATCGGGACCGGGAAACGCTCGATGTTGTCCTCGGGCGAGAGGAGGTACTCCGTCGACTCGACCCGCTTGGTCGTGGTGACCCGCTGCAGCGGCAGGTCGGGCGTGACGGCGCGCGGGGCGGGGGCCGGAGCCTGCTCCACGACGTACTCCCGGCGGGCCGGGGCGGCGTAGCTGAGCCAGTGCACGCCGAGCGACGTGAACCGCGACAACGCGTCCTGTTCGGCCGTGCCTACAAACAGCTGGCGGCCGGCCCGGGCGTAGTCCTCAAGCGTCGTGGCGAGCGAGGCGATCTGGTCGCGGGTCAGGCCGGCGAACGGCTCGTCGAGGATCAGCGGCAGTCGGACGCCGCGCTGGCCGGCGGTCCAGACCATCGACAGCCGCAGGGCCAGCGACGCGAGCCGACGCTCGGAGGCGTCGAGCTCACGGGCGAGGCACTGCTGGCCGCGGTGGTCGGTGGCGGCCAACTCACGGCCGTTGAGCACCAGCCGCAGGCCGACCCACTTGCCGTCGGTCAGCCGGGCGAACAGCTCGGACGCCCGCCAGCGGTTGGCGGCCGGGGCGGCGGTCGGCTGGGGTGATTCGGTGAACGTAAGCTGACGCTCGACTTCGGCCAGCTCTCGCTGCAGTGACTCGAGTTGGCTGCCCGAGAGCAGCCGCCCGCGCTGCTCGTCGAGCTCGCGTCGTTTGCGCGAGACGCGTTCCAGTGACTCGTTCAGCGAGTTCAGCTCGGCCTGGACCGAGGAGAGTTCGGCTTCGAGCTCGGTGCGGGTGCGGGGGCAGCAGCCCTCGGCCGGCACGACGTCGAGCCCGTCGGTCCGCTTCAGGCGGCTGGCGCGGTACAGCTCCTGGCGGCGGGTGAGCAGGTGGTCGAGCTGACGCTGCAGGTCCATCTGGCTGCGGGCCAGGTGTTCCGATTCGGTCTTCAGCTGCTGGGCGCGGAACGCGAGCTGCTGCTGAGCGGTGAGATCGGTCAGGCGGTCGATCTGCTTGGCGAGGGTTTCCAGCAGCGGGTTGATCCGTGGGTGGGCGTCACGGCAGACGCACGCCTGAGAGTCGGCGGCGCGGGCCAGTCGGGCGACCTCGCCCTCGAGGTCGTGCATCAGACGCTGGGCGACCGCAAGCCCGGCGCGCTGGTCCGACAGCACGATCGACGGCGACGCGTCGTCCGGGTGGATGGCGGCCAACTCGGAGCGGACGTGCGATTCACGCAGCTCGAGCTCGGCCAGGGTCTGGCGCCAGCGGTCGATCTGGCCCTCGAGCTCGTCGAGCTGATGGCCGGTCGACTCGGGGTCGGTCTGGTTCTGTTCGCGCTGGACGGTCTCGGAGATCGCCAGGTAGCGGAGGCGGGTCTCAAGGGCAGAGAGCTCGCCCTCGACCGACATGCGGCGGCGGTCGACCGACTCGCGGCGTTCGAGCAAATGCTGGGCTTCGGCTTCGAGCTCGTGCAGCTCGGTCTCGACCTCGGTGCTGCGGAGCCGCCGGCTGCCGAGCAGGTCCTCGATGGCGAGCGCCAATTCGTCGCGGCGGCGCAGCTGAGCGACGCGGTCCGCTCGGCCTGTGGCAAGGGCGTTGGTCGACTGGGTCGACGGGGCCGGGCGTCCGCGGTCGAGGTCCAGGAATACCTCGGCGACCTCCTCGCTGAGCAGCTCGCTGAGCTGGTCGCCGCGGCGGCCGTTGGCGTGGAAGACGCGTTCGACCACGCCGACCGGCAGCTGCGAGAGGAGTTGTTCGATCGCGCGGGGCGGGGTCGGGCCGCCGTCCAGCCGGGCGACCGTCAGACGCTCGGTGTCGTCGGCCTGGTGGCGGCGACGCAACCGGAAGCGGCCGGCGTCGGCGGTCAGGTCGACCTCGCCGAACGCGCCGTCGAACTTGGGCTTGCGGGCCAAGCCGCCGTGGCCGTAGAGGACGACCTGCAACAGGTCCAGAATCGCTCCGCCGTGGTTGTCGTCGGTGAGCGGAACAATATTGAGAGAGTCAGAAACGCTGGCGGCCTCGAGCAGCGGCTCGTGGGCGCGGTCGTCCAGCTGCAGACGGGTGATCCTCATGATCAACGGTCCTCGGCATCATTGCTAGGAGCGGGAGTGGGTCCTTCACGGGAGCGCCTATTCTGCGCGATCACCGACATGCTGGCGATGCCAATCTCGGGGTCGCGGCAGCGGGAACAAGAAAAACAGCGAGCGGACGCCGGCGTGCTAGCAGCTCTGGCGTTTGCTGTCGTACATCCGCTGGTCGGCGGCGGAGACCATCTCGGCCGGGGTGGGGAAGTTCTCGTCCGAGGTAGCCCAGCCGATGCTGGCCGAGAGTTGAGACGCGCCGTTGACCGAATCTAGCGGCGTGGCCGCCGCGTTCCTGAGCCGCTCGCCGATCTGGCTCAGGGCAATCAAATCGAACGTGCCGTCCAGCAGCACGACGAACTCGTCGCCGCCGTAGCGGCTGACGGTGTCGTGCTCGCGTAGCAGGGCCCGCATCCGTTGGGCAATTTCACGCAGCGCGAGGTCGCCGGCGACGTGCCCCAGGTCGTCGTTTACCTGTTTGAAGCCATCGAGGTCCACAAAGGCCAGGGCGAAGGGGCGGCCGGAGCGGAAACGACGCTTGAGGTCGTCCTCCAACTGCCGACGGTCGGCCAGCCCGGTGACGGCGTCTGGGGGAGAAACCGAACAGCTGGGGATCGTGACAAGCACAGCCGATGAGCTGCCGGGAAGCCGAAGCATGCCGACGCGGACCGTCTGGCCTGCTGCGACCGTCACCGACAACCACACCATTGTGTCCGTGCCGGCGGCCTGCAGTTCGGCGCCGAATCGCTCGGCTATCGACTCCGGCTCGGCGTCGATAGCGGCCCACAGCCGATCGAACGCGGCGTTCTTAAGCAACGCCGTGCCATCGCTTTGCGCCAGAATCGCGACCGCGTCGGTCGCGTAGCGCCAGGCCTCCCAGGTGGCTATCTCGCGAAGTGCCTGCGGTGGAGCGTCGGCGGAGTCCCGTTGCGGGTATTCCATGGTGGGCGGGGCGGGAAGAGGGGAGCAGCTGGGGAGTTATCTCTATGCAATGTATAGCATTTTTGGGGAATCGATCGCACGGAAAATCGACAATGTGATTTCTGCAACTATAATCGCCCTTCATACGGTCTCGACTGTTTTCCGGCCTGGGAGGGGGGAATCAGGCGCGGAACTGGCATGGTGGCCCGTTGGGGTCGTAGTTGCTCATGTCGGTGAACGCATGGCGTCGCCCTTCTCCTCTGAGTTCGGTTTTACTCGCTGACCGTGCGCAGTCCCACCGAGTCAGGCGCCGTTTTCCCTACCTGTCCTGCACTAACTCATGACACCACCCGCCTGGTTGATGCGGCTTCGTTCCCGCCTCTCGCATCGCCAAACCTCACCTTCCCGGTTCCTCGATAGCCATCATTGGATCCGCGTCGCCGAGTGCGAGCGGATGCGCGTCGACCGCAATGGGTCCGTGCTTGCGATCCTGTCGGTCTCGCTGCCCGCCGAGGTCTGCGACGGCCGCGGGCTGCTGGCCCTCGACGATTTTCTCTATGCACGACTCCGGCAGACCGACACCGTCGGTTGGCGGACCGATGGGCGGCTCGGGCTGCTCCTGCCAGACACGTCCCGTGAGGGCGCCGAGGTGGTGGCCGACGCCATTGCCGAGCAGCTGGGCGAGCACGCCGTCGACGCGGCCTTCGAAATCCATATCTACCCGGATCAGAGCGATCACGCCGACAGCCATCAGCAAGCCAAGGAGCCGGTCGGGGTCGACAGCCCGGTAGGGGCCGGGGTAGACGCCGGGATCGGGGACCGCGTTTTCTTCCAGGCCATGCCCGGGTGGAAGCGTGCGGTCGACATCGCGGGCGCCTCGCTGGGGCTGATCGTCGCCGGCCCGTTCTTGCTGACGGCGGCCGGCGCGGTGGTGCTGACCTCGCGGGGCGGCGCGTTCTACCGGCAGGAACGCGAGGGCCTGGCCGGCAAACGTTTCCAGATCCTGAAGCTCCGCACGATGGTGGCCGACGCCGACCGGCAGAAGGCGTCGCTCCGCCACCACAGCGTCCAGGACGGCCCGGCATTCAAGATGTACCGCGACCCGAGGGTCACCACAGTCGGGAGGTTCCTGCGGGCGACCAGCCTGGACGAACTACCGCAACTGATCAACGTGCTGCGGGGCGACATGTCGCTGGTCGGGCCGCGCCCGTTGCCGGTTGACGAGTCGCTCGCGTGCTCCCGCTGGCAGCGTCGCCGGCTGCAGGTGACGCCGGGCATCACCTGCACCTGGCAGGTCACCGGCCGCAACACCGTGACGTTCGACGAGTGGATGCGGATGGACCTCCGCTACGCCCGCCGCCGCAGCCTGGCGCAGGACCTGTGGCTCCTGGCCTGCACCGGGCCTTCGATCCTGCTAGCGCGGGGGCCCCGATGATCCAGCGGGCCCTCGAGCCTCAATCGTGTGGACGACGTGCCGCCAGGGTGCTGGCGATTGCGTACGCGTGCCACCCGGAGGAGTCCGCCGAGAGCCGGGTTGGATGGGCGCGGGTGATCCTCGCCTCACAGAATCACCACGTCACCGTACTGTGTGGGTCGCGGTTCAGCGCCGAGGAGCTGCGCGAGCTGGCGATCGCCGCGGGGGCGGGGGAGAGCATCGAGTTCCGCGTGGTGCCCCACCTCGCCTGCATGGATTGGGACTGCACCATCGATCTGGTCTACAGCGTTGGGTATCGTCTGTGGCACCGCCGAGCCGCTGCGCTCGGCAAACAGCTGCACGCGCATCAGCCGTTCGACCTCGTCCACCAGATCAATTTCTGCGGCTACCGCGAGCCGGGGTACGGCTGGAAGATCGACGCGCCGTTCGTGTGGGGGCCGCTAGGCGGCACGCAGAACTTCCCACTCCGGTTCCTCGGCGTCGCCGACTTGGCGAGCGGGGCCCGCGAAGTCGCCCGCAACCTGATGAACACGCTGCAGCTGCGTTTCAGCCCGCGGGTGCACCAAGCGGCCCGCGGGGCGGCCTGCGTGCTGGCGGCCACCCAGCTAGCGCAGCGAGACCTAGCGGACGCGCTGGGCGTCCGCGCGCCGGTGGAGCTCGAGGCCGGGCTGAGCTACCCGGTGCTGCCGAAACGAGAGCTGCGCGACCCAAACCAGCCGCTGCGGGTGCTGTGGACCGGCCGCCTGAGGGCGTGGAAGGGGCTGCCGCTGCTGCTGCGGGCGCTGGCCCAGGCGTCGCGGACCGCGCGGTTTGAGGTCCGGGTTCTGGGAGAAGGCTCCGACAAGGCCCGGCTCGTTCGGCTGGCCGAGCGGCTCGGCATCGCGGATCAAATCGAGTGGGTGGGCTGGGGTCCGTATCAGGAAACGCTGCCCCACTACCAATGGGCAGACCTCTTCGCGTTCACGAGCCTGCGAGACACCTCCGGCGCTGGGATGCTCGAAGCGCTTGCCGCCGGGGTTCCGATTATTGGGATCGATCACCAGGGCGCCGCGGACATCATGTCGGAGCGCTGCGCGATCCCGGTTGAACCGACGAGCCCGAGCGGCGTGGTCGCCGGGTTTGCCGAGGCGCTCGCCCGCCTGGCGACCGACAACGAGTTCCTGCTCAGCCTGAGCCACGGCGCGACGCGCCGGGCCGCCGGCTTTGTCTGGGAGACCCGGCGGCAGGTGATGGACCTGGTGTACGAGTCGGCGATCGCGACTGCCCGCCGCGAGGCGGCCACGCGCAACGCCGAGCAGATCGCGGCGGAGTCTCCGGCGGTGCGGGGAGAGTTGGCGGCCCTCGAGGCCATCGGCAAGTAGGGAAACCGAGAAAAGTTTGGCCGGCGCCCCGTTTGTAGGGCGGGCGGTCTACTGGAGAGAACCGTATGCAAGACACAACCAGCCTGTTCACCGACCCCCGCGAGTTCGGGGAACTGCTCTTCCGCCACAAGTGGAAGATCGTGTTTATCCCGATCGCGGTGATCGCCATGGGCGTGGCCATCATCTTCTTTGCCCCCCGGACCTACGTGTCCGAGGCCAAGGTGCTGATGCGGGTAGGGCGTGAGTCCGTCGGCATCGATCCAACCGCCACCACCGGGCAGTTCATGGAGCTGCAGCAGCACGGCCGTGACTCGGAGGTCCGCTCGGCGGTCGACCTCTGGATGAGCCGCGGGCTGGTGGAGCAGGTCGTGGACCAGGTTGGCGCCGAGTACGTGCTGGAGGGCGGTCCGGCCGACGAGTCGGAACCGAACCCCATCGTCGAGGCCATCCTCACGCCGCTGAAGAACCTTGTGTCGCTCGCCCGCAGCATCGACAAGGTCTCGGACCGCGAACGCGCCATCATCGAATTCACCAAGAACCTCGAGGTGAAGTCCGAGCGTGACTCGACCGTGATTGTCGTCTCCTACGAGACCGACACCCCCGACGGCGCCCAGCACATCCTCGCGACGCTGGTCGAACTGTACCAGCGTGAGTACTCGAAGATCTTCCGGAACCCCCAGTCGTTGGCGTTCTTTTCTGAACAGACCAAGCAGCTTAAGCAGCAGCTGGAAGACGCCGAGAAGAGCCTGCGGGACGCGAAGAACCGGATGCAGCTCGCGAGCGTTCAGGGCCGGCGCTCTAGCTACGAGAGCCAGATCAGCGCCATCGAGCTCTCGTTGTACCAGGCCGAGCAGGAGTTCGCCTCGACCAGCGCCAAGATCAGGGGCATCCGCGGCGCCCTGTCCGACATCCCGGAACGCCTCGTGGCGTCCAAGACCTCGGTGCCGAATGTCGGGACCGACCTGCTGCGTGAGCAGCTCTACGCCCTGCAGGTCAAGCAGATCGACTACCAGGCCCGCTACAGCGACGACCACCCGATGGTCAAGTCGGTCAGCGCCCAGGTCGAGAAGGCCCAGGACATTGTCGACCAGCAGGATGGCCAGCGCGAGGAGACCGTCGACGACGTGAACCCGGTGCACCGGGAGCTGTCGCTCGAGCTGCAGCGTCAGGAGACCCTCGCCGTCGGACTCACGGCCCGGCTGCAGGCCCTGAACGAACAGAAGCTGCTGGTCGTGAGCGACATGAAGCAGCTCAACCAGTTCGAGGTCGAGATCGAGGAGCTGAACCGCGCGGTGCGTCTGGCCAGCGACAAGTACTACAAGTACTCGGAGAACCTCGAGCAGGCCCGGATCGACGAGGCGCTCGAGGACCAGCGGATCTCGAGCTTCAGCCTGCCCCAGCCGGCCACGTTCCAGGAGAAGCCGGTCAGCCCCTCCAAGGCGCTTGTCGGGGTCGGGGCCCTGATGCTGGCGTTCGGCGGGACGATCGCCGCGGTGGTGGCCAGCGAGGGCCTGGGCGGTCAGCTCCGCACCGGGAAGGACGTGGAGCGTGAATTAGGGCTCCCGGTGTTCGCCGAAGTCCCCGAGGGACGCGGCCACGAACGGGTGTTGAATCGATAGGCGGCGCTCGGCCCGGACGGACAACGCGTAGACAACGCAGGGAACCAACGTATGAACACAGATACCGAGTCGGGGAGAACCCTGGATTTCGAGCGCCCCTCGGATCCGAGGGCGCACCGCGTGGCGGGCGCCAAGGCCGTGCCAAGCCGTCGGGGCGCCGACGCCTTCGACGCCATCGTGTGGCGGCTGCGCAGCAATGAAGACAACCCCACCGAGGGGTTCGCCGTCGGCGTCATGGGCTGCCACCGGCGTTGCGGCGCGACGACCGTTGCGGCCAACGTGGCGATCCGCTACGCGGACCACGGCTTGGGGCCGGTGCTGCTTGTCGAGTGCAACCCGGTTGCACCACGTCTCGCGAAGTCGTTCCGTCTGGGGCGGGTGGCCGGACTCACGGAGGCCGTCACCGGCAGCGCCGATTTGTCTGAGTGCATCCACGCCACCCGTGTCGACGGTCTAGACGTGATGCCGCTGGGCGCGCAGAAGTCGCTGGGCGGCGGCGCCGGCATCGCCGGCCAGTTCGCCTCGCTGCTCTCGGAGGTGCGGAGCGAGTACTCCGTCGTGATGCTCGACCTGCCGCCGGCCGACAAGTCGCTCGGCGCGTTGCTGCCCATCGCCCAGCAGGCCGACGCGGTGCTGCTGGTGCTGCGGAGTGAAGCGACCCGCCGACGGGCCGCCAGCAACGCCCTGCAGAAGCTCCGTCAGGACGGGGTCTCTGTGATCGGCTCGGTTGTCACCCGGCGCAAGAGCTTCGCCACCCGCTGGCTGGGAGCGTCGCTGTAGACCTCGCCGCCGTTTACGCCCGCCGGGCCGCCTCTCACCGGGCCGCCACTCACCCATCCGGTCCTGACGCGAAGATGCCTGTCAGCAACGATCCAAAACTCGCTCCAGAGCCGCGCGCCAACGCGTCGGTGCAGGGCGTCTGGACGATTGCGGATCAGGCGGTGGTCAGCCTGACGAGCTTCTCGGCCACGGTAATTGTCGGCCGCACGCTCGGCAAAGAGGCGCTTGGCGTCTACGCCCTGGGCCCGTTCCTGTTCTGGCTCGTGGCGGGGCTCGTCAACGCCGTGGTGTGGGTGCCCTACACCTCGCGGGCGTGCCGGCTGAGCCGCTCTGAACGCGGCGTCTACCTCGCCAACAACACCGTGATGGCGGCAGCGATGGCGGCCGCGTTGTGCCTGCTCTGCATCGCGGCCGGCGCTCTGACGCAGGCGTTCGGTCCGGCGGACTCGTGGCTGGCGCCGTTCGCCTACGCGATGGCTCCGCTGTCGGTCACGTTCTTGCTGCGTGAGCACGTGCGGCGTGTGTTTATCGCGGATTTCAGCAGCGCGCGGCTGCTGCTGCTCGACCTGCCAATTGGGGTGCTGACGCTCGCGGCGTTGCTGCTGCTGGTCTACACCGAGCGGCTGACGCCGGCGGTGGCGCTGATCGCGACCGCGTTGGCGGCGGCGCCATGCCTGCCCTTCGTGTGGGGCCTGCTCCGCGGCGCGGGCGTTTCGTACGCGGGGGTGGTGGCCGACGCCAGGTCTAACTGGGGGTTCGGTCGCTGGTTGTTGCTGGTTGCCGTCGCGTGGCTGATTGGCGACGGGGCCCTGCGCTGGATGCTGGTCGGGATCCACGGGATCGACGTGCTCGGCGTCTTCAGCGCGGCCTTTGCGGTGGTCATGCTCGCCAACCCACTGATCCTCGCGATGACCTCGTTTGCCCGCTCGTGGGCGGCGCGGGTGCGGGCAGCCGACGGCACGGCCGGGCTGCTCTCGCACACGGTGCGTCTGACGTTCGCCTCCGTGGTGCTGGCCGTGGGGGCGATGGTCGCGATGACGTGGCTCGGCGACAAGTTGATCCAAGCGTTCTTCGGCGCGCAGTTCGCCGACCCGCGGCTCGTGATGTTGCTGGCGGCCGCGATCTGCCTGCAGGCCACCTCGATACCGGTCGACGCTGCGCTTACCGCCCTCGAGCTCGGCAAGAAGATGAGCCTGGCGTCGATCTCGCAGCTCGCGGTCACGCTGGTTGTCGGCCTGCCGCTGGTGTACCTCTACGGCGCCTCCGGGGTTGGCTGGACCATGCTCGCACGGTCGCTGCCGATCCTTCTGGTCAGCTGGGACGCCCTGCTCCGCGCCAGCAGCAAGCAGGGCATGCTGCACGCCACCCAACCCGCAAGCATCTGATTCGAACGGTCATGCATTCCTCCCACGACAACTCAGAGCAGCGTACCGCGGCGCTCGGCATCCCCAAGCTGGGGTCGGCCGTGGTGGGCATGTCGGTGATGCTCTGCCTGATGTTCATGGGCATGATGCACGACTTCCGCTCGGCCGGCCTCACGCACGACCAGCTCCTAGAGCAAACACTCGACGAGATGAACCGCTTTGAGCAGGACGTCACCGCCGCCTACCCCGAACGCAAGGCGGCTTTTGTCTTGTCCGCGGTCCTGGCGGCCTACTGCCTGGCGACCGCCCCGGGCGGGGTGCGGATCGGCTCTCCCCTGCTCGCCGCTCTGATCCTGGCCGCACTGGCGTGGACCTGCGCCTCGTGGTTCTGGAGCATCGACCAGGGCAAGACGGCCCGTGAACTGGTCCGGATCACGGTCTACTTCGGGCTCGCGGTCGGGCTGGCGGTGCGCTACGACCTCGCAGAAATCTGCTCGATCGTCTTCCTGACCTCGGCCATGACGGTCGCCTTTGCCTGCGGCCACGAGGTCGTGTTCGGCTCGGCCCGAGAGCTGGACAACACGTGGCGGCTGGCCGGATCGCTCCACCCCAACCCGCTGGGCCGCTTCACCGCCATGGTGGCAATACCCGCGTTGGCCTACGCCCGGGTAGCGAAGGAGCGCCGCTGGTTGTGGCTGCTGATCCTGGGCGCGTCGCTGCTGGTGATCGCCCTGACCAAGTCCCGCACCGCGCTAGCGTGCTGCGTGGCGGGCATGGCGATGGTGTATGTGCTCACGCCCGGTTGGCGCAAGCTGGCGCTGCAGGGCGCCGTGGCCCTGACGGTCGTGGGCGCCGGGATGATCTTTTTCGGCGTGGGCGGTTCGGCCGTGCTGAAGACCTCCGGGGAGGTTGTCACGATGGGCCGGCACGACAAGGTGGGTTCGCTCACGGGCCGGCTGCCGTTGTGGGAGGCCCTGCTCGAGCGCTCCGAGTCGCGGCGGGTGCAGGGGTTTGGCTTCGGCGCGTTCTGGACCGCCGACAACAACGAGTCGATCGCCGAGCAAGTCAGCTGGATCCCGGGCCACGCCCACAGCGGTTACGTCGAGACGCTCATCGGCCTGGGCGCGGTCGGCCTGACGCTGATGCTGCTGATCCTCCTCCTCTCGACGTCGCGGATGTGCTACTGGGCGATGGCGTACGACTCCACGCCCTGCCGTGTCCTGGCGGCGGTGATGGTGGCCGCGATCATCAACACGATGACCGAGGGCGGATTCGCGCTGCCCCGCGAGCTCGCCATCTTCTCGATGATGTTCGCCGCGGCGGCGTCCCTGCGTTACGCCCCCGGGGAGTCGAAAGAACGGGCGGCCGAACCGGCCAGGGTTGCGCCCGTGTGGGGGCCGGTCGGCCTGGAGGGGGGAGCATGAGCACACCGAGAGTCTCGGTCCTGATGGCCGCCTACAACGCGACGCCGTACCTGCCCCAAGCGGTCGAGTCGATCCTCGGACAGACCTTCACGGATTTCGAGTTCATCATCGTCGACGATGGCTCGACCGACGACACCCCGGCCTACCTCCAGTCGCTCAGCGACCCGCGCGTGCGGGTGGTGAGTCAGGCGAACACCGGGTTGGCGGTCGCGCTGAACGTCGGATTGGAGAACTGCCGGGGCGAGTACGTCGCGCGGATGGACGCCGACGACATCTCGCTGCCGGAGCGGCTCGGGCGGCAGGTGAGGTTCCTCGATGAACAACCGGCGGTCGGCTGTGTCGGTTGCCAGACCGCCCAGTTCGGCGACGCGAAGATCGGCGGCGGGCTCCACATGCCGACCACGCACCGTGACATCTGCCGCGCCCTGGACGAGGGGCGGCACGCGCTAGTGCACCCCAGCATCATGGCGCGGACCGAGCTGGTGAGGCGGGTCGGCGGGTACTGGTCGATGCGGCTGGTCAGCGAGGACCACGACTTGTTCATGCGACTTAGCGAGGCCGCCGAGATGGCGAACGTTGGCCCGGTGTTGTTCCAGTACCGGGTGCACGCGGGCAGCCTCAACGGCAAGAACATGCGGTCGATAATCCGCGGCATCAAGTACTCGATCGAGCTCGCGCAGCGACGCCGGTCGCGGCGCCCGGCAATCGGCTACGCGGAGTTCACCGAGCGGCTAGACGCCGCGCCGCCCGTCGCGCGGGCGCGCGAGTGGGTGAGCGCCTACGCCAAGTCGAGCTACCTGGCCGGCGTTGGCGAGATGTACGGCGGACGCGTGTGGCGGGGCAGGGCGAAGATCGCCATGGCCGCGGCGCTGGCGCCGAAGCTCACCCTGCACCGGCTGATCAGGGTCGTCGCGGGGGACAAACGCCGCGGGAAGACCACGGTCGCCGCGCCCCGGGCGCCGCGTGCGTCCGAGGTCGGTCACGCGTGACCGCTGGAGTCGTAACGGGCGGACCAGGCATTACCAAGAAGACATCAAGAAACCGTTTCGAGCGAAGGTTGATCGTATGGCAATTCAGGAAGCAATCGCTGCCGAGGTCGGGCTCGCGCCCGCGGCTGATCCGCCCACGTTTCCGCCCGCGGCCGACAGCGTCGAGCAGCCCTGCTCCCCGCCCCGGCACGACGTGCTGGGCGTCGGCATCAGCGTGCTGAACCTCGACACGGCGGTCGAGGCCGTCGACTCGGCGGTCCGCAGCGGACGCAAGGGCTACGTCTGCGTGACCGACGTCAACTCGCTGATGGCGGCCCAAGACTGTGACGAGTTCCGCGGGATCCTGAACGGGTCGTACCTCACCACGCCCGACGGCATGCCGATGGTGTGGATGGGCAAGTGGAACCGCTACCCCGAGATCGACCGCGTCTACGGCCCCGACCTGATGCTCGGCGTTTGCCGCCAAGGGGTCGCCGAGGGCCGCACGCACTACCTGCTGGGGGGCCGCCCCGGCGTCGCCGAGCAGCTGGCCGCACGCCTCGAGGAGAAGATCCCGGGCCTCAAGATCGTCGGCAAGTGCACGCCCCCGTTCCGCCCGTTTACCGAACAGGAGCGGCAGGACCTGATCGACGAGATCGCCGAGCTGCGCCCCGATTGCATCTGGGTCGGCCTTGGCGCGCCGAAGCAGGAGCGGTTAATGGTCGAGCTGCTGCCGGCGCTCGACACCAAGCTGATGTTCGGCGTCGGCGCGGCGTTCGACTTCCACGCCGGCCTGGTCCGCCAGGCGCCGCGGTGGATGCAGCGGAGCGGCACGGAGTGGTTCTTCCGGCTCTGCATGGAGCCCCGCCGGCTGTGGCGGCGGTACCTTGTCAACAACCCCCGCTTCCTGATGCTTGTTTCCCGCCAGCTCGCGAAAGGTCGTCCCGCTCGGGCCGATCTGCCCGCAGCGGTGCTCGCCGAAGAGACGCTCGCCTGATTGATCGTCGGATCGCCTCGAATCTACCTTACCCAGCGCCCGCCCCAATGCTTACTCCCCAAGACGAAATCAACTGCACAGAAGACACGGTCGCCACGCTCGACGCGGCGCCGGCGTCGGCCGGGAGCCGTGACCGGCAGGTCCGCCCGGCGCGCGTGCTGGTCGTGCTTCCCGCCTACAACGAGGGCGAAGCGCTCCCGCCGCTGCTCGAGTCGATCGCCAAGACGCTCGAGGGCCGCGTCGCGGACTACGAGATCATCGTAGTCGACGACGGCAGCGCCGATAACACCGCGTTGGTCGTCAGCCGGGCGTCGTTCGAGTACCCGGTGCGTCTGGTCCGACACGAACGCAACAGCGGCCTCGCCGCGGCCCTGCGGACCGGCCTGGAGACCGCGGTCGGCATCGCGCACCCAGACGACATCATCATCACCATGGACGCCGATAACACGCAGCCGCCGGGCCTGATGCCGCGGATGCTGGCGATGATCGGCGAGGGCCACGACGTGGTCATCGCGTCCCGCTTCCAGCCGGGCGCCCAGGTGGTGGGCGTGCCGCTGTACCGCAACCTGCTGAGCCAGGCGTCGCTGGTGCTGTTCAAGGTCGCCCTGCCGATCCGCGGCGTCCGCGACTACACCTGCGGCTACCGCGCGTACCGGGTCGAGCCGCTCCGCGACGCCATGCTCGACTACGGCGACCGCTTCGTCAGCGAGCGGGGCTTCTCCTGCATGGTCGACGTGCTGCTGAAGCTCCGCGGACGCGGTCTGGTCATGGGCGAGGCGCCAATGATCCTCCGCTACGACCAGAAGCCGGGCGCCAGCAAGATGCGGGTGCTTCGCACCGTCGGGCAGACGCTCTCACTGATCATCCGCCGCCGGCTGGGGAGGTAACGTGGACGCCAACAACATCAACGACGACAACGACTCGCGGCGCCACTGGGCGGTGGTCGGCGGCGGCATGCTCGGCATGACCCTCGCCCTGCGGCTCGCGCAGCAGGGGCAGCGCGTCACGCTGCTCGAGGCCGCGCCCACGCTCGGCGGACTCGCCAGCGCCTGGCGGCTGGGCGACGTCACCTGGGATCGCTTCTACCACGTCACGCTGCTCTCCGACTCGAGCCTCCGCGGCCTGCTCGCGGAGATCGGCCTCGAGGATTCGATGCGGTGGATCGAGACCAAGACCGGCTTCTACTCGGGCGGCCGGCTGCACTCGATGTCCAACTCGGTCGAGTTTCTGCGGTTCCCGCCGCTCACGCTGATCGAGAAGCTGCGGCTGGGCGGCACGATCTTCCTCGCCTCGAAGCTGAAGAACTGGCGGCGGCTGGAGAAGGTCTCGGTGGAGTCGTGGCTCCGCAGGTACTCGGGCGGCGGGGTATTCGAGAAGATCTGGCTGCCGCTCTTGAAGGCCAAGCTCGGCGAGACCTACAAGCAGACCTCCGCGGCGTTCATCTGGGCGCACATCAACCGGATGTACGCGGCGCGCCGGTCGGGGCTCAAGAAAGAGATGTTCGGCTACGTGCCGGGCGGCTACAGCGCGATCCTCGAGCGGCTCGCCCAGACGCTCGATCCGCTCGGCGTTGAGATCAAGTGCTCGTCGCCCGTGCACGAGGCGCTCTCCGTCGAGGACGGGTCCGTCAGCGTCAGCGCCGGCGACCAGCCGCCGCAGCGGTTCGACCGCGTGGTGTTCACCACGCCGACGCCGTCGATCGTCAACGCCGTGCCGGAGCTGCGGCCGGAGGAACGGCAGCGGTTCGAGGGCGTCCGGTACCTGGGGATCGTGTGCGCGTCGCTGCTGCTGAAGAAGCCGATCTCTAAGTACTACGTCACCAACATCACCGATGCGTGGGTCCCCCTGACCGCGGTGATCGAGATGACCACGATCGTCGACCGCGACGAGCTGGGCGGCTCGGCCCTGGTGTACCTGCCGAAGTACGTCCCCTCGGACGACCCGCTGTTCGAGGAGTCGGACGAGTCGCTCCAGGAGCGCTGGATCGGCACGCTCGAAAAGATGTACCCGCACTTCTCCCGCGACGACGTCCAGGCTTTCCAGGTCTGCCGCGCCCGCAACGTGATGGCGATGCCGACCATCGGCTACTCGGAGAAGCTGCCGCCGCTGCGGACCTCGGTCCCCGGGGTGTTCGCGGTCAACTCGGCCCACATCCTCAAGGGCAACCTGAACGTCAACGAGACCGTGCAGGTCGCCGACGAGGCCATCACCGGCGTGCTAGCGTCCGAGCTCGGTCCTGCCGCCGGCCGCCGTCCGTCACGCCCAGCCCCGACGGGAGGTAGCGATGCGCAAGCCGATCGCGAGCTTGTCGCTCGATCTTGATAACAAGTGGTCCTACCTGCGGACCCTTGGGCCGGGGCGGTGGGAGTCGTACCCCTGCTACCTGCAGGTGGTCGCCCCCCGCATTATCGAGGTGATGCAGCAGTTCGGCCTCGGCCTGACGGTCTTTGTAGTCGGCCGGGACCTCGACCAGGAGTCGGGCCGGAACGCCGTGCGTGCGCTGGCCGACGCGGGCTTCGAGCTCGGCAACCACACCTACAACCACTACCCCTGGCTGGCGACGCTCTCCGACGCCGAGGTCGAGCGCGAGATCGCCGACGCCGAAGAGGCGATCACCCTCATCGCGGGCGAACGACCGATCGGGTTCCGGGGCCCAGGGTTTGCGTTCTCCCAGTCGCTCGTGGCGACCCTCGCCCGCCGCGGCTACCGCTACGACGCCAGCGTCCTGCCGGCGGTCACGGCGCCCGCCGCGCGGCTGTACTGCTCGGTCCGCTCGTTCTGGTCCAGCGACACCGAGACCCAAACCTTCGGGTCGGTCCGCGACGGTTTCGGCGCGCTCCGCCCGCACCGGCTCGACACCGCCGACGGCCCGATTGTCGAGATGCCGGTGACGACCATGCCGCTCGCACGGACGCCGATCCACATGACCTACCTTTCGCACCTGGCGCAGTACTCCCGCCGCGCGGCCTCGGCCTACCTGCGGACCGCGGCCCGGCTGTGCCGGCTCCGCGGCGTGGCGCCGTCGCTGCTGCTGCACCCGCTGGACTTCATGGGCGTCGAGGACGACCCCGACCTCAACTTCTTCCCCGGCATGCAGCTGCCCGGCGCCGCGAAACGCGAGCTGCTGAGCGAGATGCTCGAGCGGTTTGCCGAGCACTTCCAGCTCGGCACGGTCGCCGCGCACGCCGGCCAGGCGGTTCCACAATGGGAACCGATCGAGCCGGTCGCTTCGGTCTCGGGGGCCGGCGATGTCGGCTGAGAGCAGCGGGCCGAAGCCGCCGGCGAGCGACTGGGCGCCTCCCCAGTGGTTGCGAGTCGTCGTCGGTGTGATGATCGCCGCCGGCGTCTGCCTGGGCGCCCACCGGGCATTCGAGGGCCGGTACATCTCAGGGCCCTACGACGCAGCGCAGGACGGCTTTTTCGATTTCACGCACGGCGTTTACTACCCGTGCCAGGCGTTTGTCGACGGCGTTAGCGCCTACGGCCGCGACTTCATCGAAGGCTACCCGGTCGACATGTCGGTGCCGCTGTACACACCGTCGCACTTCCTGCTGCACGCGCCGCTGGTCGCGCTGCCGCTGCTGCCGGCCAGCATTTTCTACTTCCTGCTGATCCTGCTGATGGTGTACGCTATCGCCCGGCTGTCTGCGCGCGCGGCGTGCGTCCCGCGGGCGTGGCCGATCATCGCGTGCCTGATCGTGATGACCCGCGGCGGCCAGGCGACGATGGCGTCCGGCTATTTCACGCTCGAGCTCGTCCTCGGCGGGCTGGTCGCGATCCACTACGCGGCGAGCCGACCGTGGCTGGCGGCTTGCGGCGTGCTGCTGGCGGCTGGCAAGCCAACCTACCTGCTCCCGCTGCTGATCCTCTTGGCCTGCCGGGGCAACTGGCGGGCCGCGTTGGGCGGCGGGGTGCTGACGGGCGCCGTTTCGGCGTTGGCGGTTGGTTGGATGGCCTTCAAGAACGGCCTCCCGGCGTTCTTTCGGTCGCTGACCGAGCGGGCCGAGCTCCGCCAGTCGCTCGACGACCAGCTGCCGATCAACAGCTTCACGCAGATCGACCTGATCAGCCTGGTCAGCAAGTGGATGGACTGGAATCCGGGCTACGGGACTAGCATGGCGGTGATGCTGGTGCTGCTCGTCCCGCTAGGGTTCGCGCTGCGTCGGCTGCGGCGAGAGGGCGACTTCGCCGGCGCGGCGACCCCGTCGGGCGCGGTCATCGCGTTGGGGACCGTGGCGTCGGTGTTCCACCAGTCGTACGACGCGCTGCTGCTGACCGGTGCGATCGCCGGCCTCGTGACCGGCCTGCCGCGGCCCGCCTGGCGGTGGTTCCCGCTGTGGGGGCGATGGGCCGTGGCCGCGATGCTGCTGGGCCCTTCGTTCAACATCCTCTCAACCCGGTCCTTCATCCAGCGGGTTGGACTCGAGGCTCCCGAATCTGGGTTCCAGTTCGTCACCAGCATCAATGGCGTGCTGCTGGCGGCGGCGTTCGTCACGCTCACCGTGCTGGTGATGAGCCGCCCAAAGACCGGCGTTGGGCCCGCGGCGGAAGATTGAGCAGCGGCGGCCGGACAACGCGGCGGGGCGGACGCTACTCGGAGGCCGAGGCCGCGCCCTCGCGAGCACGTTCGCCGCGGCACTCGGGCGAGGGGTTGGTGCAGGCGTCGCAGATGGAGTTGCCGTTGCTGTCCTTCATGCTCGCCAGCCCGCCGCACGAGCCCTTGATCCGCCGGTTGCTGATCAGCACGCCGACCGCCATGCCCGCCAGGGCGACTGCAAAGACGGCGACTGAGATCAGGGCGGTGGTCATGGTGCTTGGGGTTACTCGCCGCGGTTGCGCGGGCCACGCCATTCGGCCGTGGACCGCTCTTTAGAGCCGTCGTCCGTCCGCTCGATGAACATCGCGGCGACGCCGTTCTCGCTCGCCCAATTGTACCCCTCGTCCCCGCCCATGACCAACAGGGCGGTGGCCAACGCGTCGGCCCGCATGCAGGACGGCGCCTGCACGCTGACGGTCGCCAGCCGGTGCGTGACCGGCCTGCCGGTGGCGGGGTTGATGGTGTGCGAGAACCGCTCGCCGTGGTCCTCAAAGAAGTTGCGGTAGTCGCCGCTGGTGGCGATGGCGTGGTCGTCGATGTCGAGGACGGTCTGCAGCACGCGGCCGCTCTCGTCGGGCTTCTCGACCCCGATCTTCCACGACGACCCGTCCGGCTTGCGGCCGCGGCAGACGACCTCGCCGCCGATCTCGACCATCGAGGCCGCGGCGCCGAGCTCGGTCAGCAGCTCCGAAACCGCATCGACGCCGTAGCCCTTGGCGATCGCCGACAGGTCGACGTAGATATCGGGGCGCGACTTCTTGAGGGCGGGCGGCTCCTGGCGGGCCTCCACGCTCTGGTAGCCGATCCGCGCGAGCGCCGCGGCGACCTCGTCGTCGGTGGGCGGTTCGCTCCGCCGCCCGTCGGGCCCGAAGCCCCACAGGTTCACTACCGGGCCAACGGTCGGGTCGAACTGGCCGCCGGTAGCGGCGGCGATCTCAAGGGCGTACGCCACGACCTTGGCGGTCTCGGCCGAAACCTCAAACCAGTCCTCGGAATCGGACTGGTTGAACCGCGACAGCTCCGATCGCGGGTCGTAGGTCGACATCCGCTTGTTGATCTCGACCAGCCGCTCATCAACCCGGTGCTGCAGCTCCTCGAGCCGCTCGTCGGCGTCGTCGATGACGACCTTGACCGAGTACCGCGTGCCCATCGTCGGGCCGGTGAACGAGACGACCCCGACCGGGGCGTTCGCGCTCGGCCCTGCCGGATTAGGGGCCGACGAGTTGCGGGCCGGCGTGCTTGGTGATGGGGCGTCCGACTGCGAGCCGCAGCCCGCAACGCCAAGCACCGCCAGTGCCAGCGGGGCCGCCAGCATCAGCAGCGCGGCCAGACGCGATTGGTTCCGGGCCGGCACGCTAACCACCGAAGTCGTCGTACGCGATGTTCTCTTTCTCAACGCCCAGGTCGTCGAGCATCTTGAAGACCGCCGCGTTCATCATTGGCGGGCCGCAGATGTAGTACTCGATGTCTTCCGGCGCCGGGTGGTCCTTCAGGTAGTTCTCCTGCAGCACCTGGTGGATGAATCCCTTGTACCCGGTCCAGTTGTCCTCGGGCAGCGGCTCGGAGAGCGCGATGTTGAACTTGAAGTTCGGGAACTCTTCTTCGATCTTCCGGAAGTGGTCGACGTAGAACAGCTCGCGGGAGCTGCGGCCGCCGTACCAGTAGCTCACCTTGCGGCCGGTCTTGAGGTTCTTGAACAGCTCAAAGATGTGGCTGCGGAGCGGCGCCATGCCGGCGCCGCCGCCGATGTAGACCATCTCGGCGTCGGTGTCCTTGATGAAGAACTCGCCGTACGGGCCGGAGATCGTGACCTTGTCGCCCGGCTTCAGGTTGAAGATGTAGCTGGACATCTTGCCGGGGGGGGCGTCGGGGATGCGTGGCGGGGGGCTCGCCACACGGACGTTGAGCATGATGATGCCCTGCTCGCCCGGGTAGTTGGCCATCGAGTAAGCGCGAACAACTTCTTCGTCGACCTTCGAGGTGTACTGCCAGACGTTGTACTTGTCCCAGTCTTCGCGGAACCGCTCCTCGATGTCGAAGTCCTTGTAGTGCACCACGTGCGGCGGGCACTCGATCTGGATGTAGCCGCCCGCCTTGAACGCGACCTCTTCACCGGCCGGCAGCTCAAGCACCAGCTCTTTAATAAAGGTCGCGACGTTGTTGTTCGAGCGGACCGTGCACTCCCACTTCTTGGTGTCGAAGGCCTCGGGCGGTACCTCGACCTTCATGTCCTGCTTGACCGCGACCTGGCACGACAGGCGGCAGCCCTCGCGGGCTTCCTTCTTGCTGATGTGGGCCTTCTCGGTCTCGAGGATGTCGCCGCCCCCCTCGTGGATCTTGACCTCGCACTGGGCGCAGGTGCCGCCGCCGCCGCACGCGCTGGAGACAAAGATCCCCTGGTCGGCCAGCGCATTCAGCAGCTTGCCGCCGGCCGGCACGTGGATGGTCTTCTGTTCGTTGATCACGATCTCGACGTCGCCGCTGGCGACCAGCTGGCTCTTGGCGGCGAGGATAATCGCCACGAGCGCGAGGACGATGAGCGTGAACATCAAGACGCCAAGAAGGACGGTCGTCATTTGTCGCTACCGGCTTTCCGCGGCGCTGGTGCTGCTAGGCAGACGGCGGCCGCACTGGAAACTTGCTAGGGTGATTCGGGGAACGGGTCGGTTGCGCCTGCTGGGTTACCACACGCCGCCAAACGACATGAAGGCCAACGCCATCAGTCCGGCGGTCATGAACGTGATCCCCAAGCCCTTGAGGCCATCGGGGACGTCGCTGTAACGCATCTTCTCGCGGATGGCGGCCAGGGCGGCGATGGCCAACGCCCAGCCAAAGCCCCAGCCGAAGCCGGCGACCATGCTCTCTACAAAGTTGAAGTCGCGTTCAACCATGAACAGCGAGCCGCCGAGGATCGCGCAGTTGACCGTGATCAGCGGCAGGAAGATCCCGAGTGCGTTGTAGAGCGGCGGGAAGTAGCGGTCGAGCGCCATCTCGAGGATCTGCACCATCGCCGCGATCGTGCCGATGTAGCTGATCAGCCCCAGGAAGCTGAGGTCGAGCGTCTGCAGGTACTCGCGGGTGTCGGTGCCCAGACGGAAGGTGTCGGCGACCCAGACCAGCGCGCCCTCCTTCAGGAGGTACTGGTACAGCAGGTTGTTGGCCGGCACCGTGATGAACATGATCACGATCACCGCCACGCCCAGTCCGAGCGCGGTCTTCACGTTCTTCGACACGGCCAGGAACGTGCACATGCCCAGGAAGAACGCCAGGGCCATGTTCTCGCCGAAGACCGACTTCAGGAACAGTTGAACTAAGTCGTCCATGGGAAGCCAAACGTGGAATTAAGGGGAGGTGTAGGTGGGTGCGGGGCGTGCTGCCGGCTACTCGTGCTCGACCTGCTCGGGGCGGATCGTGCGGAAGACCCAGATGATCACGCCGATCAGGAAGAACGCGCTCGGCGGGAGCAGCAGCAGGCCGTTGGGCGTGTACCAGCCGCCCTCGGTCGCGAGCGGGAAGACCGTGTAGCCGAAGAACTTGCCGGCGCCGAACACCTCGCGGAAGAAGGCGACCAGCAGCAGGATCACGCTGTAGCCCAGGCCGTTGCCGATGCCGTCCATGAAGCTGACGCCCGGCTCGTTCTTCATGGCGAACGCCTCGGCCCGGCCCATCACGATGCAGTTGGTGATGATCAGGCCGACGAACACCGACAGCTGCTTGCTGACGTCGAAGAAGTAGGCCTTGAGCAGCTGGTCGACCACGATCACCAGCGACGCGATCACCGTCATCTGGACGATGATGCGGATGCTGCTGGGGATCCAGTGGCGGATCAGGCTGACGACCAGGTTCGACCCGCCGGTCACCGCGATCACCGACAGCGACATCAAGAGCGCGGTCTTCATCTGCGTCGTGACGGCCAGCGCCGAGCAGATGCCGAGCACCTGCAGCGTGATCGGGTTGTTGTTGATCAGCGGCTCGAGGAGGACGTCTTTGGCGGTTTGCTTAGCCATGGTTCACCTTTGTGAGCTCAGCTTCCGGGGAGGCGGCTTGGTTGGCGTGGCCGGCGCCCTCTTGGGCGGCGGAGTCTTGCGGCGATTTACCGGCGTCGGCGCCGCCGGTGAGGTACGGGCCGAAGCCCTCGGGGCCGAGCCAGTACTGCACCAACGCGTCGACGCCGTTGGTGGTGAGCGTGGCGCCGGACAGGCCGTCGACCTGCTGCGGGGCAACCTGCGGGTCCGAGGACGCGGCGCCCTTAACCACTTCGATCACGACCTGGCCGTCCTTGCGGGCGGTCTTGCCGTGCCACTTGGCCTTCCACTTGGGGTTGTCGACCTCGCCGCCCAGTCCGGGGGTCTCGGCGTGCTCGTAGAAGGTGATGCCGCGGACGGTCTGGCGGTCGGCCTCGAGGGCGAGGAAACCGTACAGGGTCGACCACAGCCCCTTGCCGTAGACCGGCAGGATGTAGCCCTCGATCGCGTTCTGGTCGCCTTCCTTGGTGATCTTGTAGACCGGGGCGTAGGGCTCGCGGAAGCGGATGCCCTTGAGGGCGTCGGACGGCTCGACCGGCTCTTGCAGGCTGGCGTTCTTGGCCGCCTTGCGGGGGTCGTAGCCCTTGGGGGCCTCGGCCTCGGGCATCTCCTTGCCGGAGTCGAGGTCGACCAGCACCTCGCGGATCCGCTCGTCGAAGATCGACTTCACGGTTGTCGCGTCGGCGTCGTCCGGCAGCAGGCCGGCCGCCATTAGCACGTTCTTGTTCTTGTCGAGTTGCTTGTTCTTCTCCTGGATCGGCTTGAGCGCCTCCGCGGCGCTGGAGACCAGCAGCGAACAAACCACGCACAGCACGGCGGCTACCGTGAAGGTGAACGAAACACTGTCACGCTGCATAGCGGGCCATCCTTCTTTTAACATTCGCTTGGATGACGAAGTAGTCGATCAACGGCGCCATCGTGTTGCCGAACAGGATGGCGAGCATGATGCCCTCGGGGAACGCCGGGTTGATCACCCGGATCAGGACGGTCATCACGCCGATCAGGATCCCGTACCACCACTTGCCGATCTCGGTCATCGCGGCCGACACCGGGTCGGTCGCCATGAACACGGTTCCGAACGCGAAGCCGCCAATCACCAGGTGCCACCACGGGGCGATGGCGGTCAGCGGGTTGTCGCTGGAGCCGCGGAAGCCCCAGAACAGGAAGCCGGTCCCCAGCAGGCCGAGCACGCAGCCGGCCATGATCCGCCAGGAGCCGATGCCCGAGGCGATCAGGATCGCGGCGCCGAGCAGGCAGCAGAGGGCGGACGTTTCGCCCATCGAGCCCTGGATGAGACCCACAAACGCGGTCCCCCAGGAGTAGTTTCCACCCATCACCTCGGCCGGCCCCTGGCCCTGCGCGGCGCCGACCATCTCGCCGAGCGACGTTGCGCCCGAGATGCCGTCGGCCTGCCGGGCGGCGACCCACACGCCGATGTTCGACGCGCCGCTCGCCACCCACTCGCCGGAGATCCGGGCCGGGTACGCAAAGTAGAGAAACGCCCGGGCGGTGAGCGCGGGGTTGAGGAAGTTCTTGCCGGTGCCGCCAAAGATCTCCTTGCCGATCACCACGCCGAACGCGATGCCGAGCCCGACCTGCCACAGCGGGATGGTCGGGGGGAGCGTCAGCGGGAACAGCATGCCGGTGACCAGGAAGCCCTCGTTGATCTCGTGGCCCCGGACGAGCGAGAAGATCAGCTCGCAGACGCCGCCGACCGCCATCGTCACGATGTAGACCGGCAGGAACCAGACGAGGCCGTGGATAAAGCAACCCGCGATGCTGCTGGGGTCGTGGACCATTGGGCCCAACGGCGCGAGCAGGGTCTCGCGGAAGGAGTCGATCGGGGCGGCGCCCGCCGCGATCGCCCGGTTGGCCTGCAGGCCGGTGTTGTACAGCGCCATGAGGATGCACGGCCCGAGGGCCACGATCACCATGGACATCATCCGCTTCATGTCCAGCGCGTCGCGGACGTGCGAGGCGGACTTGGTCGTTTCGCCCGGCGTGAACAGGAACGTGTCCTGCGCTTCGTAAAGCGGGTACAAGCGCTCGAGCTTGCCCCCCTTCTCGAAGAGCGGCGCGATCATGTCGAGCTGTTGCCTAAGGAATTTCATGGATGGCTGTTGGCTGATTGCGATTGGCTGCTGGCGTACGTGCCACAGCCCACCCCGCCAGGGGTGGGTCAAAAAGCGGTTCTCGGACTACCCTTCGCGCTCAATCGTCGTGAGGCAGTCACGCAGGAGGGCGCCGTAGTTGTTCTTGCTGGTGCAGACGAACGTGCAGAGGGCGAGGTCCTCTTCGTCCATCTCGAGGGCGCCGAGCGAGTTGGCGGTGTCGGTGTCGCTGACCGCCAGGGCCTTGAGCAGCGGCGTCGGCACGATGTCCAGCGGCACCACGGCGTCGTAGGCGCCGGTCGGCACGATCGCCCGGTGGCTGCCGCCGGTGCTGGTGGTCAGGGCGAAGCCGCGGTCTGGCGTCATGAACTTGGCGAGCCAGCTCCCCACGTAGGCACGGGACGCTGAGAACTTGTCGAAGCCGGGCAGCATCCAGCCGATGAACTCCCGCTCGGTCCCCTCGACCAGCACCGACACCTGTGTGTGGTAGCGGCCCAGGAAATCGCGGGGCGACTCGGACGTGCGGCCCGACAGCACCGAGCCCGAAACTACCCGGGCCTTCTCGCCCGCGGCCAGCCGGAGCTCGCCGTCGGTCAGTTCGGTCAGGTTGGCGCCCAAAGTGGTCCGGACGAGACGCGGGTCGCTGGTCGCCGGGCCGGCGATCGAGATCACGCGGTCGCACATCAGCGTGCCGGTCCGCATCAGGCGGCCAACCGCTGCGACGTCCTGGTAGCCGATGTGCCAGACGGTTCGGTCGGCGTGCGCCGGCATCAGCATGTGGATGTGCGTGCCGACCAGGCCGGCGGGGTGCGGCCCGCTGAACTCGACCTTCTCGACACAATCCAGGTCCTCGCCGGGCAGGCTCACGCCCTCACCCTTGCACAGGTAGGTCGGGCCGGTGGTGAGCACGCTGAGCGCCTCGAGGCCGGCGATGAAGTCGGCCTGCAGGTCGGCCAGCACCAAACTCGGCTCGACCGCCAGCGGGTTGGTGTCGATCGCGGTGACGAAGATCGCCGCCGGGGCAGAGTCGATCGCCGGAACCTTGCTGAACGGACGCGTCCGCAGCGCGGTCCACAGGCCCGAGTTCACCAGGTTGTCGACCACCTGCTCGCGGGGCAGCTGAGCCAGGTTGGCGTCCGGGTAGGAGTTGAACACAAACTCCAGGTCGCCGGCCTGCTCGATCACGACCGACTCGAACTTCCGCTTGGCGCCGCGATTAAGCGCAACCACCTTGCCGGCGACCGGTGCGGTGAACCGCACGCCGACGTTCTTCTTGTCCGTGAACAGCAGCTGGCCCTTGCGGACCTCGTCCCCTTCGTTGACTTCCATGGTCGGCTTCATGCCGATGTAGTCGTCGCCAAGGAGGGCGAAGTGCCGAACGGGGGGGCTTTGTTCGATCGTTTGCCGGGGCTCTCCGCTGAGCGGGATGTCGAGACCCTTGCTGAGTTCAAACCGACGCGTCATGCCATTCCGCGATCTGAAGTAAGTGATTGGTAGGGAACCAGACGTGTCCCACTGCGAGTTTTTCGCGGTTTTCAGCCGTGAACCGCCGCCGGCGGGGCCGCCGCAGCGGTGGCCCACGATCGGGCGTTGGTGAGGCGCACGATCAGGCCGCGTGTGACTGTGAAATTTTTCACGATATCGTCGCTACGTCAATGGGGCTTTAACTTTTCGTCGATTCTCAGACCGGCTCAGGCTGTGGCAAATCGCCCAGCTACGCCATCTGATCAAGATCGAAGAAGGGGGCAGGGGCGGCTGAGGCAGCGCTGCATGGTGGGTCATCTATCGGGTGGCCGGTATCCCCTCTGCCCGCATGATGATAGCGATTTAAGGGGGCTCAGCAATCCGCGGCTGGCAAAGAACTGCTGATTGTCGCTGGACGGGGTTTCGGCTCGCCGCGACTAGCGGTCGGCACGCGTGGCGAGGCCGCGCCACCTACAACGCAGTCAGGCCTGACAGGCAGGGCATGGACTGGCCGCGGAAAAAGCGCCCGGGTGCTCGGCCGATTGGATGAGGCAACCCAAGCGACCGCAGGGTCGAGCCATTGGTTGCCTCGGACGCGTGTACCATAGCGAGCTCCGTTAGCTAGACAAGCGGCGGCAGGGGCCGCAATCATCAGCAGTTTGAGTTGCGACGAGCAGCAGGTTGAGTTGCGACGAGGGCCGTTGAAGGCGTTCGGGGGCGACTCTATACTCCACAGCTTCCTCACCAAACCCCGCTAAACGCCTTCCCCGGGCCCACTTCGGCGCACCACAAGCTTATGAATATCCACGAGTTCCAAGGCAAGCAGCTCCTCGAGCGGTACGGCATTCCCAAGCCCGACGGCATCGTCGCCAAGACGCCCCAGGAGGCTTCGGCCGCGTTCGAGAAGCTGGGCGGGTCCTTGGCGGTGGTCAAGGCGCAGATCCACGCCGGCGGCCGCGGCAAGGGGACCATCAAGTCGAACCCCGAGCAGCACGGCGTCGAGCTGGTCCGCTCCGCCGCCGACGCCGCCCGCGTCGCCGAGGCGTTGATCGGCAACGAGCTGGTCACCATCCAGACCGGCCCCGAGGGTCAGACCGTCAAGCAGGTGCTGGTCGAGGCGGGCTGCGACATCGCCCGCGAGCTGTACCTCGGCATCGTGGTCGATCGCGGCGAGAAGAAGCCGGTGCTGATGGTCTCGACCGAGGGGGGCATGGACATCGAGAAGGTGGCCGAGGAAACCCCCGAGAAGATCTACAAGCAGGGGTTCCTGCCGGCCGACGGCCTCGCCGCCGCCGACGCCAAGGTCCTGGCCGGGAAACTCGGCCTGGAGGGCGCGTCGGTCGATGCGGCGGTCACGTTCATGCAGTCGATCTGCAAGCTGTTCGTCGAGCTCGACTGCAGCCTGGCCGAGATCAACCCGCTGGTCGTGACCGGGTCGGGTGACATCATGGCGCTGGACGCCAAGGTCAACTTCGACGACAACGCGCTGTTCCGCCACAAGGACGTGCTGGAGTTCCGCGACACCAGCGAAGAGAACCCGAACGAGCTGCGCGCCGGCGAGGCGGGCCTGAGCTACGTGCAGCTGGAGGGGAACATTGGCTGCCTGGTCAACGGCGCCGGCCTGGCGATGAGCACGATGGACCTGGTGAACCTGCACGGCGGCCACCCGTCGAACTTCCTGGACGTCGGCGGCGGCGCCAACAAGGACCAGGTCACCGAGGCCTTCCGCATCCTGCTGGGCGACAAGAACGTCAAGGCGGTGCTGGTGAACATCTTCGGCGGCATCATGCAGTGCACGACTATCGCCAACGCCGTGCTGGCCGCCTACAAGGAAGTCGGTTTCAACGTCCCGTTGGTGGTGCGTCTCGAGGGGACCGAGGTCGAGGAGGGCCGCAAGATACTCGCCGAGTCGGGCGTCGACATCATCACGGCTGAGGGCCTGACCGACGCGGCCAAGAAGGTGGTCGCCGCCGCCGGTTAAGGCCGCGAACCGCACCCCCTCACCACCCACCCATCCAAACAAGCCGACAGCCGAGAGCTGACAGCCGAAAGCCGTTTACGCATGTCGATCCTAGTCAACAAAGAGACCCGTCTGATCTGCCAGGGTATGACCGGCAAGGCGGGGGAGTTCCACAGCCGCAACTGCATCGAGTACGGCACCAACCTGGTTGCCGGCGTGACGCCGGGCAAGGGCGGGCAGACCTCGCTCGACCGGCCCGTCTACGACACGGTCGCCGAGGCGGTTGAGAAGCACGGCGCCGACGCGTCGATGATCTTCGTGCCGCCGCCGTTTGCCGCCAAGGCTATCATCGAGGCCGTCGACGCCGGCATCAAGGTGATCTGTGCGATCACCGAGGGCGTCCCCGTGATGGACATGGTGAGCGTCTGGGAGTACATCAAGGACAAGCCGGTCCGCCTGGTCGGCCCCAACTGCCCCGGCGTCATCACGCCCGAGGAGTGCAAGATCGGCATCATGCCGGGCTACATCCACAAGAAGGGCCCGGTCGGCCTGATCAGCCGCAGCGGTACGCTGACCTACGAGGGCGTGTGGCAGCTCTCGAGCCTAGGCATCGGCCAGTCGACCTGCGTCGGCATTGGCGGCGACCCGGTGAACGGCACGTCGTTTGTCGACTGCCTGAAGCTGTTTGAAGCGGACGGCGACACCGAGGCCATCCTGATGATGGGCGAGATCGGCGGCACCGCCGAGGAAGAGGCCGCCGCCTACGTCAAGGAGCACATCACCAAGCCGGTGGCCGCGTTCATCGCCGGCCGCACGGCGCCCCCCGGCAAGCGGATGGGCCACGCGGGAGCCGTGATCTCCGGCGGCAAGGGCACCGCCGAGGACAAGATCGCCGCCCTCAAGGAGGCCGGCATCGAGGTCGCCGAGAGCCCTGCCGACATGGGCGAGGCCATGAAGCGAGCGATCGCCAACGCCAAGTAGCCCGCCGGGGAACGTCCGATGAGCGAGAACCCCTGCCCGAACTGTGGCGAGTCGCTGCCTCGCGACGCTATCAACGTGGCGGAAGGAGTCGCGCTTTGTGACGCGTGCGGGCGTCTGTCGCGTTTGTCGGATGTCGCCGCCCGCCGTCGCCCGGTGCAGGCGGTGCTGGACGACCCGCCCGCCGGCTGCCGGGTCGAACGTTGGGGCCACGAGATCCGCGTCCGCGCGTCGCTGCGATCGTTAAAAGGGGCCGTCGGCGCCGCGGCGATCACGCTGTTCTGGAACGGCATTGTCTCGGTGTTCGTGTTGCTGGCCGCCTCGGGGCTCTACCGGCACTTCATTGGGCCGCCACCCGCTTGGTTTCCTGGACCCGAAGAAGGCCTTAAGAGCTTTGGCGAGACGCTCTTCCTGTGCGTGTTCCTGATCCCGTTTGTCGCGATTGGTGCGACAATGATCGCCGTGCTGCTGCTCACAATCGCGGGGCGGGTCGAGGTAGCGATTGCTGGCGTCGGTTCGAGCGTCGCGACCGGGATCGGATGGCTGTCGTACCGCCGCCGGTTCGACGCCGATCAAACGACGAGCGTCGCGCTCGACAAGTCGAGCCTGAAGTCGGAAGACCAGTCCACGCCGGTTATCAAGATCAACGCCAACGGCGTGATCAAGTTCGGGATGCTGCTGCCGGAGGAGCGTCTGGATTGGATGCTGGTGGTACTCCAGCAGATGCTCACCGAGCCCGACGTCGACCGGGAATCCCTCGCCCGCGAGCTGATGAACTCTCGGACGCGGCGGGGTTAGCGTTCGCTGGCTATCTATCGCTCGCCAGAATCAACACGAGCGGCAGCACGCAGACCGTCAACTCGACTAACGGGTTTGTTGAGATGTGCACGCCGGTAGCGTCGAAGAGGGTCTTCTGGGTCGCGACCATGAGCAGGCCGGCGACAACGGCGGTGGCTTTCAGCATAGGGGTGAGGCTCCTTACTGAAAGTCTATGCGCCAGACTCCTGTTGCGGCGATGCGCGGAGGAGAAATTCCCCCCCGTTTCAGGGGGCTCACGTAGTGGGTGCGCCGCTTACGCGGGTTACCGGCCCGCCTGGGAGGGGTCGTACCGTTTGGGGTGGACGACCTCTTTTGCCAGGCCCAGGCGTTCCATTACCAGCACCACCCAGTACGTGGCGTCGATCTCCCACCAGCGGTGCCCGTGCGACACGCACCGCGGCGTGGCGTGGTGGTTGTTGTGCCAGCCCTCGCCGCTAGTCAGCAGGGCGACCCACCAGCTGTTCTTGCTCTGGTCCTTGGTCTCGTAGTTGCGGTAGCCCCACAAGTGGGTCACCGAGTTCACGGCCCAAGTGACGTGCCACACCGCGACCGTGCGGACGAACACGCCCCAGACCAGCCAGCTCATGCCGAGCTGGACCCCACCGGAGAACCCGCCCGTGTAGGCCCAGCCGACAGCTAGTCCGACGCCGTAAAACAGTGCGCCGTGGATCACGTAGACCCAGAACCACATCAGGTTCTTCTCGAGCTTCATGTAGAAGCGGTCTTTGAGCAGGTCGCGGGCGTAGCGGTCGTAAAAGTCGGCGCTGGCCAGGTAGGAGTTCTGATAGACCAGCCAGTTTAGGTGGCCCCACAGAAAGTCCACCAGCGGGCTGTGCGGGTCACGCTGTTCATCAGAAAACTGGTGGTGCATCCGGTGGATCGCCACCCACCGCGCTGGCCCGTCCTGCAGGTTGCAGACGCCCAGGATAGCGATGGTGTGCTCGAGCCACTTGGGCGTGATGAAGCCCCGGTGCGTTAGCATCCGGTGGTAGCCAAGGTTGATTCCAATAGCGCCGATCCAGTAGTAGCCCAGCACCGCGAGCGTCACTCCCGACCAGCTAAAAAACCGGGGCATGAATGCGAGTAGCGCCATCCCGTGCACAAACAGGAACGCGATAGCATAGGGCCAGAAAATCTTACCCGTTACGCCTGGCGGTCGGGCGAGTGGACGCAGCCCCGCGACCTCGCCGGCGCCCAGCAATTCGGCGTCGGGTTCATCGACTTCAGAGCGTTCGAGCGTCGTGTTGGCGGCCATCTTGGTTTCCGGGGGGCGACGCGAGTCGCGCGGTGCAGACCCGCTTGCGGCGAGCCGGGGTGCGATGCCCTACGGCTGGCAGGTCCCCAGTCTAGTTGGTCGTTGGTGGCTCAGCCACCCAGAGGTTGGCCGCGGCTAGCTAATACGAAAGCCCGCCACGCACAAACAGCGAGTCGTCCAGCGACGCCTCGAAGGCCGAATCCTCGTACTCGATCTCTCGGCTGAACACGTAACCCAGCTCCCACCGGCGAGAAACCCCGCCTACCAGCTTCCGTTCCGTGCCAATCAGGACCCGCAGGTCCCGATAAGCGAGCGTGTCGTCGAGGCCGCTGTCCCGCCGCACGGCCCAGCGGTTGCCGCCGAACTCGCCCTGCAGGTAGACCCACCGCTCGTCGCACCCGGGGCACGCGTTGTAGGTCCGCACCGCCAGGCGGGGACGCGGGAACACCAGGTCGAGTTTGAGGTCGCCGCAGTCGTACATCAGGCCCGCCGCCGGAACGACCGAGTACCCCGCGCGGTTCAGGTATACGACGCCGACGACGCCCTTCCAGTTGTTGTGGAAGTCGCGGACCCCCAGCGCCCGGCCGGTGACGCGGAACGCGTCGCTGTTGTCGAAGTTGTAGTCGTCGGCGTACACGCCCAGCGTGACGGCGCCGTCGAACAGCCAGTTGTCGCTCAGCTTGCGGAAGTGGTGGAAGTCGATCTGCGCGTCGTGCACGCGGGACGGGAGGTCGACGAAGTCGGGTCCCGAGAGGAAGTTGACGTGGTAGCCCGGCGTGATGATCAGCGGGGTCTCGCGGCTAAGCAGCGGCACGCCGAACACGACATCGGCCCCAAGGCCGGTCACGCCGACCGAGTCGTCCTCGAGTCGCGGCATCCACTCCGACCAGACGTTAAGCTTCTGGAAGAACCCGGCCCTGGTTCCCGGTGGCAGCATCGACTCGGACGCCTGTCCGCTGGTGGGGCCGAGGAGGTGGCCGTTGGTGGCGCTGGTCGCTTGGGTCGGCTGCACGTACGGGTCGTCGAGCACGACGGCGGGGAACCCGGGCGCCTGCATTTCAGCGGAGGGCGCCGTCACGGTTTGCGCACTGGCCGCCGCCCCGGCGAGCAGGGTCAGCAGGCCAACGGTAATTCGTGCGGACAGCATGAGGGTAGCCGCTGGGGTGGGGTTTAGAAGTCGACGCCGCCGCGGAGCATGATCGTAGTGTCCGGTGCAAACCGGTACGGGTCGTCCGACTGGTAGATGAGCTCCCGGTCGAACACGACGCCGATTTCAAAGTGGCCGCTCACCTGTCGTTGGTTCTCCCACTCAAAGCCGGTGGAAACGCGGACATCGTTGTAGTCGACGCGGTCGGGCCCGGTGAGTCGCTGGACTGTCCACGAGCCCCCGCCGTACTCGCCCGCGACAAACCACACCCAATCGACCGTGCCGTAGGGGGCCAGTCGCCGGCGGATTTTTGGGTTGGGGAACACCATGTACAGGTCCCAGACGTCGTTCGGGCGGAGGTGGAAACCGCCGGCCGGCAGGAGCTTCACCCGCAGCCGGTCGAGGTAGACCGCCCCCACGAGCAGCTCCAGCGTCGGGGAGACGCGGACCTTCGCCAGTCCGCGGCCCAGTACTCTGACCGAGTCGCTGTTTACTTCCTGAAAATCAGTCCAGACCCCGGTGCGGACCCCCAGCTCGGCGCCAAACATAGGGCTCGGCGGCGGGTACCACGCGAGGTCGAGGTAAGCGTCGTAAACTCGGGGGGGAAGGTCCGCCCCAGAAGAGGTCATCGTCGGGACCGTCACCGGTCCTTCAAACCAGTTGAAGGCAAATCCCGGAGTAATCAGCAAAGGCGACTTGATGTTGCCTGCTAGCGGCAGCGCCACGGTGCTGCTCATCTCGAAGCGGTGCAGCTCGAGGGCGTCGAAGCTGTGGTCGCCGTACAGGTAGGTGTGCTCGAAGCTAAGCTCCTGCAAGAACTTCTGGAACTCAAGCGTCCCGCCGTCGGCGGTCTCGAAGCCGTAGGTCCCCTGTTCCCAAGCAAACGGGCTGGCGCCAGCATCGCTAGGCGACGCAGCCGGGTAGGGCGGGACAGTACCGTAGGGCGTGGCGCCGTAGGGCGTGGCGCCGTACGGGGCGGCCGGAGCAGGGGGGTAGGCGGGCGCGCCGCCGTAGGGGGCGTAGGGCGAAACCGGCGGCGCAGCGGTGTACGGCGTGCTAGCAGGGGGGAGCCCCACGCCCGGCGTGGAGTAGGGATCAAACCCAGGGCCAGCGAGCGGCGCGCCGTACATCGGCGTCGCGGCGCCGACCGCCGGCGGGGCGAACGTCTGCGGAGCCGCCCCGTAGGCGCCGTTGTACTCCGGCACCTGCACCCGCTGCGCAGGGCACCACGCGGCGGCGGTCATCAGGACGGCCAGCGCGAGGCTCCGCAAGAGTCCGAAGGTGGTAGGCGTTGGCGACAGCTCGCTTCTCCTCACGCAGTCAAACAAGGGCTTACAGGCGTGCGGTAGGTATCAAGTTGCGGCACTGCCGGTCAAGTCGAAACGGCCAGCAAGCGGTAGTCCGAGCAGCAGCTAGCGGCCGAAGTGTCGCCCAAAAAGAGGTCTGGCCCGGTGGTTAGTAGGCCAGTACGATCCGCCCGCTATGAACTTTGATGCTACCACCCAACCCGAGCTCGAGGCCCGCAGCCCGGCCGCCCGGACGCTCTGCGTCGGCGCGCTCAGCCGTGCTGAAGAGGCCGTCATCGCCCGGGTTATCCCGGCCAGCCGCCTGTGGCAGCGGGCCGAGAGCCTGCTGCACGCTCAGCAGATCCTGGGAGAGCGTCCGATCGACCGCGTCCTGCTCGCGCAGTCGCGGCCGGGCGAACTCCCCCCGACAAGCCCGCAGCAACTTGCCGCCTGGGCGCCGGGGGCCGAGTTGATGTGCCTTGCCGGCGACTGGTGCGAGGGGGAGCTTCGGTCCGGCAGGCCCTGGCAGGACGTCCCCCGCGTCTACTGGCACCAGCTCCTCGGCGGCGGTTCGCCCGCCTCGACGGGATCAAAGCCGCTGGTCCTGGTGGCCACCCTCACCAACGACGCCGGCCAGATGTGGGTCGATGTGCTGAGGAGACTCGGCTACGGCGTCCTCGCTACGCGACGCGGACGCCCCGAACCAATCCACAGTGGAGAGCAGATCGCAGTGTGGGACGGCGATATGCTCGACGGACGCGAGGCCAACGCGTTGGCCGAGTTTTGCCGCCGACGTCGGCGACGCGGGGCCCGCGTGGTCGCGGTGTTCGACTACCCGCGGGGCGACGTCGTCCAGTCGGCGCTCGACCTAGGCGCTTGCGCCGTGGTCGGTCGACCGTGGTCGCTAGAAGCCCTGGAGCGCGCGTTGGCGGTCGCCGTTGCGCCGGCCGCGTCGGCATCGATTCCGGCGGCGGATCCCAGTCGGCAAGCCGCCTGATCGGCCACGGCCCAGCTGCAATGTCGGTTCCGACCGGCCCTCGCAGACGCTACGCCGAGACCATCATCCAGCAGGTTGCGATTGCGAGGACGGTCGCCAGCGCGGTTCCGGCCCAGAACAGCAGGTTCCGCATCCACCGCGCCGGACCCAGCAGCCAGGTCCAGTAGCCTTCAATAAGCGGCCCGGCCAAGAAGCAGGCGTTGGCGAAGATGGCCGCCGGGATCAGCATCGTCACCTCATCGGGATCGACGTTCCCCGCGACCAGGCCGGTCGCCACGATGGGCAGGCACGCCGCGGTGAGGACCAGGTTGTACCACAGCCGCCGCCACTCCCAAGCGACCACCACCTCGCCCACCTGCATCTGGCGGCGCTGCCGCGGCGACAGCACGCTGTCGCTCAGGCCGTCGGGCCGGAACTCGGCGTCGGTCGCGGGCGAGGCGAACGGGTTGAACGAATCGGGCATGGCGCTACCAGCGTGGAGTCAGAGCAGCCACGATTCTAGCACCTCCGATTCCCGCTAGGCCGCCTCTTCGAAATCGGTCAGCAGGATCTCGCGTTTCCAGTCGGGCTCGTGCACCGGCCACGCCCGGACACGGCGGACCTTGTCGGCGCGGCAGTACGAAACCACGGGCTGCCCGGAGTCGAACGCCGTTTTCCAGGCCTCGAGCTCGGCGTGGCAGGGCGGCGGCGGTCGCCAACGACAGCCGCGTCGCCAGGTCTGCGAGCCGTTGTCGACCACGGTGACCGCGATCGGCCCCGTGTAGAGCGCCAGCACCCGCCTTGCGATCAGCTCGTGGCTCGCGGTGGCAAACTCCGACTTCAGCCCAGCGATCGACCAGTCGAGGCGGCTCGCCTGGGGCAGGAACCAGCGGCGTGGCAGCAGCAGGCTGCTGGCGAACTGGTTGGCGATTTCCTCACGCGCCGAGTCGTGCGTGTCGGCCGGTTCGAGCGCCAGCCGCTGGTAGACGCGTCCGGCCAGCAGCTCACCCAGCTCGTGAGCGACACTCCACTGCCGCCGCTCGGGGCGGTCGTCGGCGCGCAGGCGGATCACATCGCCGCCTACCCGCAAGCCACTCAGCGCAACCCGCGACGCCCGGCCCTCGTGCCCCGCCACCGCGACGACGCGGCACCCGAGCCGCCGTGCGACGTCGATCGCGTCGACCGGCGGGGCGTCGACTCCGGCCTCCCACAAGACCTCGCGGGCGACCATTTCGACCGCCGCCAGCACTTCGTCCACTGAGATCTCGCCAGTCATTGGCAGCTGCCCTGCGGGGTTGCGTGTATGCATGTACACTATCCGCCGGGTTTGAGGATTGCAAGCCAAAAACCGGATAAGGTTGGCATTTGGACGCTTGCCAGATAGCCACCCGCGCCGCGACAATTGACGGATTAGACTTTCCCCTTTGCAGAGATACAGAGCTTGGCTTCTACCTTCACGAATGACCTGCAGCGCGCCGCCGGCCCCAAGGGCCGTTACGCGTTCATCAGCCTTGGCTGCCCCAAGAACACGGTCGACAGCGAGCGGATGCTCGGGCTGCTGCGGCTCGAGGGGTACGAGCTGGTCGACTCGCCGGAGGGCGCCGACTTCGCGGTGGTGAACACCTGCGGGTTTATCGAGCAGGCCCGGCTCGAGTCGTTCGGCGCAATCGACGAGATGCTCGACCTGAAGCGGCAGGGGCTGCTGCGGGGCGTGATCGTCAGCGGCTGCCTGGCCGAGCGCCAGAAGGAGCAGCTGCTCGAGCACCGCCCCGACATCGACCACCTGGTCGGCGTGTTCGGCCGCGACGAGGTCACCAAGGTGGCGGACCGGCTGATCGGCGGCATGGAGGAGCAGCGGCTGGTGTTCCGCCCCGCGCCGTCCAAGCCGCTCGAGGACGGCAACCGGCTGCGGATCACGCCGGGCCACTACGCCTACCTGAAGATCTCCGAGGGGTGCGACCGGCTCTGCACCTTCTGCGCGATCCCCAAGATGCGCGGCAAGCACGCCACCAAGCCGATCGAGGAGATCATCGCCGAGGCGACCGAGCTGGCCGCCAGCGGCGTCCGCGAGCTGGTCGTCGTGGCCCAGGACACCACCTACTACGGCATGGACCTGTACGGCGAGCCCCGCCTGGTGGAGCTGCTGGGCGAGCTGGAGAAGGTCGAGGGCCTCGACTGGGTGCGGCTGATGTACCTGTACCCGATGTACTTCTCCGACCAGCTGATCGACACGATCGCCCAGAGCAAGAAGATCGTACCCTACATCGACATGCCGCTGCAGCACATCAACGACCGGATGCTCAAGCGGATGCAGCGCCGCGTCAACCGCGCCCAGACCGAAGAGCTGGTCGGCAAGCTCCGCGAGCGGATCCCCGGCCTCGTGCTCCGCACCACCCTGATCACCGGCTTCCCCGGCGAGACCGACGAGCAGTTCGAGGAGCTGGTCGACTACGTCCGGGACGCCAAGTTCGAGCGGCTCGGCGTGTTCACCTACTCGAACGAGCCCGACACGCCCGCCGCCCGACTCCCGGACCACGTGCTCGAAGAGGTGATGCAGCAGCGCCAGGCGCGGCTGATGCAGGCGCAGCAGGAGGTCGCCTTCGCGTGGGGCGATCAGCAGGTCGGCACGCAGCAAGAGGTGCTGATCGACGCGCCGCTGCCGGGCGAGCAGGGCGTCTGGCTCGGCCGCACCAGCGCCGACGCGCCGGACGTCGACTGCGCGGTGTTTGTCACCGGCGAGGGCCTCAAGCCGGGCGACCTGGTCCCGTGCGAGATTGTCGCCCGCAGCGACTACGACCTCGTCGGCGTGGCGGTCGGCGACGCCCGTTAAACCCTTCTCGTTTGCACCCTCGGCGGCTTGATGGCCAAAGTCTGGAACGTCCCCAACACGCTCTCCGCGGCCCGCATCGTCATGGCGGTGCTGTGCTTCGCGGCGCTCGAGCTGCGGCTGCCGGCCGCGGCGCTGGTGCTCTACGTCGTGGCGACCGCCACCGACTGGCTCGACGGCTACTGGGCCCGGCGGTTTAACCAGGTCACGCAGCTGGGGCGGATCCTCGACCCGTTCGCGGACAAGCTGCTGGTGTGCGGGGCGTTCGTCTATCTGGCGGCCGAGCCGACCCTCGCCGTGGCCCCGTGGATGGCGGTCGTGGTGCTCAGCCGCGAGCTGCTGGTGACCGCGCTGCGGAGCTTTGTCGAGACCGCCGGCGGCGACTTCTCCGCCAAGTGGATCGGCAAGTGGAAGATGGCCCTGCAGTGCGCGGCGATCATCGCCGGGCTGTACCTGCTGATCGAAACCGCGCCGCGGCCCGAGTGGCTCGGCCTCGTGTTCCGCGTCTCGCTGTGGGGCGCCGTGTTGTTGACTTTGTATTCCGGGGTGGTCTATGTCCGCGCCGTTGCGTCGTTCGCGCTGAGCCAGCACGCTCAACGCCCCGACGCCTAACCGATCGGCCGCGGGAAGCGAACATGTCGGAGACAAACGAGGCGGTTGTCGAGCTCACGGTTGTCGCCCTCATCGGCGCGCCGATCTGGGCCTGGCTGCTGTGGCGGAAGCTACGCACCGGGTCGTTCCTGCCGTACACGCGACGCTGGCCGGCGCCGTGGGGGCCGATCGGCGCGTTCCTGGCGCTCGGGTTCTTGCTGCTGGCGTTCCTCGAGGCCGGCGTCAGCTCGGGCCCGGTCGACCAGCTCACGCAGCGCGAGCCGGTGACCTCCACCCAGTTCATGGAGATGACGGTCATCTCCTCGGTGCTCAACCTGCTGTTTGTCGCCGCCATCTGCATCTACTTTCACCGCGGGCGGGGAGCCAGCTGGGAAGACCTCGGGCTGCCAACCAGCGGCGGCGTGCTGCTGCAGGACCTTGGCGTCGGCGTGCTGACGGCCTTCGCATCGCTGCTGCCGATCTACCTCTTGCAGGCCGCGCTGGTGTTCGGCGTCGGCATCAAGTCCGAGCACCCAACCCTGCTGATGCTGCTGCAGGAGTCGAACCCGCTCGTGCTGGCGGTCGCCTGGTTCGGCGCGGGGCTGGTCGCGCCGGTGTTCGAAGAATTTGTCTTCCGCCTCCTCTTCCAGGGTTGGATGGAGCGCGTCGAGGACGAGGCGCTGGGCGTCGCCGGCAAGCTCGAGCTCGAAGGCGACGCCGAGGGCGACGGCGACTTGGAGATCGAAGAACGCCTGGAGCAGGTCCAGCCCGACGACGAGAACCCGTTCTCGTCGCCGCAGATCCACACGCTGCGGCGGCTGCGTCGTCGGCGGGGCGCCCCGCCCACCCCGCCACAGGAGACCGTCGCCGGCCTGCCGCACGGCTGGGGTCCGGTGATGATCAGCTCATTCGTGTTCGCTCTCGTGCACATCTCGCAGGGGGCGGCGATCGGGCCGCTGTTCCTCTTCGCCCTGATGCTGGGCTACCTCTACCAGCGGACCCACCGGATCACGCCGTCGATCTTCGCGCACATGACCTTCAACACGATCTCGCTGGCGGCCGCCTACGCGTCGGCCCACCTCGGTTAGGGGGCGGACGCCGTGGCCGACACGCTCGATCTCGTCGCGCACCCCCGCGGGCTGCTGCTGCCGGTCAAGGCCCGGGCCGGAGCGGGCCGCAACGCGGTGACCGGCGTCCGGGCCGGGGAGCTGCTGGTCTCGGTTACGCAGGCGCCGGAGAAGGGCAAGGCCAACGCGGCCATCGCCAAGGTGCTGGCGAAGCAGCTCGGGCTGCGGGCATCTGAAATCCAGATCGCGTCCGGCGAGACCAACCCCCACAAGAAGTTCCTGCTGGTCGGCGCGGACGAGGCCGCGGTGCGACAATCGGTCGCGGCGGTCACGGGCGGCTAGCGGCGGCGAACCCGCCGCCGGCTCCGTCGTCGGTCAAACGAGCGACGCGGATAAGCGTTGTCGGGCCCCTCGGCCAGGGCTATCATGCGTAGTGTCGGCCCTACGCCCCGCGATCTCACCTCGCCGACCCCTCTCTCGGAACTCCCGCTGTGACAGAAGTCGCCAAGAAAGTTGGCCAATACGTCGTGCTGATCGTGATCACGGTCTTTGCGTGCGGCGTGATGTGGTACGTCAGTTCCCGTGGCGCCGGCGTGCACGACGAGGGCGCGGGCGTCGCCCGGCCGGCGGTCGCGGCCCGTTCCAAGGCGTTGGTGAGCGTGGCGGCAATCCGGCCGGAGGTCACCGAGCTGACCGTCAAGCAGAGCGGCAAGATCCGCGCGTGGGAGGACTACTCCCTGGGCTTTGAAACCGCCGGCCGCGTGCTCGAGCTCGGCCTCAACGACCGCGGCGAGCCGCTCGACGAGGGCGATCAGGTCCAGGCCGGGCAGATGCTGGCCCGGCTCGACGACCGGATCTACGCCGCCCGCCGGGCCGAGGCGGTCGCCAACCTCGAGCAGGCCGCGTCCGACCTCCGCCGCGACCGCCGCTTGTTCGAGCAGGGCCGCGGGGCCCTCACCGAGGCCGAGTACCAGGACACCCTCACCCGCCAGGCGGTCGCCAAGGCGCAGCTCGAGGTCGCGACCAAGAACCTCGAAGACAGCGTGCTCGTCTCCCCGGTGAACGGCACCATCTCCCGGCGGATGATCGAGGCCGGCGAGTCGGTCGCCGCCCATTCGACCGTCTTCGAGGTGGTCGAGAACGACAACCTATTGCTAGTGGTCGACGTGCCGGAGTCGCGGGTCCGCGAGCTCGAGGCCCGCATGCGTGAGGTCCGCCAGGCCAGCAGCGACAACCGCACCACCGACCCCGAAGAGAAGGTGTTCCGCGCCCGGGTGCACCTCGAGGGCCGCGACGCCTTCGGCAACCGCCCGCCGGCGATCGACGCCGAGGTGCACCAAATCGCGCAGGTGGCCGACGACCGCACCAAGCTGTTCGAGGTCGAGGTCCGCATCGACAACAGCGAGCGGCTGCTGCGGCCCGGCATGGTCGCTACCGCCGAGTTGGTGACCAAGCGGATCCTGGCCTACCGGGTGCCCGACGTCGCGGTGATGTTCCGCGGCGGCGCCGCGTTCCTGTTCACCGTCCGCGAGGAGCCGACCCCGGTCGAGGCCCTCTTCTGGCAGGTCGGCCAGGCCGACCTGCGGGTCGCCAACCGGGTCGACCTCGATCAGTGGGTCGACCAGGGCGAGGCGATTATCGTGCCGGCCGAGAACCTCGAGCTCCGTCCGGTCGTGACGCGTGGGCAGCAGCGGCTGACCGACGGGCAGTTTGTGCGGGTGGTCAACCCCGACGCGCTGCACGGCGCCTCAGACGCCGACGCCACCGCCAGCCTGCCGGCCCGTGGCCCGGCCGTCGCGTCCCCCGAAGTCAAGTAGCGGCCCCCAGGTCAAGCAGCGGCGGACGCCGCGCCCCAACGCATGAACGTCACCGACCTCGCCATCGAACGTCCCCGCACGGTGTCGGTGCTGACGCTGCTGGTCATCCTGCTGGCCTTCTACGCGGCGTTCTTCTCACCGGTGCAGCGCTCGCCGGCGATCACCAAGGCGGTCGTGATCGTCGCGATCCCGTACCCGGACTCCGACCCGTCTAAGGCCGAGAACAACATCGCCCGCAAGGTCGAGGACGAGCTCAAGGAGCTGCAGAGCGTCGACTTTATCGCGTCGACCAGCATGCGGGGCTCGGCGGTCACGCAGGTTATCTTCCTGGACGGCGTCGACCCGGACGAGGCCCGCGCCGAGGTGCAGGACCTGGTGAACCGCATCACCAACGAGCTGCCGACCGGCCGCGAGGTGCAGCCGATCGTCACCGACATCGACTTCGAGAACATGCCGCTGATGCTGCTGAACATCACGGCGCCCCCGGGCCTGGACGACCGCACCCTCAAGACCATCGCCGAGGACGTGCAGGACGAGCTCGAGGCCGTCGACGGCGTTGCGAACACGCAGCTGTTCGGCGGCAAGGAACGCGAGATCCACGTCAACGTGAACCCGGACCTGATGAGCCAGTACGGCATCACGCTGGCCCAGGTGCGGCAGGCGCTGGCCAACTTCCACGCCGAGGTGCCCGCCGGCGAGTTCACCACCGGCGAGTTCGACCGCGGCCTCCGCAACGAGACCGAGCTCCGTGGCGTGTCCGACATCCGCGACGCGGTGGTCAGCAGCCAGGGCGGACGCGTGATCCGGGTCTCGGACATCGCCGAGGTGCTCGACGCGCACCGCAAGGTGATGAACCTGGCCGAGTTCGACAACCGCGCCGGCGCGCTGATCATGGTCAACAAGGAGGCCGACATCAACACGCTCGGCGCCGCCCGTGGCGTCCGCGAGGTCGTCGCCGGGCTGCGGGACGAGTACCCCGACTTCGAGTTCTCCATCACCCGCGACGCCTCGTCCGAGATCTGGGTCATGTTCCGCGTGCTGGGCTCCAGCGCGGTGTTCGGCGCGATGCTCGTGCTGGTGATCCTGGCGTGGACGATGGGCCTGCGGATCTCGCTGTTGGTGCTGATCGCGATCCCCTTCAGCATGGCCGTGGCGCTGCAGTTCCTGTTCTTCTCGGGCATCCCCGTGTCCAACATGGTGGTGTTCTCGTTCATCCTGGTGCTCGGCATGGTGGTCGACGGCGCGATCATCGTCGCCGAGAACATCTACCGGCACATCGAACGCGGCGAGGAGCCGCTCGACGCCGCCAAGAACGGCATCCACGAGGTCGGCGTCCCGGTTATCGCCGCCGACCTGACCACCATCGCCGCCTTCCTGCCGATGCTGCTGGTGCCCGGCATCATGGGCGACTTCATGAGCGTCATGCCGAAGGTCGTCAGCGTGGCGCTGCTCGGTTCGGTGCTGGTCGACCACTTCGTCATCCCGACCGTCGCGGCCCGCTGGTACAAGAAACGCGTCCCCGTGAACGACGAGTCGCAGTCGTTCCACACGCTCACCGCCGCCGGCGGCGACGGCCCCCAGCACGGAGTCCCACAGCACAGGGCCCGCATCCGGCCCGACATCGGCTTCTTCACGCGGCTCTACGCCCGGGTGCTCCGCTTCTCGCTAGCCCACCGCGGGTTCGTGATGATCTGGTGCCTGATGGCGATGTGGGGCGCCAAGATCCTGATCGGGCAGCTCGGCTTCAACTTCTTCCCGACCAGCGACCGCGGCCAGTTCATCGTCAAGTACGAGCTGCCGCTCGGCTACAGCATCGACGAGACCCTCGACGCCTCGCGGGTGATCACCGAGCCGCTCCAGCGGTGGGACAAGAGCGGCATCCTCTCGCACTACGTCACGTCCGCCGGCTCTTCCGGCGGGCTGGCGGTCCGCGTCGACGACGACCCCGCCACCGGCCCGGAGTTCGGCCAGGTGCAGGTCGAGCTGGTGCCGCCCATGGACCGCGACATCCACGAGCAGGAGGTCATCCGCTACCTGCGTGACAACATCCGCCCGATCCCCGGCATGACCTTCAGCGTCGAGGAGATCCAGGACGGCCCGCCCGGCGGCGCGGACGTGTCGGTGCGGCTGACGGGCGACGACCTGACCCAACTCGGCAAGATCGCGAATGAGATCGCCGATCGGATGGGCCAGGTCCGCGGCGCGGTCGACGTCAAAACCGACTTCCGCGACGAGAGCCCCGAGCTGATCATCGAGCCGATGCCGAACATGGTCGGCCTGTTCGACCTCGACGAGGCCCGCATCGCCCAGGCGGTGCAGACCGCCATCGCCGGCGACAACCGGATCCAGATCACACTAGACGACGAGGATGTCGACATCCGCATCCAGCTGGCGCCCGAGTACCGCCGCCGGCCCGAAGAGCTGGAGCGGCTCACCCTGACCGGCGCCGGCGGCGAGCGGGCGACCATCGGCCAGCTCGCCGACCTGCGGCGCGACTCCGGCCTGTACAGCATCAACCGCTACGAGCGCGAGCGGGCGGTGGTGGCGAAGTGCAATGTCGTCGCGCCGACCACCGCGGCCGACGTGTTCCGGCGGATCAACAACGAGATCCTGCCCGAGCTCGGCTTCCGCCCGGTCCAGGACTCTGAACGCAGCCTCGAGGGCTTCGCCAAGAACCACATCGGCCGCCCCACCACGCCCGCCGAGGGCGTGCACGCCGAGTTCACCGGCGAGAACGACGAACGCGACGAGAACTTCGGCTACCTGCTGTGGAGCATGGTGATCGGCGTGGTGCTGATCGCCGCCATCCTGGCGATGCAGTTCAACAGCTTCCGCCAGAGCGCGATCGTGATGATCACGGTGCCGCTGTCGTTCATCGGCGTGGTGATCGGCATGTGGGCGTCGGGCTTCCCGTTCAGTTTGGCGTCGTTCATCGGGCTGGTGAGCCTGACCGGCATCGTCGTGAACGACGCCATCGTGCTGGTCGACTTCGCCAACCAGGCCCGCAAGCGCGGCCTGCCGGTCCGCGAGGCCCTGATCGAGGCCGGCGTCAACCGCCTGCGGCCGGTGCTGTTGACCACGGTCACCACGATCGGCGGCCTCTTGCCGCTCTTGCTAAATATCTCCGGCGGCGCCGAGTTCTGGCAGCCGCTCACCGGCGCCGTGGTGTTCGGCCTGTCGTTCGCTACGGTGCTGACGCTGGTGGTAATCCCGTGCTGCTACCTGATCGCGTACAACATCCCGCTGTGGATCTGGCGGGCGCTAGCGGCGCTCTTCATCGCACTGATCGCGTTGGCCGCTACGTCGTCGATCAGCCCCGCGGTCGGCATCACCGCGGCCGCCTGCGTGCTGCTCCCCGGCGCGGCGTTCGCCGGCATCGAGTTCATGCGGGCCCGCAACGAGGGCGAGGCGTTGTTGTGGGATCGGAACCCGGCGTAGGGAAGGGCAGCGGCAGGAGCCGCTCTCGACAAGGCGATAGAGAGAGCTTTTTGGTTTTCTGGATATGCCAGATTGCACCCAAGATGCTTCCTTTCGGGTGCCACTGGCTCTGCCCAGTAGCGTCCGGTAAATCCTTCACACGATTTTAACTTGCGCTATTGCGGCTGTGTGTGG